>JAYSYF010000309.1:0-30414 GCA_043716655.1 Bdellovibrionales bacterium | reverse complement strand
GCAGGCACTTGAAGTAGCGGCGATCGCTGGAAACAGCGGAACGTTTGCAGATAAACTGAACGGTCTTTACGGAAAATCGATATGGCTCGGCGGCGGAGCAAAAACTTCTTTCGTCGTTCCCAATTTCGGGATCGCCGCTTTTTCGAATGGCGACGTCGGCATCAATTTGCGTAATCCTGCGTTTCCGCAGATGAATTTAAATTATGTTTTTGATTACGGTGTTGCGGTGGGAACAGCCGTCGACGTCATCCCGACGATTTGGTCAGTGGGTTTTACTTTTCGCCGAGTCAATCGCACAGGGACAAATCTTCCGATCGGACCTGCTACGCTTTCTTCATTAGATATGGATGCACTTCAGGCGCGTTTGAAAAATCGCGGTGGTGGTTACGGTCTCGATTTTGGAACGATGTTTACGATTCCATCTCCGATTCGACCAACTGTTGCTTTCACGATACGCAATCTAGGTTATACCGAATTTACGCATGACGAGGGAACAGCACGTCCGCCGCGCGCAGAACCCGACATGACGTTGGGCGCATCGATCGTCATCGACACGCCGCTGTTCAATATTACTCCATCATTCGACTATCGTTACATGGATCGCGCGGATATTCAGACAGGCAAGAAATTGCATTTCGGAGTTGAATTCGATCTTCCGCTCATCGCCATTCGCGGTGGATTCAACCAAGGTTATTATACGGCGGGTGTTGGCCTCGATATGGGCGTTCTCGTTATCGACGCGGCGACGTACGGCGTCGAACTTGGAGAATATCCAGGACAGCTCGAAGATCGTCGCTACATGGTGCAAATGAAAATTCAGCTCGGACTTGATGGCGATTTCTTTTCGTTTTCAAAACTTTCTGGATCGAGCACCGGAAGCAGCGGTCAACGACGTCTGAAGCAACGCAGATAAATTTCGTAGTCGGAAGTCGGGTAGACTTCCCGCCCTCCTTAAGCAAGACTGCCGCATGCCTAAACCAAGCGCGGGTCTTCACGTTGTCAGGATTTCGGAGAGTCGCGATCGAGGTCAACTCCTCGAAGGTTTTACGGGACTTCAATCGACGTGGGTCGTTGCGGATGTTCGAAGCAAACTCGCTGTGCAACGCCGCCTTCTCCAAAAAAATGGTTTTGCCGAGGGGCTCGCGGTCTTACGTGCCAGCGAATTGTGGACGCATGCTCTAAGACGTCTTCAACCGGATCTGCAAATCGTTTCCAAGGAATTAGTTTCGGCCGCGATTGCGGCACGGCTGCGAAGGCGCGATGAACCTTGGTTGCATGCGCCGGGCGCTGCAAAAACGGTTTTTGAATATATCAAACAATTGCTGCCCATTTTAGCTGCGGAAAACGTTTCACCGACAGCCGGTGTTTCATTCAATGATTGGTTCGAGCAAGAAGAGAATGTCGAATCGAAAGCGCGTTGGCAGCAGTGGTACGCCACCGCACTCGCAGTGTGGCGCGAACTTCGCGATGACCGTCTCTGCGCGTCCTCGTGGGTTCCAGGGGCACTTGCCGTCGTGAAAGACAAACTCGGCGACGTCATAGATAGATCCTTGACGATCGATCTCGGCGCGGAACTTTCGCATCTTGAAGCGGATCTCCTGCTCGAGATCGCGAAGACTCAGCATGTGACGGTTTTTCGACCGACGCCAGATTGGGAGACCGATTATCCGGATGGGCGACTTGCCGTCGACTGGATGGTGAAGGAAGCCGAATCGCGCGGCGTAAAAGTCTCGTTTGCAGAATTAAAGCCTCTCGTGGCGAAAGAAATGGCTTCGGTTATTTACAAGCGCTTACCGTCGGGAACGGCCGAAGTGAAAGAGTCCGTGGCGCGCGTGCGCCAGTGGCTCGATCTCGGTATAGAGCCGTCGCGGATTTCGATTGCGGCTCCGGATCTAGAATCGTATTGGCCGGTTTTGTCACTGCATTTAGAAATCGAAGGAATTCCGGCAAACAAGCCTGTGGTTTCAATGCTGCATTCTTTTTCAGATATCATGCGCTGGTTGGCTCGTCTCAGAATTCGCACTGGAATTCCAGAACCCCGAGATCTCGAGGTCGACCTCTTCGGGGAAGCGAGTCCACCACTTTCGTTCAGCGCTTTCCGCGAGGTGTTCTCGCGTGTTTACGAAGCTGCGGATCTCGAGCTTTCGGTAGACCTGCAAAAGTATTTTAAAACTGAGTACCAAGATCGCGGACGTTGGAACGAGTCCGAAATAATCGGACGCGATCAGTTTCTTGCGAAAGCTCTCGCCGTACTTCGTGAAAATGACGATCAGGGGCGCGCGATTCGGCTTTTCAAAACTGTACTGGAAGAGTGTCCGCCGGATATCGTTTTCGATTGTACTCAGTGGGCCCGATACCTGGGCGAACTCGCTGCTCGAACCGAAATTTCAGTTTTGCCAGCGGATCCGTTTGGAATTTCTTGTTTGAATTTGGCTTCGCTCGAAGGCGTCGAATGTTCACATGTCATGATCATGGGACTCCATGAAGGCGCACTTCGATCGAAACATGGCACCGTCATTCACACTTTCGATTTGCGTTCGATCGAGCGCGGTACTGGATTCGTCATAGATGGCGAAGATCGAAAGCGTGTTGAATTCGAGGCGCGCTGGATATTGACTCAGCCTCGAACGGAAACTCATTTACTGTTTGCCGACGCGGATGTCGGTGGAACTGTACAAACACCTTCGTGGTCGTGGATATCGGGCGCATGGGCCGTGAATTCTGTAACACCGGAAATCTCGGTTGCGCTCGATACTCGATTCGACCAAATGCAAACGCGCGAGTCGGGTATCGTTGGGTCCCGCGCGCAGCGAGAACGTACGATGCGCGAAACGGGTCTTGCTCCGCAACCGGCTTTTGGAGCCGGTCTGATCGATAAACTTTCGGCTACAACGATCGATCAAGTTTCGAAATGTCCCTTAAGATTTGCTTTCGATCGATTGCTTGCTCCGCGAGACAATGGAGTTCTCGATCTTGACGCCGACAATTCGCGACACGGTCGACTGCAACATAAAATTTTTGAATTACTCGGTGAACGGCAGTGGCGTGAGCATTCTGAAGATGAACTGCTAGCGGTGATCGAGGAAGCACGAGAAAAGTTCGACGATCGCAAGGGCGCAGAATCGTCCCCGCGCGGAGTTTCACCAAAAATTGTTCGCACCGAGCAAGCGTGGCATTCGCTTCGGCGCCGACTTTTGAAGACCGCGAGATGGATGCTGTCCTTCGAGCAGGAGCAACGTCGTCGCTGGCCCGATATGAAAACGATCGGAACCGAAGTCGCTATTAACGGAACTATCGGGGCGTTCGCGACCGCACTTTCGGGTTCGATTGATCGGGTTGACCAAATGGGCGACGGTCGCTTGATCTTGATCGACTATAAAAATCGGGCGACAGCGCAAAATTTTAGTCAGTGGAAGAAACAACACTTCTGGCAGCCACTCGTCTACGCCTACGCTATCGAAAAGGGCTGGGTCGCCGGCTGGAATCAAGCCTCGGCGATTGCGCCAACGGACGCGGCATCGAGGCTCGCTGGGATTTTTATTTACGACATTCGCGATCGTTCGAAGGGCAACGGCTTCCGCCTTCGCGAAGGCAACGAAGACATTTTCGATTTCAAACGAAAAAACGACGGGCAAAGTCGGGAAGATCTCGATCAAGCCTTCGCCGATCTCGAAGAAACGATCGGCCAGGTCAACGAACGGCTCGAGACTGGCGCTTTCCTTCCGGAACCTGCCGATCAAAATGATTGTATACGGTGTCGTTGGCGTACGTCGTGCCGCGCTCCACATTTGGAGCTTCTATGAACCAGGAAAATCGCGACTTGCACGAACAACCTATCGGAAACTCACTTTGGCGTGCCGGCGCTGGCGCGGGCAAGACATACAACCTAGTTAAACGGGTCATGCGAATCGCTGAAGATTGGACGAAGAACCACGACGGTGCGTTTCCACGTCTCGTCGTCACGACGTTTACTCGCATGGCAACGCAAGAATTGCGCGTGAGATTGATGGAGTCCGCACTGCAATCGGCAAGTGAAGGCCGCACAGAACTCATTCCGTTTGTAACTTCTCGCAGTCAGCTTTTCGTCACGACATTGCATGGAGTGATGGATTCTTTCCTCCGCTCGTTCGGTTCCGAAATTGGACTCGAGCCTGGCTTTCGAGTCGGAGGTGCTGATGAAATCGATTCGCTCGTTCGCCGGGTGGGAAAACGAATATTGTTTCCCGCCGCCGATGAATCAGCGGTGCGTTCCGCTGCCGTCGATGAGTTGATGAATGAATTCGACTTCTCGACCGCGCTAAGATTGCTTCAGCGTGTCTCTCGCATTCGCACCGAATTCGAGAACTCTGACAAACCTGCGCGACCGGCAACGGCCGAAGACCTGCGCGCTTCGATGGCTCTTCTGCTGCACGACGCTTCGAGTGAACTCGCTGAGTTGCGAGAAGAAATCGTTTTGCACTCGCCCGATCCAAAATGGACACCGTTTGTCGAGTGGCTGGGTTTATTGATCGCAGGTGCTCGGTCCGCAACGGCAGCCGATCTTCGCGTCGAGAGCCTGGTCGAACTTATCGCTGAAGAGCCAAGCATCACCAACGGCGGGAAAATCAAAATTGATTTCGGTGCAGGCAAAAAATGGAAAGATCCGATCAAGAGTTTCGAAAAAACGATCAACGATCTAACGAGTGAAATTCCGGCCCTTACGAAGTTTGCACAAGTGAATGCGGCGCTCGCGGCTGTCGAAGAAGAATTTTCGACGGCACTTCGCGTAGAGAAGTTTCGTGCCGGACTCATCGAACTTGAAGATCTTGAATTGTTGGCGCTTGAACTTATTCACAAGTCTCCGAAGTCTGCCGAGAGTTATGCGGCGGGGTGGGATCATTGGCTGATCGATGAGTACCAAGATACGTCACCTCGACAGGTGTTGTTGATTGCAGCGCTTGCGAAGGGTCGCCCGCAATTTGTTGTCGGTGACCCCCAACAGAGCATTTATTTGTTCCGCGGTGCACGGCCCAATGTATTTTTGGATCGGGAAGAATTGGCGGTCGCCGAAACTCATGAAAAAACCGAACTCCTTGGAAATCGCCGATCGCACCCGAAGGTCATGAACTTTGTAAACCAAGCTGTCTCGGACCTCGGCTCGGACTTCCAATCGATGACATCGGTACGAGCGGACCAAGAGAACCTCGGAGTTCGAGCGGCTTCACGGCCAAGTCCATTGGGCCCAGTTACTTTTTTAGCTATGGAGCCGGCGAACTATACCGACGAAACCGGCAAGATCAAAAACCTGAAGATCGACGATCTCAGGCGTCTTGAGGCCGAGCAGGTTACGAATGCAGTGACCAAACTTTTAACGGCAGGAGCATCGCCCGCATCGATTGCCGTTTTGAGTCGTTCGAATAAAGACCTCGCGATTGTCGCTCGAGAATTTGGACGTCGAGGTTTGCCTTTTCAAGTTCATACGGCCGGTGCTTATTCGGACCGCCTCGAGGTTTCAGATCTTTGCGCGCTGCTTGGCTTCCTGTCGAATCCACACGACGACGAGAACCTTATTCACCTTGCACGGACCGCATGGTTCCCGATTGATGAATCGATTTTGGTGAAGGGCTACCATCGAAAAACCTCACTGTGGAACGTTCTCGAAAAGGAGCAGTCGCTCACAAAGGACCTTCACGAAATTGAAACGTTACAAGCGGGTCTGATCGCGGCTCGAGAGCGCGGACTCGTGCAAGCGTTTCGTGAAATGCTTATGAGCTGCGATTTCTTTTCGTGGTGTGGAGTTTTGGATCCGAGCGGAAGGCGCGAAGCAAACGCTCTCAAATTTATTTCAAAACTTTCGGTTGCCGAACGACAAGCCGGATTCGTTCCTCGACGGTTCAACGACGAGATCCTTGGCGGTGGCGATCGAGGCAGCGACAACGAATCGAACGATCGAGATGCTGTGGCCGCAGCGAAACCCGATCGTATTCATTTGATGACAATTCACGTATCAAAGGGTCTTGAGTTTGATCATGTTTTTCTTCCTTTCCTAGGGGATCCTGCGGGCAGAGGTCGAACGACGAACGAATTCGTCTTGCACGAACAAAAACGTCTCTGGAGCGTAGGGCTTTCGGTCGATGACGACGGCGGGTCCGCAGCAGGGCCACTCGCACGCGAGTGGAATGACATCTTGGCAGGCTGGGGTGTCGAAGAACAAAAACGACTTCTGTATGTCGCGATGACTCGCGCGCGCGAATCACTTTTCATTTCGGCGACCGGCGAGCCGAAACCAAAAAGTTTTCTTTCTTATTTCCACTTGTCTCGAGAAATCGGTGTTCACCCGAATTATTCGACGGTGTCTCGGGTCGACGCCTCGGGCACACAGTTCGGCACCAAGATCGGCCTCGCAGAACTTCGAGTTCCATGGGGAAGCGTCGAACGCAAACGAGACGAGAAAGTTTTCGCAAGCGTTTCTGTCAGTCGACTTCTCGAGATGGAAGACGAAGCAGCGTCATTTTTGAAAACGTCCGAGCGATCGCCGGCGCAGACAAGTAAGCAGTCACTCGTAATGGCTGCTGCTGCCGCGAGAGGAACGCGACTTCATCGCGTTTTCGAGATGGCAAAGCCGGATGATGCGCGAGATGAAGCCGAGAATGCAGAAATGATGGGGCGTGAAATCGCGCGTTGGTTTGTGGAAGCAGAACAAGAGGGCGCGCGCAAAGCGCTGCGGTGGTTACTTGCTCTGAAGGAACCGGGCTTAAGTTCGATCCTCGCTTCGGGGGAAGTCGAGTGGAGCTTCACCTATGTTCGCGGTGAGTATGCGGTCGATGGACAAATCGATTTGTGGGGTCGCGACCCCGAAGGACGACTCTGGGTCCTCGATTACAAAACGGGCGACTCGTCCTATAAAGACAAAGCTCTGCGACAACTGAAGTATTATGCCGAAGCGATTGTCGCGAGTGGGCTCGCGAGCGCCGATGAAGAAGTCTTCCTGTGCGCGCTCTATCCGTTTACAGAAGAAGTATTTACGGAGAAATGGGATCGGTCGGCTGACCATCGGAAGAATTCGAGTCGATAGACGTTCCGTTCAACGCGGGGCTTGGTGCGCCGAGAGAACTTGGCGCGCTTGTCGGACGAATTTCGAGGACACGTGTTCCGAGTGGACCTGTTACAGTCAGCTTCATTGGCTGCGTCTCAACGGCAGTGGTCGAAACCGGGAACGTCAGCAAATAGGGCGTATTCCAGCGCGTGTGAAATGGAAACTGCGACTGAAGTTCCGCGATGAGGCGTCGATCCTTTTTCGCTTGGCCTACATAACGTCGTCCACCGACATCTAGAAATAATCTCCAGATGGATTTTTTGTCAGCGAGATTGTCGTTCTTTCGATCCGGCGTCGCAAAACTTAAAAAGACATCCGTCTGTGAGTTGAGTTCTTGAAGCGCTTTTTCACGCTCGGTGTTTTGCTGAGCGCTGTCCCACTGGTAGTAGTCGCTCTGCCGGCGAATGATCGCTTCGCGCACCGGAGTATTGAGGATCGTCGCTTTCAATTCGAACGTGCTGTAAAGGCCTGCAAACTGTGAATCACCGGCCGAGTTCTCATCGATGACCAAAGTGTGATCTTTCGGAACGTTGATATTGAACGGACCTTCAGCCCGCAATGGACTCGACGCTGTCGGTGAGTTTGATTCGTTCGGATTCGAATCCATCGATGAACATGAAACCACGAGCGAGACGGCAATCAGAGATGCGAGAATTAAAAACGCTTGGTTTACCTTGCGAATCATTTCGTACCTCGTTCGGCTGCAGATTTAATGACGGGAGTTAGGAACGCGTCGATGTCTTCGATCACTTGATCGCGTTCGATGTCGTTCAGAATCTCGTGATAAGATTTTTCGTAGATAATTAGTTTTTTCTTTTCAGAACCTATTTTTGGAAAGAAAGATTCGATGGCGGGACGATCGACGATTCTTTCATCACCAGCGGCCACAATCAAAGTCGGCAACTTTATTTTCATTGCACCTTCATTGACCCGCTCGAAATCTTCGAGCATTCCGAAATACATCGCAGGCGAAATCTTGTCGTGCCGAAGTACATCGCCTGGATATTTCTTCCACCGAGCTTCGACGTGAGTCAGCTTGTCATATGGAATATCGTTCGGAAGCGTAACCATCGGAAGAAACTTCATCAGCGTCGATGCTGCAAATTCTTTCATTGGTGAAATCGGAAGCGAAATACCCAGCGCTGGAGAACTAAGGACAAGCGCGGCCGCTGGTGCTCCAAGACCCTTATCGACCATATAGCGAAGAGTGATCAGACCGCCCATCGAATGGCCGAACATCACGAGCGGAAGTTTCGAATCTTTTAGCGGTCCCGCCTGCAGGTACCGAACGAAACGATCCAAGTCGCGCGAATAACGTTGAAAGCTATCGATGTAACCGCGCCGACCATCGCTCTTCCCGTGTCCGCGCAAGTCGAATGAATAAATATCGAAACCGCGTGGAACGAGGTCGACCGCCGCTTCATGATAAGCTTCCGAATGTTCCGCTATTCCATGAGTTAGGACTAAGGTCGCGCGTGCACCTGGTGCAGTCCATGACTGATAAAAAAGATCATTTTGCGAACGAGACCCAGAAGACGCGCCTGCAGCCGCCCCCGTAGTACCGATCGGTTCCGAATCACCCTGAAAATAGCCTTCCATTCGCTTGATCATGCATTTCAATTGTCCGTTCGTAGAGGGAACGAGGTCAAGGCTTGGTGAGACGAGTCCGATGCGTTATTCTTTTACGCATGCGTAGTCTTATCATCGGGTTGCTGTTGTTGTTTTGTTCGACATTCTGGACAAGTCGAGTCATGGCTCAAGAGGGCGGCGCGGCCGACGGCAGTGAAATCTCGCTCTACCTCGGCAGTATGCTTCCAAACCAAATTGACGGCGTTACAGAAATTCTTCCGATCTTTGGCGGACGTTACGGCATTAAAACCGCAAATGTGGGCGTCCTAGAATTTGGGCTTTCAAACATTCACGCTGAGGGCGTGGACTTCACGACGTTGTCCGCATCTATTCGCGCCGACCTTCCAGCAATTGATCAATTTGTCGGATTTTTTTACGGCGGACTCGACTTGAACTACTATCGTCCTGCAACGGCGTCAGATCGCACGACCGAGACCGGGCTTCACATCGGAACCGGCCTGATGATGCACACGACAGATACCTTGTGGTTCAGAACGGATTTGAAATTTATGGCTTCACCAGGTACATCGCTTTCAATCCTGTTCGGCGTCGTCCTCAAGACGAATTAACGAGGTATTTTGAAGGCAATCACGTCTATCATTGAAGTTAAAGGCGTCGAATTCGACTATGGCGAAGGCCCCGTGCTTCGCGGTGTCGATCTCACGATTGCTCATGGCGCGATGGTTTGTCTTGTCGGACCAAGTGGCAGTGGAAAAACCACTCTTCTCAACGTCATGGGTCTTCTCGAAAAGCCGAAGGTCGGAAGTCTGATTTTCTGCGGGCATGACGTCGCTGAACTTTCCGAGTCACGTCTTGAGCAGCTTCGATTAAAAGATCTCGGTTTTGTATTTCAAAGCTTCTTTCTAATCCCGACACTTTCGGTTCTTGAAAACACGACCTACTTTTTGCCAGCACTAGGCCTCGGTTCTAAGGCTGCTATCGAACGGGGCGAAGAAGTTTTGAAGCAGGTGGGACTCATCGACTTCAAAAATAAACTTCCTCGCGAGCTCTCGGGCGGTCAACGACAGCGGGTTGCAATCGCCAGGGCGCTTGCCAAAAAACCGCGAGTTATCTTAGCCGACGAGCCGACTGCGAACCTTGATCAGGAAACGGCCGACACGATTGTCGAAGTGTTTCAGGAACTGCGACGTACACAAAACGTCAGCTTCGTATTTTCGACTCATGACAGTCATCTCGTTAGTTACGCGCAAGAAGTTCACTTGCTCAATCGTGGGAAGCTTGCATGATTCCGATTTTAAAACTGGCCTGGAAAAACCTGTTCAGAAATCGCAGACGCACGTTTGCAAGTCTTTTGACGGTCGCATTCGGTGCCGCCGGTCTTCTCATTTTTCAGGGTTTCAACGAAGGCATTTTCAGCTCGTATCGTGAGAACACAATTCGCGTTCGTTACGGACACGGCGAAGTTTTCACGCGCGGTTACCTTGACAAAAAAGTCGAAGAACCATGGAGGATGTGGTTTGAAAACCCAGCCGAAGTTGAAGCGAAGCTGCGTGCGATTCCACAAATTAAAAACGTATTTCCTCGGGTCACCTTTTACGCCTTCTTGACGAAGGGTGGAATTAATCTCACCGGCCGCGGTGAAGGTGTCGTCGCCGAACGCGAAGCGAAGTTTTTCTCGGCGATGAACTTCGTTGAGGGCACAGATCTCGATCGTGCCGAGGATCCGAAGACAGCGGTGATCTTGGGTAAGGGCCTCGCGACTTCGCTGAACGCAAAGGTTGGCGATACGATTACGGTTTTGGCGCAAACGGTAAATGGACAACTCAATGGCGTCGAATTGAAGATCTGCGGAATTTTTCACACCGGATCGAACGAGTTTGACAGCACGTTCTTTCGAACGGAACTCGCGACCGCACAGAGCCTACTTGATACGACGCGGGTCGAGCGATTTACACTCGAAACTGGCGGCGTTGAAGTGTGGCCAGCCGTCGACGTCGCTGCTGAGGCGGCCTTGCCAGCAGCTGAAGCGCAATCTTTTGAAGAGCTGGATCGAATATATTACGGGAACTCCGTCGTTTTCTTAAATTCGCAGTTCGCCTTTATTCGCATCATCATGTTGCTGATTGTTGCGCTTGGAATTTTCAATACTATAGCCAGCGGTTTGGTTGAACGTTCCGGCGAGATCGGTGCGTTGCGCGCGAACGGTGAAACTCGAACACGCGTTTTCTCAATTCTGCTTGTCGAGAGCGCCTTTCTCGGACTGTTGGGCGGCGCTTGTGGAATTCTATTGGCGCTGTTGATTCAGCATTCGATTCTTCGCAATGGAGTCTTGATGCCGCCAGGGCCTGGAATTACGCGAACATTCCGCGTGTTCGTTATAATTTTAACTACCCACTATGCTCAGGCGCTTTTGTTGCCTGCAGCCGCGACAGTTCTGGCAGCGTTACTGCCAATTCGTAAACTCGTGCGCGCGACCATTCCATCTTTGCTACGCCAAAACTTGTAGGCGTCGCTAGGGCAAGCAGCGACGCTTGGCCAAAGAATTGCAAAACTCCTTTCGGAAAAAGGAGAAACTTATGCTTACAAATAAACGACTCGGACTAACTGTCGCGTTCGCAGCAGCGATAGCAGCAGGTACTACTGCTGCGCTAGCACAGACGGGCACGGCACCGACAACGGCTCCGACGAGCAACACTACTGGAACGACATCGGGTGCAACAACGCGAGGAACTCCGCCATCGGCGAGTGCGATTCCCGATACACAGATCGCAAAAATTTTGCTGACGATTAACGAAGGTGAAATCGATGCTGGAAAAGTTGCGAAGAGCAATGCACAGAGCAAAGCGGTGAAAGACTTTGCGGCGATGATGGTCGATCAGCATGAAAAGAACGTGCGCGAGACAAAAGACTTAGCGAAACGAAACAAGATCAATCCTGAAGACAATGATACGGCAAAAATGTTGTACGAAGATTCTAAGAACGCGAATCGAGATTTGAAGCGTCAAGGGAAGGCCGATTTTGACCGCGCCTATGTGAAGCAACAAATCATGATGCACGAGAAAGCTCTTTCAACTCTCGACGACACGCTGATCCCATCGGCGCAGAACAGTGAGATAAGAGCGCATCTCGAAAAAACGAGAGCTGCGGTCTCTCAGCATCTCGAGCACGCGCGAGATTTGCAGACAAAACTCTAGACGTTTTTCCTTCAAACTAATCGTCGTTTTCTCTCGGCCGGACACTCGGCCGAGAGCAAGCCCAATAACAATTGAGAGGATGAATACGCATTTGCAATCAGCGCGCAAAATGTGGATATCTCGACGACTGTGATGTGATGCAAACGAAAGTTCCTACCGGATCGTGAAGATTGTTAGGTGCAGCGACGAAATAGACCGACTTCGCTTGTGATCACGAACACTTAAACCCTCCTCGCAAATCGTCAAAGTTTTCGACAGCACCTGTCCAATAGACAACTTATTGAACTTTCGGGGCCCATGCTTCCGCTCGTCTGGAGAGACCCTTGCATTTCAAAGTCTCAAGATTGAACTGAGTTGAGCAAACGTGACTTTGGGGCGGGGTACAAGATGAGACAGTTATTCACAAAGAGTCGCGTTCGAGCATTGCGATTCACGTTCCTCCTGGGACTGTTGATGGTCTCTTATCAAAACTGCAGCAGCGGAGTTGCGTTCGAAGCCGGAGAAACTTTGGCATCGCAGGGTGGAGGAACACTCGACTCTGACGATTCTGCGACAGCTCCTCCGGGAACGGGTTCGACCATCGGTACGCCCGGTGTGGCCGCATCATGCCCGGCACCAAAAGTGTCGGTCGCAAATTCCTGCATTTGCCCAGCGGGATCAAATGACGTCGGCAACGCGTGCCTCACTTGCAGCGCGATCGAAAAATTCAATCCAATGACTCTCAAATGTGATGCGCTGACGGTCGCATGTCCTGCGGGCGAGACTTACGATGGCTACAAGTGTGTGGCGATTTCGGCGACGTGCGATTCTTACGTCGAGGTCCCTTCCTCGAAATTTGTGATTCCACCTCGCAACGTCAACGCCGATGGAAAAGGAAAAGTTTGTTACTACGTGAAACTTGTCAGCAAAGTTCAGCTCGCGCCATCGGAATCGTTTAGCGCGCGTCGAAGCGACATTGTTTCGCGTAATCACGGCGGAGAAGGCAATGCTCCTCCTTACGTTCTGGCTTCGAAACTCGTGTCTTTCATTCTTCAAGGCGATCGTGAAGTCGTGCTTGCGGGCGATTCGTTCGGTGGCGCCGATATCTATGTCGACAATTACTTCCTGGTCGAAGTGCTTTACCCAGGTTTGACGAAGTCAAATCTCTGGGCTTCCGGAACCGCCGACGCGCTTCCATACAGCGGTAAAGGTGTTGGACCAATAATGGTAGACGGTCAGCCGGTCGACGATTGGCATGCGTTCGGTGAAGGCGGAACCAGTACTTTCAAAGCAATCAACATGTACAGCCACATGACTAAAAACAAAGAAATCTTGTTCAGAGGTTCATCCCTCGACTGCGGTTCTGTTGGGGAATCTTCAGACGTCTACTTGTTGTTCCGCTAACGTCTTCTCTTCCGCTCGTGGCTTAGACATTGCTCTACATTGGAAACATCGAAGATCGCGGGGATAAAATCCCCGTGAATTTCATTTTTCAAGGAGGGTCCTGTGGCAGAACCAAAGCTCGAAGACATCAGTCAGAAAATGCGCAACATCGACTACTGCATGATGACAACGATGGCCGAAGGTGGACAGCTCGCGAGCCGTCCGATGAGCACCAATGGCGACGTCGAATACGACGGCAACAGTTATCTCTTCTCGTCGGATAAACAGGAAGTCGTTAAAGAGCTTGAGGCGAACCCCGAAGTGAACCTCTCTTTCACCGGCGATAAACAACTGTTCATCTCGGTCGTCGGCGAAGCCGAACTGATTCGCGACCGCCAACAAATGAAAGATCATTGGCAAGACAGTCTCGAACAATGGTTCGAAGACGGCATCGACACACCCGGCATCGTCATGATTCGCGTTAAAGGCAAACGCATCAAGTACTGGCAGAACTGGGACACGGGAGAAATTAAACTCTAACGAGTTACCGGCTACGCTGGTGCTCGCACGTCTGCGAGCACATTCGGACTATCCTATGGTGTAAGGACTGAGTCCTGCGGTTGCCCCGGTAACATGTCGGGGTAGTCGGTGTTCCAGTGGATGCCGCGTGATTCTTTTCGAAGCTGAGCGCAACGAATCGTGAGATCAGCAATCGTTGCGATATTTCGAAGTTCGATAGCGTCGGGGTGCAACTTCAAAGTGTGATCCCGATTTATTTCGTCGAGGATGAGACTCATCCGTGCACGAGCGGCGTCGAGTCGGCGATTTGATCTAACGATGCCGACGTAGTTCCACATGAGGCGGCGGATTTCCTCCCACATATGAGTAATCGCAACCTGTTCTTCAGTCTGCACAGTCCCGTTGGACTTAGCACCCATCGACCACTCGCTGTCGAATTCTTCCGGCATCGGGTATTGATCGAGATTCGCGATGATATCGGTGGCAGCGCGATCGGCGAAAACAAGACACTCGAGCAATGAATTTGACGCGAGTCGATTCGCACCGTGAAGGCCCGTGCATGCAGTTTCACCAGCGGCAAAAAGTGAATGCAGGTCGGTTTGTCCGTTAAGGTCGGTGATGACTCCGCCACAGAGATAGTGAGCTGCGGGTACGACCGGAATCGGTTGTTTCGTAATATCGATTCCGTACTTCAAGCACTGCTTGTAGATGACGGGGAATCGTTCGCGCAGATATTCGGCCGGTCGATGCGAAATATCGAGGAACATGCAGGCGGCGCCTGTACGTTTCATTTCTGCATCGATCGATCTTGCAACGATATCGCGCGGAGCAAGTGCCCCGAGTGGGTGATAACGTTTTGCGAATGCATCGCCAGTCGCGTCGACCAGTTCGCCGCCTTCACCGCGCATCGCTTCGGTAATCAAAAAGTTTCGGGCATCAGGGTGATAGAGACATGTCGGATGAAACTGCATGAATTCAAGATTCGCGACTCGGGCACCTGCGCGCCAAGCCATCGCAATTCCGTCACCCGTGGCTCCGGACCAATTCGAAGTGTAAAGATATGTTTTTCCTGCGCCACCAGTGGCGAGCATCGTTACGCGAGAAAAGATGTCGAGGCTCTTCCAATTTGTGCGGTCAAAAACTCTAGCGCCAACAGCACGTCGTCCCGCAGGAGAGTTTGAAGGGGTGATGATCAAATCGATCGCAAAATGCTCTTCTTTGATTTCAATATTCGGAGTTTGTCGCACAACCGCGAGAAGGTTAGCGTGGATGTCTTGGCCCGTGTGATCTTGAACGTGAAGAATTCGTCGATGGCTGTGACCGCCTTCGCGAGTGAGATCTGCTTTTCCGTCTGGACCCGTGACATCGAAGTGCACACCCCAATTTATGAGTTCGCTGATAACTCCGGGCGCAGCTTCGACGACCATACGAACAGCTTCTTCGCGGCAAAGTCCCGCACCCGCGGTCAGAGTGTCGCGAATATGCGAATCGAAACTATCGTCTGCGCCCATGACTGCAGCAATTCCGCCTTGGGCCATCGATGTGTTTGTCGCCGGCGCTTGAGCTTTCGAGAGAATGACAACGCGTCCATGTTTAGACGCTTTCAGCGCGAAGGCCAGGCCAGCGAGTCCGCTGCCGATGACCAAAAAATCGCACATTTCATGAGGGACGCCAGCGGTCTTCGATTCCATTCCGAGGGACTCTAGGCTTAGTGATTAGCCCTGTCACCCGCTTGATATGACTTTGGGGCTCGCCCTAGGTCCTGAACTAGATCAACGCAGAGGGCCTCCCCGACACACGTCTTGCCGCGGGCGAGAAGGGGAAAGCAGAATGGGGTTGGAGAATGAAAAAGAAGAATCATTCCCGGGAGTTAAAACTTTCATGGCAGAACCTTCTGGCTACACATCGCAATCGAGTCGCTTCCCGAAGGAACCGCTCATTGTCGCGGCTGCGATTGTCATTGTTTCCGTTACGATCGCGGTTGGCGGAATAGTCTTCAAAACACGCGACTCAGTTCAACGAGACAAAATCGAATTCCTTGCGGACGCGAATCAAAAACAGGTCGCACCACTTCGCAGAGTTATTCAACTTCGCCTCGCGCAAGACAAAGCTCGCCTCATTCAATTTGCAGCGACTCGATCTGCGCTTGGGCCCGGTCGCGCGCGTGTCTTTGGTGACTTCGCAATTGTCTCGTTGCTAACGCCAACCGTTGGCGGGCAATGGGGACTTTCGTGGATCGAAAAAGGTCCGCTCTATTCTCAACTGCAAAGTACGCAGGCGATGCTAAATTTAGATCAAGAAGTCGCGTTACTCAAAAGTCTTCCTTACGACCGAATTCGCGAAGGCGACATTCACTGGCAACGGCTTTCGGATAGCGCTGGCCGTCCCATCTGGGCACTCGCCGTGAGTGTCGAAACGCAAAGTTCTGCAAATGGAGCAGCACGGCCTTCGTCGGCGGCGCTTCCCGAAGGAACCGATTATCAGTCGGTGCAAGTGGGAACCGGTGGTCGCGCGGTAGTCGTTGGCTTCTTCGGCCGCAATCCGCTGCTCTCTGCAACGGAAGACTTCATCGGTTCGACATCGACTGCGTTCGTTATCGACAGCCGTGGTTACGCAGCAACTCACTCGAATAAAACGATGGTTGGTTCACTCTTAAAAGATGACCCGTCTGTAAAAGAGGTTTTTTCGGCGAGATCTTCTGCCGGAACGACTCGATACACTGTGCCACAGGGCGGAAATGTATTTTCCGCATTTGAGCAGGTCGATCGCGCGAATCTTTATGTCGTCATGTCGACACCTGAAATGATTTCTGCGGCGAGTGGACAAAGTTTTAGTCGCACTGCTTTGACAACTGGTGCGCTTGCGTTAGTTGTCGGCCTCTTCTTAGTTTTCGCTTGGGGGGCCCGATTGATACCGCGCGCGGCGACCGGAATTGCGACAAAATCGCTGACGTTCAAACCTATCAAACGAGCTTTCGCAGACCTCGGCAACGGTCGGCCCAATGCCGCCCGGATGGGCAACAAACACGGTCCCAATACGCTCGACCTTCCCGATGAGTATCGAAATAAAAATGAAGAACCAGGTGCGGTTCGGTCCGAGAAATTGCCTTCCGACTTCGCGGTGTCGCAGGCGAACATCGCGGTGGATCGCGCTGCGTTCATTGGACGATTCGTTGCGGGCCTCGAGCGTTCGATGAAAGAGCCGTTGTTAGCGGCGATGGCGCACGTTCAACTCGTGAAAGTGAAGGTTCAAGACAAGCCCTCCGAGGACATCATGGATGAAATCAGTGAACACATCGCTGCGGTCGATCGAGACGTTCGCCGAGCGAAGGAAATGATCGACGATCTCAGTCAGCTGTCGACAAATTCGATCGCACCAACCGAGGACGAACGCGCCGATTTAAATCGACTCGTTTCATCTGTCGTCGAGGCGCACCAAGGGGCGTTCGAAAAAGAGGGCATCACATTGCGGCCGCATACCGCTTCGGTGCCTTTGATACATGGACGCGAAGAGCCTCTTAGAAAAGTTTTGGAAGAGGTTTTGAAAAATGCGCAACGTGCGTTGCAAGGGCGAGCGGGTAAAAAAATAAACGTGAAGCTCGACGATGCCGGCGATCATGTGAAGCTGACCGTGGTCGACAATGGTGTCGGCATGGATCGCGAAACCAAAGCACAAGCGTTCGATCCATTCTTTCGACATTTCACAGATCCCGAAGCGCGCGGTCTTGGTCTTGCGACAGTCCGATCCGTCGTGCAGGCGCACGGCGGTACCTGCGAAATCTCGAGCGCTCCGGGCGATGGAACAACGGTCACCCTGCAGTGGCCAGTTCTTGCGAGTGAACGCGACGCTTTTGCAAAACGCCCGGTCAAAGTAGAAATGTTCGAAGAGACCGCGAATTCAGTTCTCAATACTCATGGTCTTATCGACTTCGCGAAAGAGGGCGCACACGCACTGGGCGGCAAAGTTCCGTTGTCGGCCGAGCACGCCGGTGCGCTTCCTCCTTCACCACGCTTTGGTGCAGATGACGAAGAAGACGAGGCATGGTCGTTTGATAATGGAAAAGTTGGACTCGGCGAACTCGCCGAGATCGATTCACAGGTTGAGCGAACAGTTGTCAGTGAGCCAACACAAGTGATTGGACGAGACGTCCCAGCTAATGACGCTGCCAAATCCGAAGCGATCGGTATCCGACCGATTCGTCGGGGGTAGAAGTGCCGCCAGGAGTTTCTACAGCAGCCGCGAACCAACGGCGCGATTTTCACGTGTTGATCGTGGATCGCGACGATCGTCGCCGCGAGCTGATGTTGGATTTGCTTACTGAACTCGGCTTCGGCAGCGTTCAAATCGCCGCCGCACCAGATTCCGCAGCAAGTTTCGCCGATGCACAACCTCCGCACATGGCACTCGTCGCAATTGAACCGGTCGCCGAGGCGCGCGCGACTGCGATCAAATTGCGCGCGGTCAGCCGCGAGATTCAAGTTTTGTTTCATCACACTGAAGGCGATTTACAATCCTTGCAGCGAGCGCGCGATCTCGCTCTCGAATTTTCAAATCCAGACGTTCAGCCGCAAGCGACCGTCTGGGACGTCTGGAGTTTTCCAGGTGAAGATCAAGAAGCGGCGACTCGTCGGAATGCGCTAGAGCTTGCTGTCGACCGTGCGTGCAAGCGGCTCTTTTTTCAATTCGAAACTGAGCATTGGAAAGATCGTTTCGAAAAAGCGCGACCAAAAGATTCGAAAGATCCGGTCGCCGTGCGCGACCGACTTTACTCTTCTGTTCAGGAATTTTCTCGCGTTCGCGACCTTGACTCAGTTTTAACTACGGCAGCTTCGGCATTCTCGCGCGTGATCGATAATCGGCCGGTGATTTACATGCGATGGGTTTCCATCCGCAGTTCATTCGTCGTTTCTCAGCTCACCGGAATCAATGATGCTCGACTTCGGGGGCTCGGATTTCCTGTACAAAGCACAGAATCCCTTCGAAACGTCGCCGGTCTTGCACCGATGCGAGAATTCGTACGCGATGTTTTTAAAGCAAATGAGTTTACGGCGTTACTGCACGGAACACCTTCGGAGCCAACGGGGTTGTTCATTTTCATAGGAGAAAATGTCGAGCCGAGCGGAAAAGACGAGTTCGAAGCAATATCGTTTTTGTTCGACCTTACGTGGTCTCGTCTTGAAGCTGTACGTGATCGCCATGCACTCGAAAGAGTCGATCGCGGGACAGGACTTCCTAATAAAAAGGCACTCGTTGAAACCGTCGACTTTGAATGTATGCGCGCGCGCCGTTTGCGCCATCCGTTGTCAGCCGCTGCAATTGAAATAGGCGAAAACTCAGGAACGGATCTCGAAGCGAAACTTGGCGCGTCGTATGAGGCGGTGTTAAGAGTGGTCGGCGCGACATTGCGACGGGCACTTCGAGGAACGGATTACGTGGCTCGTGTCGAGCGCGGTAGATTCGCGGTATTGATGCCGCACACGTCGGTTGCAGAGTCTGTCGGAGTTATTGATCGAATGTGCCGCTTGATTGAAAGACTGCAGTTACCAGCTCTTGAATCCGCGCAGATTTCGAAACTGAAAGCGCGCGCAGGCGTCGCTGAATATCCGCGTCTCAGTGGCGATGCGGATGGACTGATGACCGCGATGGACGAAGCATTGGCGGCAGCGTGGTCGGCGTTGCAAAAAGGTTCGACCGGTGAAGGCGGAATTCGTGTCATGGTGTCCGAAGTTCCGCTTGGATTCCAGCCGGACTTTGAGCCGGTGCTGACGCCAGGTGAGTCGTGATCAGCGTTTCAAGTTCCAAGCACCGACCCACGGTCGCAGTGGTCAATCTCGGAAAAATTGCCGATAATTTTCGAATTTTAAAAAGTACCGTCGCGCGTGGTGCCTTCGTTTGCCCTATGGTAAAAGCAAATGCTTACGGACATGGCGACATTGTCATCGCCAACAAGCTAAGAAGCGAGGGCGCCGAGAATCTTGGCGTTGGTCTTATTGAAGAAGGACTTCAGTTGCGCGAGAACGGCGACGCTGGTCGCGTTCTTCATTTCGGACTGTTCGACACGGCGGGTGCCGAGGTCATGCTTGAGAATGACCTGACACCGGTCTTAAGTTCGCGCGAAAACCTAGAGAGTCTCGTCACTGCAATTGAAAAGAGGCGAGCCGCCGGGCGATTGCTGAGGCCGATCGATGTTCACTTGAAGATCAACACCGGAATGAATCGACTCGGTATCTCGCTGTCTTCGGTATCTTCAATGTCAGCGCGTCTAGCGGAACTTGCTGCGAAAGGCTTTGTTCAGCTGAAGGGTGTCTGTACTCACTTTTCGAATGCTGAAGATTTCGATGCGACGAGTGGAAAGTCCTTCGAGCAATTGAGTCAATTCCGCGAGGCAGAAAAAGAGATTCGTTCGACAGGACTTAATGGATTTCAAAGTCATGTCGCGAATTCGAGTGCAACGCTGGCGATTGCTCGTTTGAAAAAACTTGATTCCTCCTATGAAAATCTTGGAATTCGCCCTGGACTTTCACTTTACGGCGTCGAGCCGGACACCGTACACGGCACGACGTTAGGTGTTCGACCCGCATTGCGTTTTTTAAGTCGCATCACACTTATTCAAGATGTTTCAAAAGGTGGAGGCGTCAGCTACGGACTTCGGTGGCGAGCAGAACGAGATTCCCGCATCGGCGTCATCCCATGCGGCTATGCGGACGGGTATCGACGTGGGCTCTCGAACACGCCGGGAACGACTTTCGTGATCGTTCGAGGTCAGCGTGTTCCGGTCGTTGGAACAGTTTGTATGGACTATTTCATGTGTGATCTGACCGAAGTCGAGGCAGCCAGCATTGGCGATACTGTCACGCTGATCGGTGCTGTAGGCGGGGTTTCGGTAACGGTGAACGAATTGGCGACACGAGTTCAGACGATTCCTTACGAGATCTTCACCGGGATCAGCGAACGGGTTCCACGGCTTTATGTCGACGACGAGGCTTCAGACAGATACTCTTGAAGAAGTGAACGATCAGTCGCTAAGCAAACCTCCGCCGAGCCCTCCGGAACCTTCAGGCATTCTGGGTCGGTATTTAGAATTGAGAGACCGATTCAATCAGGCTTTCGACGGCTTCTTCTTGTGGATCGCAAGTGAGTTTCGGCAGCTCATCGTCGACGTCGGCACACTCGCAAAGTTCGGCGCCGAGGGTTTCCGACTTTTCACCACAAGACCGTTTCGGTTTCACGAACTCATGATTCATATGGAGTTCATCGGGAACAAATCTATCGGCATTATCTTGATGTCAGGATTGTTCACTGGAATGGCACTCGCGTACCAAATTTATTTGGGATTTAAAATCGTGAATGCAGTTTCTCTCGTCGGTCCGACGGTAGGAATGGGCATTACGCGCGAACTTGGTCCGGTCTTAACCGGACTCATTGTTGCCGCGCGAGCCGGCGGTGCGATGACTGCGCGAATCGGCAGCATGCGCGTGACAGAGCAGATCGATGCTCTCGAAGTGATGGGTGTAAATCCGATTCAATATCTAGTTAGTCCGCGACTCGTTGCCGCTGTTTTGGTGATGCCACTTTTAACCGGCATCTTTGACTTCGCGGCGATGTTCGGTTGCTGGCTCATTTGTATCAAATTGTTGGGTATGGATGAGGCGGCATTTTTCGACCGCACCTATATGTGGCTCGAGCCATTTCACATCAACGAAGGTCTGTTCAAAGCCGCGGTCTTCGGTCTCTTTTTCGCCGTCATTTGTACCCATCGGGGATACAATACTAAGGGCGGAGCAGAAGGCGTTGGAACTGCGACAAATCGAGGCGTTGTTTTGTCGATGGTGATGGTAATTGTCGCCGACTTCTTTTTGACCCAAGTGATCAACACGTTCTACGTGATGTTCGGAATGAACTCGTGGAAATAAAACTATGGAAATAAAAGTTGTCGACGAAGGTGCAGATTCTGAGCGCACAGCGAGAAGCGGCAAGTCCGGCTCGGCCATTTCTATTCAAGATTTAAAGAAGACGTTCGACGGAAAAGAATTTGTCATCAACGGGATGTCGCTCGAAATTCCGCGAGGAAAAATTACTGTACTGATCGGCTATTCCGGTACCGGCAAGTCGGTATTGCTGAAACACATTTTAGGATTGCTGAAACCTACCTCGGGAACCATCAAGATTCTTGATCAAGACATCACAAACATGAACACCGAGCAGCTGACAAAACTTCGTAACAGTTTTGGAATGCTTTTTCAGTACGCAGCGCTCTTTGATGATATGTCCGCAATTGAGAACGTGATATTTCCTTTGAAGGAACATCGCCGGGATTTGACCCGTGCACAGATGATCGAGACCGCACGAGAGCGGCTGAAAGAATCAGGACTCGACGAAAAGCACTACAACAAACAGCCTTCTGAGATGTCGGGCGGTATGAGAAAACGTGTGGGCTTGGCTCGAGCGCTCGCTCTTGATCCCGAGATTCTTGTCTATGACGAACCCACCACTGGACTCGACCCCGTGTTAACGGAAATGGTGGATAATCTTATTGTCTCAACTCATAATTCTAGACAAGGAACGACATCTGTCGTCGTGAGTCACGATTTGTATGCGGCTTTTCGCATCGGAGATTACGTGGCCATGCTCGACAGTGGTCGTATTTTGTTGCACGGGACGCCGCAAGATTTCTTGGATTCCGATATTGATCTTGTGAAGCGTTTCGTCTCAAAAGGTGTTCGCAAAGAATTGCATGTTTCCAAGTGAGTAGTTATTCGCAACTTGAGTGAGCGTACGAACGAAGTGAGTGAGCGTAAGTAGATGGGTCTTTTTTCGGCGCCCGAATTTAAGGTTGGCCTCCTCGTGCTGATCGTTTCGGGCATCATCGCTGGCATGTCCATCAAAGTGTCGAATGATCCGGCAGGCCTTGGCTCGTCTAAGGCGGCTCACTTCTTCATGGACGACGCCAGCGGTCTCGTTAAAAATTCGAATGTACGCATGGCCGGAATTCCTGTCGGCACAATTAAAGATATCAAACTTGAAAATGGCGTTGCGCGAGTTGAAGTCGTCTTGAAGGGCGATACTCCGATGACGAAGTCAGCGCGAGTTGAGATTCGTCCCAACGGTATCCTCGGGGATAAATTCGTCGAAATCATTGGCGGCGATGTACGAGATCCGCCACTTCGTTCAGGCGATCAGATTATGGTCGTTGATGACCGTGCTTCCGTCGATCGTCTGATTGGCGAGATTTCGAAAATCACAAAGTCGATTGCGCAAGTTGCGGACAACATCAAAGCTGCGACCGAAGGCGATAAAGAAAAACCGCTTGGTCGCATCGTCGACAATATCGAGAAGCTGACAAACGATCTCGCTGCTTTATCAGCGGAACGCAAAGATGACTTAAGTGACATCATCGCAAACCTAAAAGAAACCACAGACACCATTAACAACATGGTGAACGACGATTCTTCTGAAGGTTTCAAAGCCGCGTGGAAAGACGCGCTTAAGAGCTTGAAGAAAATCGAGGGGTCGCTTGATAACGTCGAACAAATCACCGGCAAGATCAATCGCGGCGAAGGCACGATCGGGAAACTTATCAACGATCCTGAAACGGCGGAAGAACTCAACACGGCCATTTCAGGAATCAACAACCTGCTCGACACCGGAAACAAGCTGCAAACGAGCTTCGATTATCACAGCAACATCATGGCTAATGGTGGTGCAGCAAAATCGTACATCTCGCTTCGACTTCAGCCTGGCGTGGATCGATTTTACGAAATCGGTATCGTCGACGACGGCCGAGGAACTCGTGAACGAATCACGACCACCACATCGGCGGGTGGAGTCGAGACCACGACTCGTGAAGAGAAAACTCACCGAGATCGCGTAAAGTTCACCGCCCTGTTTGCTAAAAACTTCTGGGATCTTACGGTTAAGGGCGGAATCATGGAAAACGCCGGCGGTGTAGGCGTGGATTACCACATGTTCCGACGCAGACTCCGACTCTCGGTGGAAACTTTCGATTTCGGAAACATTCAGGTTCGCGCTTCGGCTCGGCTCAACCTTTGGAGCGGATTGTATCTGACAGCCGGTGGCGAAGATCTCGCCTCGAAAACCGGCACTTCAAGCGCGTTCGTTGGCGGCGGTTTATTCCTCACCAATGACGACCTAAAGCTTTTGCTCACCAAACTCCCTTTTTAGTAAAAAGTCCTGGTCGAATGTCGTGAGATTGCCTAGGAGAACTTGGTCGAGCTAATGTCTTCTGCATGAGCACTCCGCTAGATCCCTCGGCAAAAGTCGCAACAAACCCGCTCCTCCACGTCGCTAACGGATCTGTCGGACAGTTCAAGAACGCGCTCGTCAGCGTGTCGGACAAATCCGGACTCGTCGACTTTTTGAAACCGCACGTCGCAAAAGGACTGCGCGTCGTATCGACGGGCGGGACGCTTAAACATCTGAAGGAAAACGGAATCGCTGCTATCGACATTTCCGAGCAGACTGGATTTCCGGAAGTTATGGATGGTCGAGTAAAAACGCTGCACCCTCGCGTTCATATGGCTTTGCTCGGGCGCGACGGAAATAAAGAGGACCAAGCTTTGTTAGCCAAAGAGGGTCTCGCGCCGTTTGATCTACTGATCGTGAATCTCTATCCATTCGAAGCTGCCAAAGCGAAAGGCGCTGAAGGCGACGAACTTATCGAGTTCATCGATATCGGTGGGCCGAGCATGTTGCGTTCGGCTGCGAAAAATCACCAGCGACTTGCGGTTGTTTGTGATCCGAAAGATTACGAATTCATTCACTCGAAAGACGCTCCTCTAAAACTGGAAGATCGTCGATTCCTCGCAGCGAAAGTATTTTCACACACAAGTCGCTATGACGACTTGATTGCTCGAACGCTTTCAACCGAAGTCGAATCTTGGAACGGCCTTTCGGGCCGACTGGTTTCGGAATTACGCTATGGCGAAAATCCGCAGCAAAAGGCCGCGTGGTATCGCGATCCAATGTCGCGTTCCGGTTTACACGACGCTCAGATTCTTCACGGCAAGGCGCTTTCATATAACAACCTACTCGACCTCGATGCGGCTTGCGCGGCAGTGACAGAGTTCCGAATTCCAACTGCTGTTGCGGTGAAACATAACAATCCTTGCGGGGTCGGAACAGGTTCAGATATTTTGACCGCTGTCCGTCGAGCCGTCGCCGCAGATCCCGTTAGCGTTTTCGGTGGAATTATCGCTCTCAATCGCGCCGTTGATTTTCAAACTGCCGAAGCGATGGCGTCGATCTTTCTTGAGTGCGTGATTGCTCCGGACTTCACCCAAGATGCGCTTGAGCGGCTCAAGGTGAAAAAGGATCTGCGAATCTTGATGTGGCCGGGACTTTCGGATCATCAACCGGTTCGACAGTTCAAAACGATTGCGGGCGGTTACCTCGTACAATCGGCCGATCGCACAAGCGATTGGTCGGACACTTGGAAAGTCGTAGGGAAGCCGCAGACGGGCGTCTCTACTTCGAGTTCGTTCACGACAGAAGTTAAGACGGATCTGCTTCTCTCTTGGAAGGTTTGTGCGCATTTGCGTTCAAACGCGATTGCGATTTCAAGTGAAGGCGCAACGGTTGGTCTAGGTATGGGACAAGTGAATCGCGTGGACGCCGTCGATCACGCCATTGCGCGAATGAAGAAACATCATCCAAACGCACAAAACGCCGTTCTTGCCAGCGATGCATTCTTTCCGTTCTCAGATTCGATGGAGAAGATTGCGGAAGCTGGTATTCGATGGGTTATTCAGCCAGGCGGATCAATTCGCGATGAAGAGGTTTTGAGCCGTGCTCAGGCGCTTGGAATTACGACTGTGTTGACTGGAACTCGGCACTTCCGACACTGATGTGTAACATTCGTAAGCACCTGCCAATGGTCCAGACCTCGATAAAGACTTCAATCCGGACGGCGTTTAAGTGAAACTAGCTGTTCAGGGGGCGGAGTGACCGCGATTGATAAACAGCAAGCTCCAAAAAAGCCGGCATTAAGCAAGGATACGCTCTGGCTCGTAAAGAGCGGTGATCGAATTCTTGGCCCATTCGTTACCGGCGAAATCGTACGTCGTTTGCGCTCGAAAGAACTTGTCGTCATTGACGAGATTATTTCTCCGCAATCGCGATGGCGTCACATCCGTGACGAAGCACTTTTCGCAACTGTCGTTGATGAAATTCGAACGGGACTGATGACAGTTCGTGACGACACCGAAGTTGGCGAAGGTACCGGAACACCGACGATCAAATCTCGAAGTCATGGTGACGACAGCACGCCGATCCAACAGTTTGTTTCAAGCAAGACGAACAGTGGTGCAACGCAATCTGGAACGAACGTAGGCAACGCAGGTAATGCCACCAACGCAAAGTTCGATTCGTCGTACAACGTCGGACGTATCTCGGATGCCGAGATCGTTTCCGAAACAGAAGAAGAAGTTGAAAAGATTCACCACGCGTCGGCTCGAGAAGTCGAGCGCCCTGTCGACAAGAAGCGCGGTGGTAAGGAATCGAAAAAATCGAATGTGCATAGTTCACTTTCATATGCACCTCCCGGATCGGACCGAGAGTCTTCCACCGCAGTTTCAAAAACTTCAAGAGCGCTTTGGTCACTCGTTCTCGTCGCTGTCCTGGTTATCTGCGCGAGCGTTTACTTTTTCAGAATCGCACCGTTGAAGCGTGCGGGTGCACGTGCCGAAGAAGTTGGACGTCTACGCACGGAAGCAGATCGTGCGTGGTCGAGAACTGAATTCCTTCGCTCGCTGAAGTTGTACGAACAAATTAATCGCGAACCGCACACCGATCTCGAAAGCGATTTGCGCCAAGCAATTCTTCAGCTTCGAATCGAACGTGAAACATTGGCAGCGAAACGTCGACTAGAGGAGCTGATTCCAAAGCTCACGGCGCCGGAAGCCAAGATGCGGGCGCGAATTGCCCTCGCCGTTGCTCATCTTCAGTCGGATGAACCGCTCGAAGCGCAAAACGCTTTGATGAAGTTGGTTCGCGAGCCTGATTCTGGTCCGATTGCGATTTTCAATCTCGGCTGCGCGCAGGCCGCGACTGGACTTCGAGCTGAAGCCATCCAAACTTTAGCTAAACTCAACTCTCATCCTACTTTGAGCGCTCCGTCGAGATTGCTTCGCGCGCTTCTGCATATGAAAGATGGCGACGCGAAACTTGCCTCGAATGCGGCCGATCTTGAAGACCAAGGTGATCAGCCCGCGTGGAAACAAGAGCTCTATGCACTGAGTGCTGCGAGCGATTGGGCCGACGGAAATAAGAAGCGATCAAACTCGAGACTGCGCACGGCCCTCGACACCGATCCGTTGCAGACGGAAGAGTTTTTCTTCGATCCGCTCCTCTATTTTGAAACTATACGATGGAAACAGATTCTTACATACGTTCGTGAGTTTTCGACGCATTCGAAGTCAAATGGCGCGAAAGCGCTGTACGCAATGGCGTTGATCAAATCAGACCGACGTCCCGAAGCTCAGCAGTATTTGGCTGAAAGCTTGTCGCCTCGTATGAACGATTCGGATCTTCAGGCAGTAAGTGCCTTTGGATTGATGACTCAAGGTCGTGACGACGAAGCTCGTGGCGCTCTGAAGTTCACGAAGACAGGGCATTCTGAAGGCACACCGCTGATCGCTTCAGTTCTTGAGGCGCGCTTATGTGAACGAGCCACAGATAAAAATTGCGCTGAAACGGTTTGGGCCGATGTTGCAAAACGTTCGCGTCCACCACTTGCTGCGGTTGTGAGCGTCGCTAGGGTGAATAGTCAGATCGCGTCCGAAAAAACAGTGAGTGCCATCGAACGTCTCGGCGTTTTGTATCCTCATTCCGTTCTCGTTGGAAAACTTCGTGATGAAATTGCCGATAGCGCAGCCAAGTCGGAGACCGACAAGAGTCCTCCGCAGTGATTCGGCGAATCGGAGGCCGCAGTCTTCTCATCTGCTTCCTTATTTCAGCGACTTTTTTAGCAGCCTGCAAGGAAGAATCGGGCTGGAAGACGAGGCTCTACAATGAGCGGACGTCTGCTAGTGTCGCCGGCGAAATCAAAGTGCCCACCGCGCTCTGGGAAAAACTAATCGACCCGGAAAAGCCATTGCATGGCGGGATTGAATTTAGCCAGGTGCCGACTCCGAACCAAGGTGGAGGCGACTCTGCGATTGCCAAAGCTACCATCGAGACGGACCTGAAGCCGCTAACGGTTTACATGATTGAAGAAACTAAAGGCGTTCTCGGCGGTCGAAATCAAAAAATCACTTTTGGCCCCGGCGGCGGCGACCTCGATTTGCGAGATTTCGTGACCGAATCGCGAGGTGCCTTTCGGATTGTTTTCGAATTCGGCGCCGATCTCGATCCGACCATCAAAAAGCGTGTCTGGTATTTGTCCAATGCTCCGAAGACGAAAATCGGTCCTGATTGGGTGGGAGCTGGCTGTGATACCTACATGGATATCTCGAGCTACGTGGCACAAGCGAACCTCAAAGACGGGATTTTGATCGCAGTTAGCGGCGATCGCCACATTAGTGCACTCGCCGGAACTTTCTTTTTTTCAGCGAAACGTGCAGGACATGTCGAAAGCTCACGTTTGACGCTGTTTGACTCGTCGAAAAGAAAATTACAGTGCCGGGGCCGCAGCGATTCGTAGTACGTTCAAATGATGATTACCCGCGAAAATAAAGGTCCGTTTGTCTCTGAACTCGGCGACAAGATGTCGGTCGAATCAGTTTTTTTGATTCGTGAAAAGCACTTCGGAACCGGCAAAAACGGAAAAAGTTTCTTAACTTTACAGCTCGCCGATCGAACAGGTTCGGTGGACTCACGCGTATGGGAAAATGCCGAAGCCATGCAGCTGATCTACCAGCTCGGCGACATCGTTCGGGTCAAAGGCGTTATTCAGCTTTTCCAAAGTCGCCTGCAGTTGATCGTTCACAAATTAGAGAAGCTTGATGCTTCAACAGTCGATTCGGATCTTTTAATTTCGGCTAGCCGTCGCGCACCAGAAGTTATGGAAGCCGAACTGCATCAGCTTGTAGCTGGTCTCGATCCGGGTCCGATTCGACAACTCTTGCAGTCGACGCTTGAAGAGCCCGAAGTGAAGCTTCGACTTCGTACACACCCAGCCGCGAAGACGATTCATCACGCTTATCGGTCTGGCCTCCTCGAGCACATTCTGTCGATCGCAAAATTGATGGGCCTCGTTCACGCGCATTACACAAGCGAAGGTGTCACGCTCGATAAAAGCTTGCTCGTCTTTGGCGCGATCTTTCACGATATCGGAAAACTCTGGGAACTCGAGGGCGAAGGCCCTTACGGCTATTCGGATCGCGGAAGACTTTTAGGGCACATGTCGATTGCTGTTGAACTCGTTGAACGCAAATCTTTGGAAATTCCAGAAATGAGCGATCGAATCAAAGATAAGCTGAAGCACATTATCTTGAGTCATCACGGTCGTCTCGAATACGGTTCTCCGAAGGAACCGATGTTCTTAGAGGCCATCATCGTGGCGATGCTCGATGATTTCGATAGCAAGGTGAATTCGATTCACCACTTTGCAGAAGCCGAGCGCGCGAATGGCGCCGAGTGGTCGAGGCTGCACCCGCAACTCGGTCGCTACCTTTTATTGCGCTAATTTGCGGGAACGTTTGATGGGGCAAGTATGATCGGGAACATGATGGATTTTATCAATGCGTATAAGCGGTACGATCCCGCAGCAAAGTCGCGCATGGAAATTCTGTTTCTGTATGGTGGACCTAAAGCGATCTTCTTTCATCGAATTTCACATCCGCTTTACAATGCGGGACTCTTTTTTCTCGCGCGCTTTGTTTCTGAAATTTCACGGATGCTGACTGGCATCGAAATTCATCCTGGAGCGGTCATTGGCCGTCGACTCGTTATCGATCACGGGGTCGGTGTCGTCATAGGGGAAACTGCAGTCGTTGGCGACGATTGCATCATCTTTCACACGACCACTCTTGGCGGTGTGAAGTTTGATCCGGTGAAACGACATCCGACGGTAGGGAATCGAGTATTGATTGGTGCCGGCGCAAAAGTGTTGGGTCCGATCACACTCGGTGACGATTGCCGAATCGGCGCTAATGCCGTGGTTATGCACGATGTACCCGCTGGCCACAACGTCTTGGGTCCGATCTCATCGATCGTGCCGCGAAAGCATTAACTGATGACCGAAGCTTCAGGAAATAAATCGTCGCAGGAGCCACGCAAACTTGCAATGATGATGAAGTCGCCTTTGTTCGCGATATTTCTGATCGTTGCCGTCGACGTTCTTGGCTTCACAATGATTCTGCCTCTTCTGCCTTTTTACGCAGAAAAATACGGTGCTTCACCTTTAGTCGTCGGAATTCTTGCGGCGACCTTCGCCGTCTGCCAATTGGTCTCGAGTCCGATACTTGGGCGTATTTCCGATAAGTACGGACGCAAGCCGGTTTTGATGTTCAGTCAAATGGGTACCTTCATCGGATTTGTGATGTTGGGCCTAGCAAACAGCCTTCCTATTATTTTTCTGTCTCGAATCATCGACGGCGTCACTGCTGGCAATTTAACGATCGCGCAAGCTGCGATCGCGGACGTAACTCCTCCGGAAGGGCGCGCGAAGGCCTTTGGAGTTATCGGAATTGCGTTTGGTCTTGGGTTCCTGATTGG
>JAYSYF010000308.1:0-3388 GCA_043716655.1 Bdellovibrionales bacterium | reverse complement strand
GTCTGAGCTTTTTGGTTGCATCGTGGCCGTCAAGAACGGGCATCTGAATATCCATTAGTAACACGTCGAAATCTTCAGCCATTGCTCGCTCAACACCTTCTGCTCCATCCGAAACAGTAGTGACCGTCGCTCCGGCCTTAGATAGATACTTGTTAATCAAGATCTGATTGTCTGGCGAATCCTCTACGAGCAAGACTTTCAATCCTTTAAGAGAAAGCGGAGCACCCGCACCCGCTGTCTGTAAATGGATGCTTGCCTCCAGCGCTTCTGCGCCTACAAGTTTTGCACTTACCACTTCTAATGGTATCATTTGAAAAACGAACGTGCTTCCGGTTCCTTCTGCGCTCGCAGCAAGTAAAAGTGTTCCGTTTAATGTCTCGGCGAGACGTCTCGACAAAATAAGCCCTAAGCCAGTCCCGCCGAATTTGCGGGTTGTTGAGATATCAGCTTGCGAAAATGCTTTGAAAAGCTTTAGTTCTTGCTCCCTTGAAATCCCAACTCCGGTGTCCTTGATTGAAAATCTTAAATTTGGAGCTGACCATCGAACTTTGAGTTCTACTGATCCTTGTGGCGTGAACTTCAGTGCATTACCAACGACGTTATTTAGTATTTGCCGGATCCGCACCGGATCCGAGCAGATCAGATCGGGAATCGGCGTTTCGAAAACGAGATGAAACTCAATCCCATTTTCCCGCGCTTTATAAGACATCAGCGAATTGAAATCACTCAGCAGTTCAGGCAATGACAGTTCGATATTCTCTGTGGCCATCATCCCAGCTTCGACTTTGCTCAGGTCTAAAATATCGTCGATCAATCGCAAGAGCTGCTGCGAATTTCGGTCGACCACTCCCATGTATGACCGATTTTCTTCGACGGTGTTGGCGGGGTTTTTCATGAGATCGGTAAATCCCAGGATTGCGCCGATGGGAGTGCGAATTTCGTGCGACATATTTGCCAGAAACTGACTCTTCGAAAAATTTGCATCCACAGCTTCGTTTTTGGATTGATTCAAATTTTCCATGAGGTCGGTAATCGTCTGCAACTGAGCTCTTAACTCGAGTTTTTGCCGGTGCACTTCGATGAAAATATTTACCTTGCTCTGCACGGCCTGCGTGTCGAGCGGCTTTAAAAGAAAATCGACTGCTCCGCTTTCGTAGCCTTTGAATGAAAAGCTCTGCTGTTTTGCCGTCGCTGTCACAAAAATGATTGGAATGTTCTTAGTTCTTTTGGATCCACGCATCAGCTCAGCGAGTTCAAAACCACTCATCCCTGGCATACGCACGTCGAGGATGGCCAGACAGAAATCATGCCGCAGCATCAGTTCTAGAGCCGATTCGCCAGAAAGTGCTAGGTGGACGCGTACGTCGGAACGAGCGACGATTGCCCCGAGCGCAAGCAAATTGTCTTCTACGTCATCAACGACCAAGATATCGAATATCTCAGGAACGGTTGCTGGCTTTCGACTATGCTTTTCAGTTAACGACGCCATCATTGGTTCGCCGCCGGAATCCACACTCTTATAAGAGAAAGCAGCTTCTCAAGATCGACAGGCTTTGAGACATAATCGTTGGTGCCTGCTTCCATACATTTTTCTTGATCGTCTTTCATCGCTTTTGCGGTGACGGCAATAATTGGAAGCTTAGCAAAACGCTTTTGCTGTCGAATCTGTCTCGTGGCTTCATAGCCATCCATCTCTGGCATCATTATATCCATGAGAACAAGATCGATCTCGGGATTTTGATTCAGACGTTCGATCGCTTCCTGACCGTTTCGGCCCACAACAATGGTCGCGCCTTTTTGCTCGAGCGCACTGGTCATCGCAAAAATGTTTCTGACGTCGTCATCGACTACAAGGATCTTTCGACCTTCAAAACTTTGTTCGCGATTGCGAACTAGTTTGATCATCTGGCGCTGCGCCGGAGTCAATTTTGCTTCGTCGCGATGAAGAACGACTGTCACGGCATCGAGAAGGCGCTCGGGCGAGCGCGCTCGCCATATATTTATATCTTTTGAAACGCTCTTGAGTGTTCTCTCTTGATCGTCTGAGGCGACTGCCCCGGTGTAGACGACGATCGCTGGTGGTGACTTCATTTTTTCTGCGATCATCATTTCGAGGAGTTCGATTCCAGAGCCGTGCGGAGAAGTCAGATCCATAATCATACAATCGTAAGACTTTGCCTTGAGTTCACTAATGGCATCTGTTGCTGCTGACGCCTCCGTCAGTTCTGAGTCAGGGCTTTTTACGAGGCTAGCGATGACGGTACGTTGGACCGAATCGTGACCGACTATCAAAACGCGATTGAGCTTCTGTGTGAATTTTGTCTCTAGTTTTTTGAGAGCAGTTTTGACTTCGTCATACTTCACCGGCTTTAAAAGAAAGCCAATCGCACCCATCTGGAGGGCAGTCGCTTCATAGTCCAAGCCAGAGATCACCTGGACCGGAATATGGCGCGTCTTTGGATTTTCTTTTAGACGATCAAGAACCGCAAGTCCTAAATGATCGGGGAGTTTCATGTCGAGCAAAATCGCGTTCGGTGCGTATTCGAGGGCCATTTCGAAACCTTCATCGGCACTTTGACCCACGATGCACTTAAATTTCATTTCATGCGCAATACCCAAAAGAATCTTTGCGAACTCGACGTCGTCCTCAATCACGAGAACGGTTCGGTCTCCCATATCGAGGTTGGCGCGGTCATCTTCGAACGTGAGCGGAATTGGGTGCGTAAAGTGTTTATGGCTACTGATATCTTTTCTGAAGATCGGTTCACTGGTCGGCTCTGCTAAGAGTTGAAGTTCCTTAAGAGTCTCGGGCAGAATGAGTGTGAACCTGCTCCCTTTACCAGGTGCACTGACCACCTCTATTGATCCGCCTAAAAGTTTGGCCAGATCTCGCGAAATCGAAAGACCAAGTCCGGTTCCGCCATATTTACGATTGGTGGTGCCGTCAGCCTGTCTAAACGCTTCAAAGATAATGGCTTGCTGTTCTTTTGGAATTCCAATTCCCGAGTCGCTGACCTCGAACGCGAGCATATCCGGTGAATGTCGGTACAATCGAATCTTCACTGATCCGGTTTCGGTGAATTTCAAAGCATTAGATACCAAGTTTTTCAAGATTTGGTCGAGGCGCTGACGATCGGTCAAGAATGCTTGCGGCATATCAGAGTCGTGAGTGACTTCGAGCAGCAGCCTTTTTTCTTGAGCAAGAGATTGGAATGTTTGCTTGAGACCTTCGATGACTTTTCCGACCGTAACCTTTTCGATCCTGATGTCGAGCTTTCCAGCTTCGACTTTTGAGAGATCTAAAATATCGTTAATTAAGTTTAAGAGATCGTTACCTGATGAATAAATGCTTGCTGCATACTGAATCTGTTCATCAGTTAAGTTGTCC
>JAYSYF010000307.1:0-3389 GCA_043716655.1 Bdellovibrionales bacterium | reverse complement strand
TCATGTCGCTTTATCGCGAAGATTATTACGACCGCGAGAATCCAGACGTAAAAGGGATCTCCGAAGTCATCATCGGTAAACAGCGTAACGGTCCCGTCGGAACAGTGAAGCTGCGATGGGAATCCAACATCGGTAAGTTCTCTGACTTCGAGCAAGGTGGATCGGAACATCCGCTGCCGCCTCCTCCACAATCGGCGACGCAGTATCGCCGTAAACCGCCGGGCCCTGGCGCAAACGCTTAACGGAATTAAACGCGTGAAAGTTTTGAACGAACAAACTCTCGATTCGCTTCGCGAACTTGACGCTGATACCGGCGGAACTCTTCTCGCAGCATTGATTAAAGCCTACGGAAGTGAAGTGCCCGATCGCCTCACGCGGCTTGGTGAGTTTATCGATGCACGTGATCGCGAGAAGGTTCACTTCGAAGCCCACGGTATCAAATCGACGTTCGCAAACTTCGGTGGCGAAGAGGCGGCCAACATACTCGGTAAAATTGAAGATGCCGGTAAGAATGCTGACTGGAGCGGGATTGCCGATCTCGTTACGCAGCTCGGTCGTGCTCGCGTCGAATTTGAGGCCGACCTCGAACTGCTGCGAGCTGAAGTCCTTGCGAAGAAATAGCGTGGCAGTTCTGTCACGTCAGCTTAACCCGCTCTTGAGCCAAAACACCCAGACCTAGGATGAGATTCGTCTTCGTCGCCTAGACACGATTTCAGCATCTCTTGTCACGGCCGCTAACCGCAGGATGGAATGGCCTTGTCTGTAGTTTGTAACTTCCACGGAGGGAAGACAAATGAAGGATTTCAAAGCGGCCAAGGAGGGCAGCGTGCGAGGAATGGATCTCCTCAATGAACTGTCGACTGCGACAGGGCTACCAGATGAGTTGATCGGCGAAGAGCTGAGTCGACTGATTTCTGGAGCTGGAAAATCAACCGAGAGTGTCACTCTCGATGAATTGCGCGAAATGCTAGGGGCCTACCTTCAAGAAGTACTGCTCGAAGCTAAAGACTCGTTCGAAAATGACGAAGTCGTTCGCGCTGAAGTTCAAAACGCGGCCCTTGAAGTCGTCGCCCAAGCAGCTAAATCGGCGGAGTCTGGTGGAGTGGTCGTTTCGATGGTCGAAAAATTCGCGGACAAACACCCGACAGAAAAAAACACCGCGACATTCGCGATGTTCACAGATCTCGGCAGCGGAGCCGCCGCCGATTTCATAGGCGAAGGCTGACCCGGAAAAGGTACCTGCTTCCTTTTTGCATTTTCGAACCGAAAAATGCAAAAAGGAAGCAGGTACCTTTCGTTTTAGGCGCGCTCGACGTTGACCGAGATCGTAGTTTCGAGGCCGTCGCCGAGTTTTACGGTTGCCTTGTGGCTTCCGAGAACGCGGATTGGTTCTTCCAAAACGATGTCGCGACGGTCGACCGAGTAACCAAGTTTCTCGAGTTCGTTCGAGATGTCGTTGTTTGTGACAGAACCGAAAAGCTTATCGGCTTCGCCGGCTGTCGCCTTGATAACAACGTTCACGCCTTTGAGTTTGTTGATCACAAGCTGGCGTTCAGCATTTGCTTTCTTCATTTTCTGTTCAGCAGCACGTTTCAAATGTTCGAATTCAGCCATACGTTTTTCAGTCGCTTCAGCAGCCAACAAGCGTGGGAACAAGAAATTGCGCGCATAACCAGAGGCCACGTTGACGAGCTCGCCGACTTTTCCCAGATTCTTAACGTCTTTTTGTAAAATCACTTTCATAAAAACTCCTCTGATTCAGTCCGACCTAAGGTCAGACATTTTACCCACCAACGGTAGGCAATTATTAGTTCCAAATCCCTACTCTAAAGTTCGGCTTTCGGTCCCACCGGGCGACGCGTAAGTCGATTTCTAAATTCCAGCCAATAATCTGCGACACCTACAACCGCGACGAGAAGCGCCAGTTGAAATGTCAGAATTAATCCGATCAGAACTCGCCAAGGCAATCCGACTTTGAAAACGTCGAACGCTTTAAAAACGACCGCCATGCCTTGGAAAAAATAAAGCAGAACTAAAACGTTGAGCACGTTCGCGCCAACCGATGTGATGGCCGGAACTCCGTGACGTGTAAGCGCCGCGAGCAATGCCAACATCAGTAAATAGATCGCAAAGTCCGAAAGCTTGAACTCATTCCACGGTTCAGATCGGCGATTTGAGCCACCCATCCGCAGCCAAGACTGTTCGCTGACGAGCGCCGCTGCGATTGAAATCAATCCGAGCAGAACTAGTGCAGAGGGGAGTTGATAAATAATCGCGTCGACTTCGATCTCAGCAGTTGGATATGCGGCCTTAAATTTCACAACCATCGGTTCGATCACTTGCGTGAGCCAAGTCACCGGGCTGATTTTCATCTCCCGGCACCAAGCACCGAACGCCGCGCCCACTGCCGCCATCAATGCGACAATGGCACCCGTCGCAGCAACACCGCGACCGAGATGCCACATCCGAAATTCGGTGAACAAGCCGACAACGAGTCCCGATGCTGCCAATACGCACGCAATCACGGGTGCGCCGGCAAACCAAAAAGCAGCGCTCGCTGCCGCAACGACAAGCCAGTAAATATAAAATGGAAATGAGAGACGGAACGCGCGAAGCGGGCCCGATGCTATCAGCACCGTCGCCCAGCTAAACGCAGCTGTCAGCGCCCACACATTCACACGACCTCCGGCCGAGCTTACGCTCGGCGGTTTAAAGACTCACTAAAGATCAGATTACGATTCGTCGTCAGCGTCGCCGCCGCCCGAATCATCGCCGTCGTCATCACCACGACCGCCGCCGAAGCCGCCGCCGAAGTCATCGCGACGTCCGCGTCGCTCGCCGCCACCTTCGTCATCACGACGAGGTCCACGACCAGCTGATTTGCGGGCTTGGAATTTCGCTTCACGTTCGCGCTCACGAGCCGCGCTTTCTGCGAGCGAATTCTTGTAGGCCTCGAGATACGCAGACAGTTCCGTTTTTTCGTCGAGTGCGGTGTGCATGAAACGAAGAACGTTGTCATTGATACGCATAGTACGTTCAAGCTCGAGGATCGCAGTTGGCTGAGCCATGAAAGTCGAGTGGAAGAATACTGCGCTTTTCACTTTACCGATTTGGTTCGCGAGTTTGCGTTTTCCCCATGTGTCGAGGTGCTTAACTTCGCCGCCGAATTGATCTTCAACGATAGCTTTGTTCTTTTTGAAAAGAGCCTTTTGATCATCCTCAGACGCATCTGGATTCATCAAAACTACGACTTCATAAGGACGCGTGACGGGACGTTTTTCGAGCTGCATGTCCATCCTTTCGGGTGGCCCGGTTCTCGGGCTTAAGTCCCCCACCGGACAAGTGGCAGGGAACAAGGGTTCAAAACACGATCTTTCGATCGACAGGAG
>JAYSYF010000306.1:0-3389 GCA_043716655.1 Bdellovibrionales bacterium | reverse complement strand
ATGCCGTATCGATTCGAACTTCCACGCGGCCTTCGCGTTTCCACTTTTCGAATTTACGTTCGAATCTCGATGGCACCGGAATTTCTTTCGAAAGATCGATCCAACCGCGCTCGGCAGGAGAAAACCACAACATCGGCAGTCCCTCTTGCGGCCAAGGAAAAATTCCGTGTGTATAGGCATCCACGAGCGTTGGTACCTCGAGATCGCCGCCGATCGAAACAATCCCCTCTGGGCTCGCTAGATGTGGATCAGGAAACCGCGAGGCAAGCATCGCACACTCCACATTTTCGATCTTTCACATTTTCACCAAAGCTTCGGGCAATGCTAGCTAAACGACAAGGCGCCTCGTTCACCGGCTGTTCAAAATATCCTGCAATCTTCGAAAGCTTTTCTTCACGTCGTTTCTGATTCGCTTCGAATTTTCCTTTATCTAAAAACTCTTCCGGAATTTCAGCGACGATTTTCCAATCGCGCGGCTCACGCCCTTCAAGGGCGCCCCAGCGTTCGAGCAGAGCGACACTTGTCTCGACCCGGTAATCTCGCTTGTTATAAAAATTCATCTGCGCACGAAGGTAATCGAATCCCTCTTGTCGCGCGCGCATCTGGTTTCGCGAAATCAAATTGTGCACGCCCTGTATAAATCCCGGATCTGGCGTCGACCACTTCACAAAATCTTTTTGAATCGTCACATCATCGGGATCGTAAAGCATCGCACATGCCGAAGGTTCACCATCGCGACCAGCCCGGCCGATCTCCTGGTAATAAGCTTCCATCGACCCAGGCATTTCCGCGTGAACGAGCAATCGTACATTCGACTTGTCGACTCCCAAGCCAAAGGCCGGAGTCGCCAGCATAAGATCGCTCGATCCACCAATGAAGGCCTCTTGATGATCGCGCCTCGCTCGGTCGCCTAGCTGTCCGTGATAAATCGAATGCGGCATTCCTAAACGTTCGATCTCGTCGCTAAATTTTTTCAATGTCTGGATTAGCGAAAAATAAAGGATAGTCGGACCCGCGTGCAGATGTCGAAGCATCGCAAACCCACGAACTTTTTCATCGAGGCCACCAGTCTCCAAAACTTCAATCGCCAAGTTGGGCCGCCAAATACTAGATACGATCACCGTCGTCTCGCGCCGCTTGGGGGTACCGCCCGCACCGGTCTCGGAAGCCGTAACCGATAACTCACCGAGGCGCAATTCCCGAACAATATCAGCTTGAGTTTCTTGGGTAGCGGTAGCGGTCAGCGCTAACGTCTGCGGGTTTCCGAGTTCGCGGCGCCGATTTCCAAGCCGCGAATAATCGAGTCGGAAGTCGTGACCCCACGTAGAGATGCAATGAGCTTCGTCGATGGCTAACAACCGCACGCCGCCGCCTCGGCTTAAGGCTTCGCGAAACGCATCTTGTCTGAATCGCTCAGGAGTCGCGTACAGAATTTCGAGTTGCCCGCGCGCGACCTTGCGCAAGATCTTTTCCCGTTGTTCTCGCGGCATCGCTGAATGTATCGCGGCTGCGCGAAGCCCCCTTGCTTGCGCCGCGTCAACCTGATCCTTCATCAGAGCGATCAGCGGCGAGACCACCAGCACGAGCCGAGCCTCCGAAACACTCTGGCTTAAATTCGGGGCGGTACCTTCGGCGCTGGCTTCGGCCATCGAAAACAGGCGTGCGGGCACTTGGTAGCACAGACTTTTGCCCATTCCGGTTGGCATAACCGTTAAAACGTCGTTTCCCTTGGCCAGAGCGGCGATAACCGTGGCCTGTTCGCCTCTCCAAGAGGCAAAACCAAAGACTTCCGAACGAATTCGGTCGGCTTCCGAAACAAATGTCTCTGTTTTCAGTCCCAAACCACCTGCCATGAAACGAGTTTAGCGCGCCTTTATTGTTCACGCCAATGGTGGACTGGTTGTCTCCTCCATGTTACGACCATTGCTCACAAAATTTTTAAGCCGCAGTCACAAGAAATTCGGGCGCAGGTTCGACGACTGGCGCTTCGGGAGCTATATGGGATCTACAGACATTTCAAAAGTTCGAAACATCGGGATTTCGGCCCACATCGATTCGGGCAAGACGACTCTCACCGAGCGAATCTTGTTCTACACCGGACGAATTCATGAAATCCACGAAGTCCGCGGAAAAGACGGCGTCGGCGCGAAAATGGACTCGATGGATCTCGAGAGAGAAAAAGGGATCACCATCCAGTCGGCGGCTACTTACGCGACATGGAAAAATATCGACATCAACTTGATCGATACTCCGGGGCACGTCGACTTCACAATCGAAGTTGAACGCTCTCTGCGAGTTCTCGACGGAGCCATCTTGGTTTTGTGCGGAGTCGCCGGCGTTCAATCGCAGTCGATCACCGTCGATCGTCAGATGAAACGTTACAACGTTCCTCGTCTTGCGTTCATCAACAAGCTGGATCGTACGGGTGCAAACCCATTCCGCGTTCTTGAAGGTCTTCGCGAGAAGCTTCGCTTGAATGCGGTCATGGCGCAGATTCCAATTGGAATCGAAGATAAATTATTGGGAGTCATCGATCTCGTCGGCATGCGCGCGTATTACAACGAAGGCGACGACGGCGAAAAAGTAATCGAGAGAGACGTCCCAGCTGACTATCTGGAAAAAGCGAAAGAGTACCGCAAGGAACTCATCGCGAAAGTCGCAGATAATGACGAAGCTATCGCTGAAAAATTCTTGATGGAAGAAGAGCCAACTGAGGACGAAATCCGCGCGGCGATTCGCCGTCAGGTTATCAAGCTTCAGATCGTTCCAGTTTTCTGCGGCTCGGCTTACAAAAACCGTGGCGTACAAAAACTTTTGGATGGAGTTTCGGATTATCTCCCGGATCCAACTCAAAAAGAAAACGTCGGCCTTGATCTCGACAAGAGCGAAGAAAAAGTCATCATCCACGTTGATCCGAAAGCCCCATTGGTTGCGTACGCTTTCAAACTCGATGACGGTCGTTACGGTCAGCTGACTTACATGCGCCTCTACCAAGGTACGATGTCGAAGGGCGATTTCATCGTCAATACGTCGAACCAACGTAAGGTGAAAATTCCACGCATGGTTCGAATGCACTCGAACGAGATGCAGGATATCGATTCAGCAGAAGCTGGCGACATCGTAGCGCTCTTCGGCGTCGATTGCTCTTCGGGCGATACATTCACTGATGGCAGCATCAACTACGCAATGTCTTCGATGTTCGTACCAGAAGCGGTTATCTCTCTTGCAGTTGCACCGAAGCACAAAGACGGCGCTAGCAACTTCTCGAAGGCGCTTCAGAAGTTCCGGAAGGAAGATCCGACCTTCCGCGTTTCTCGTGACGAGGAATCGGCCGAGACAATCATCGCGGGCATGGGCGAGCTTCACTTGGAAGTTTACATCGAACGCAT
>JAYSYF010000305.1:0-10299 GCA_043716655.1 Bdellovibrionales bacterium | reverse complement strand
GGGAAAAAAACGCCCGTCCTTACACGGTTTTCGACGGTCGCCGGAAGCCGGGGTTCGATGGATACCGCGCGTGACGTTCGCGGCTTTGCGGTGAAATTTTATACAGATGAAGGAAACTACGATCTTGTTGGAAATAACATCCCGGTCTTTTTTATCCAAGACGCAATGAAATTTCCCGATCTCGTCCACGCCGTCAAGCCTGAACAAGATCTTGAAATACCGCAGGCGCAAAGTGCGCACGATACTTTCTGGGATTTCATTTCATTGATGCCAGAAAGTTTGCACATGGTTTGTTGGGCCATGAGCGATCGTACGATCCCACGAAGCTATCGCATGATGGAGGGTTTCGGCGTCCATACGTTTCGACTCGTAAATGACGAGGGTGTAGCGACATTCGTAAAGTTTCATTGGAAGCCCACACTCGGAGTCCATTCTCTCCCATGGGAGGAAAGCCAACAATTGGGCGGCCTCGACCCCGATTACCATCGACGTGATTTAGCCGATGCCATCGGTGCGGGCGCATTTCCAGAATGGGACCTCGGAGTACAGTTGATTCCCGAATCTGACGAATTCAAATTCCCCTTCGATCTTTTAGACCCAACGAAATTAGTGCCCGAAGAATTGGTTCCTGTGCGTCGCGTGGGTCGCCTCGTGCTGAACCGCAATCCAGACAATTTCTTCGGTGAAATTGAGCAGGCGGCATTTCATCCCGGTCACTTGGTTCCGGGTATCGACCTAACAAATGATCCGTTGCTGCAAGGCCGACTTTTTTCGTACACCGATACTCAATTGACACGACTCGGCGGCCCGAACTTTCACGAGCTGCCTGTTAATCGGCCGCTCTCGCCTGTTAACAACAACAACCGCGATGGTTTCGGACGCCAGACGATTCCTAAAGGGAATGTCGCTTACGAACCAAATTCTTTGAAGGGCGGCTGCCCGTTTCACGCCGGCGCCGACATGGGAAAGTTCGTACACTTCAACGAACGTATCTCAGCGCAAAAAGTTCGCGCGCGAAGTTCGAGTTTCGGCGACCACATTTCGCAGGCGAAGCTCTTTTTCGACAGTCAGAGCCCCGTCGAGCAAACTCATATTAAGAATGCTTTTTCGTTCGAGTTGTCGAAAGTAAAAGATTTTGGCGTACGCGCGCGAATGTGCGAACTCTTGATGTTCGTCAATAGCGGGCTCGCGAAAGAAGTCTCTGGTAACGTAGGAGTGAAACTCCCGTCAAAGCCATCCATGCCGCCGAACGCCGCAGATCCCGCGAACAACATCGTGCCCGAAAATCGTTCGCTCGAGGCAGCAGCCGAGGACGACGCGAAATTCAAACCGAAAGTCGCGCTCCCGAAAGTTTCTGATGCGCTCAGTATTACGAAAAATAATCCACGAGACGCACGAACTCGAAAAGTAGCGTTGTTGATCGCGCCCGCGACCGACAAGAAATCACTCGCGGATGCGAAAGCCGTCCTTAAGAAGAATGGCGTCAGCTTCGAACTCATTGTTCCACAGTTCTCGAGCGGGCAAGACAACTCTACCAAGGATAAGGGTTCCCAAGCAGATGTCGAGCAACGTCTTTCCGCGACGCCTTCTCATAGCTACGACGGCGTCTTCGTATTTACGAATCTGAAAGATTACTCTGAACCTCAGGATGTTGGGGCTGCATTACGATTTGTCGGCCAAGCGTTCAAACACTGCAAAACCATCGGCGGTATTGCGAAATCCGAGTCCTTGATCGCGACGGCAACGATGAATATGCACGAAGGTGCACCTGGAGTAGCGCTCGCGAACGGCACGGGCAAATCGTCGCGCACCTCGTCCGTATTCGACGCCTTCATTGCAGGACTCGCAGAACATCGCCATTGGGATCGCGAAGCGAAAGCGGCGGCGCTGCCGTACTAGCGTAGCTGAATAAGTTTCCCGGCTTCACTGATCACCAGAAGGGTGCCGTCAGGCGACGTCTCGACATCACGAAGTCGGCCGTATTTCGCTGAAAGCAGTTTCTGCTGCTGGACGACGCGTCCGTGAGCATCGATACGAATACGCAACAATTGCTGGCCGCGTAGGCACGCAACGAAAAGATCGTTCTTCCACGCGGTGATTTTTCCGCCTGTGTAAAAAGCAATTCCCGACGGAGCAATCGCAGGTGTGTACTCGAGTAGTGGCGCCTCGAAACCAGGATCGGTTGCCTGATGATGATATTTTGGCCAACCGTAATTCGCACCACGAACAATTTCGTTGATCTCGTCGCCACCAGCCGGTGCGTCGTAAACGGAGGGTCCATGTTCCGAATCGTACATTTTCTGGCTGACTGGGTGAATGGCTAAACCCTGAGGATTGCGATGTCCAAGCGTGAAAATGGGATTTCGCGAGCCGAACGGATTGTCGCTTGGAATCGAACCGTCGTCCTTGAGGCGAACAATTTTTCCGTGCGAAAGATTTAAATCTTGAGCGAGATACATTTCTCGACGCTCACCAAATGAGGCGTACAAAAAACCACTCGAGTCGAAAACGAGCCTGCAACCAAAGTGGGTACCGGCGTTACTGCTTGGACCATCAAAAATGATCTTATGATCTAGCAACTGACCAGCGACATACTTGAAACGATTGATGCGGGTGTGATGACCGGTCGGATCTGCAACCGAATAAGCCACGTAAACCCAGCCATTCTGAGCGAAGCGAGGATGAAACGCGAGATCCAACACTCCGCCCTCGCCCATGACCGCGAGATCCGGAAATCCGTTGAGAGTCGCTTGAAGGACAAATGACGGGCTATAGATCTTGATCGCGCCGGGTTTCTCGGAGATCCACACGTTTCCGTCGGGCCCCGCCACCACCGCAAAAGGGCGATCGAGTCCACTCACAACGACTTGATCGGTCACAGCCAAAGCGCGAGAGGCGATCCCGTTGGTGAATAATGCGAGCAGAAGGAGGAAAATTGTTTGTAGGTGTTTCATCTCGGTGTCCCCAGAGCGCGTTGACTCGGCTTTGATGCACGGCAATTTAGTATACAGATGCGGCTTGCAAAAGGTCGGCCCAGAAATCAAGTTGGCCCTATGATAGGTGCCCGTCGACTTTTCTCCACGCTCCGCGAAGAAAGCCTGCCGCCATTCCTGCGCGCGCGCTTGATCGAATATCGAGCCAAGTCGCCGAAGATATTTACTGCAATGAAGCGCACGTGATAACCCCGTTTGAGCAAACTTCCTATTTGTCTCAGGTGCGCCGCTTACGTGTCCTTGCACGAGAAGCCATAAAATCTTACCGAATCAAAGTTCGGAAGATGGACTTTATCAATCACGGCGAAAACGCAACGTTTTGCGTTCGTGCAACAAACGGTCGCCGTTACCTCTTGCGCGTCCTGCGGGGCGGATATCACACTGATAAAGCCGTCGATGCCGAACTTCGTTGGTTGAGACATTTGTCTTCCAAAGGTTTTTCGGTTCCAAAGCCAGTTTCTTCAAAGAGTCGACAACTGAGCATCGTTGCAAAGACGGATGGCCTACCAAACCGGCGCTGCTGTGTTTTTGAATGGCTCGACGGATCTTTCATCGAAAAATCTTTGAATGAAAAGCACATGTTTGAAGTCGGTGTGCTTCTCGCGCATCTTCAAAAAAATGTCCCGAAGGGCATTGCAAAACATCGCCGCTACTGGACGACCGACGGACTTGTCGGTCGGAAACCGAAATTTGGTCCCGTTGATAAGCTGGTTGGCGTTTCAGCAGCTGATCAGAAAACTATTTTACGTGCTCGTTCGGTCGTGTATTCAAAGCTTTTACGATATGAAAAACGGCATCCGAAAAAGCTTGGTATGATTCACGCCGACCTTCACTTCAACAATCTCTTGCTGAGCCGCGGCCACGTAGCCGCGATCGATTTCGACGATTCTGGTTACGGCTTCTACGTTTATGACCTCGTCATTCCGCTTCAATCGGCTGAGAATACGCTCGGCCCCAAACGAAAACACGAACTTGCGAAGCTGCGAGCGGCTTTGATCAAGGGCTATTCTGAAAACGCTCCTTGGAGTGACGAAGACGAAAAGATGATTGATCACATGTTGGCGGCGCGACGGATCACGATGCTTGGTTGGCTCAATTCGCGATCGGACAATCCTCGTCTGAAGAAATATTTGAAAAAGTCGGCCGGTCGAATAGCGAAACGATTGAAGAAGCAATATCTCTAGACAAGATCAGCTTATCGAAACGACTTCGTACTCGATTTGCCTAATGCCCTTGTCGACCTTTGCGACGTCTCCGACCTTCAATCCCAACAGTGCTTCGCCGAGTGGACTCTGCGGAGTAATCACTTGTATCGCAACACCCTCGCACGTCAGCGAAAGACTTCCGCGCGCTGGAACAACAAAAACGCGAAGCTGTTTACCATCGAGGTCGAGCTCAACAATCGCCGTCGATTCGATGCGACTTGTCGGAGTAAACGGCTTTATTTCGAGGAATTTATAGATTTTCAGCGAGGCTTCGACGTCCAAAACACGTTTCGCCTGTGCACCGGCAAGGTAGGAAGCTTCGAGGGCACGAGTGTCATACTTGTTTTCCGGCTTACTCTCGTCACCCGTTGCCGCCGCATACGTTTCGAGCGCCGCGGCCCGCAGCGCAGCAAGGTCCCGTTCCAAAAGCACGACGATTTGATCTACTAATTTTCGTTTGTCCATTTGACGCCAAGTTTATGGGAAAAACAGAAGCTTTGGCAGAGAAATTCTGCGAGAACATCTTATGACAAAATCAAGTTCTGCAAGTGACGGTTTTTCGCAGGCAAAAGAAGGCTTCTCGAAAGCTAAAACAGCAATAGATGATTTTCTCGAAAATGATCCGAAGGCGCAGGCAACCGAGATCGGAAAAAAGTTGGCGGCTGAAGCAACGGTCTTTATCAAAGATAATCCGTGGGCTGCAGTTCTTGGCGCTGCCGTGATCGGATATTTAATCGGTTCAACTCGCGGAGGTAAGAAGTGAGTCCGCTCATACTGCTCGCTCAGGCATTTTTTAATCATCAAACTCAGCTGCAAACTCAGAACCTTAAAGAAGCCGGTATGCGCGCGGCTGAAACGGGCCGCCGAATGGCGATTGCCGGTGTTTTCTTCGCGGTCGCCGGCGCCTTCGTATTTGCGGCCGTACTGATCGCCGTCATAGATTTGGGCCTTCAAATCGACAAAGCTCACACTGTCAGCTTCTCTGGTCTGATGGTTTCATCGCTCGTGCTTATTGCGATCGGTGTGTTTGCAGGTTTCTGTGGCTGGCTCTCGGGACGGGAAACAAAAGCACTTGCCGTAGTTGCGCCGCCGCCGCCAACCGAAACGTTCAAAGGCGAATTGCGTCCGCTGCTCGAAGCGGTGGCTGTCAGTTTTCTGAGAGAATTTTTAGAGAACCAAAATCGTAAACACGGCCAGCAAAAAGCAGATCTAAATGACGAAGGTTCACACGCATGAGAAATGCCTTCGCGATCTTCTTACTTCTGACTGCGGCCATTACTGCGAATGCTCGGGTCGATGTGAAGTCGCTCCCAGAGCCTCGCCCGCTGTTTGAACTTCCTCGCAAAGCTATGTATGCGATCGGGAAAGCAGAAGGTTCGAACGATACCATCACCGTTTTGAACGGCCGGATTTATACCACCCGCTATGAAACGAAGGCATCCGCAGGCAAATCCGAGAAGCCCGTACTTAAGATTGATCCGTCGTTCAAAACACGGGCGGCCGTTCTCACTTACGCGACGGTCAACAATTGGCACGAAGCACAGCTCGCGGGCGAAACGCGAACTCCAGCGAATCTCGGTCCACTGATGAATAAAATGTTGAAAGAGACCGGCTATGAACTCGCCGGACGTTTTCCGTTTATGATCAAAGGGAAAATCACCGAGATTCATATCGCATCCGGCACGACCGAAATTCCGATAAAGATTTCGGAAAAACAAATCAGCGGTATCATCGTCGGGTTTATGACTAAGATTTACGTCGACGATCAGACTCGGCCGAATATGAAAGTGCCACAGTTTCGCCTGGATATGAATTTCGTAGACGACGCTGGAAAAACCATCGGCACTGTTGAAGATTTCAAGCTCGACGAAAAAAATAACGTCGCTCTCTTCATGCCTCGCTAGGAGTTAGGTAATGCCGATAAAGATTTACGAATATTCTGCGTGCAGCACCTGTAAACAGGCACTCAAGTTTTTGGATGCCAAGGGAATCAAATACGATCGTGTGCCCATCGTCGACCAGCCTCCATCTCTAAAAGAACTCAAATCGATGCTTGATTTCGTTAAAGCCGATGGCGGAAGTCTCAAAAACCTTTTCAATACTTCCGGCGTTCAATATCGCGAACTCGGAATCGCGGACAAACTGAAAAGCGGCATGACCGAAGCGGCAGCCCTCAAGCTACTTTCAGAAAACGGGAAGCTAATTAAACGGCCGTTCCTTCTCACACCCAAGAGCGGCGCAGTAGGTTTCAAACCAGAATCGTGGAGTAAATTGTTATGAGCACAGGCTTCGGAGAACTGTTTTTCATGTTAGTCGTCGCGGGCCTCTCGTTGTTTGTTCCAGTTGCGGTCGTGTTGATTTACGTCAAACGTCGTCGCGCCAAGCAGCGAATTCATGAACAAGCAGATGGCGCCATGAAAGGCACAGCTGCAGATCTTGAAGCATCCGAGGCAGCTCTTCAGAATCTGCCGATGGATATCCGAGAGACGCTCCTCGAGACACACGAGCTCTATGACCGCTTCTCGACTCATCGAGGCTATTCGAATATTTATATGGAGAATCTGACGAAAGCGATTCGCGACACTGGTCTCGACTGCCAAGTCGTCTTCCAGGCGACACTTCCCATGGGCGTCGCCGATGCGGTGCTCGAACCACAGGGAATGTTCGAGCTTTATGTCCCTCGCGGAAAATTAAATGAAGCGCGCAAAACGATCCCAGCGCTCATCGAGACTGCAGCAGCACAGGTGTAATCATGCGTCCGCAAGAAGTCCTCGATTTTTGGTTTCAAGAATTATCTCCGAAGGACCAGTTCGCGAAAAATGAACGGATCGACAACGAGATTCGTCGACGTTTTCTGCCGGTCCTGCAGCTCGCATCGAAGGGTGATCTGCACGAATGGAGAAACACAGCTCAAGGCCGCTTTGCGGAAATTATCGTTCTCGACCAATTCTCCCGAAATATTTATCGCGACCAGCTTGAAGCTTTTGCGCAAGACGCACTGGCACTGGCGCTCGCTCGCGAGATGGTTCGGCTTGGGCTCGATCGGAAGATCGATATTCCACAGCGAGCGTTTGTCTATATGCCGTACATGCACAGTGAATCCACTGGTGCTCACGAAGAAGCGCTGAAGCTGTTTGAGCAGACGGGGCTCGAGGACAATTTGCGCTTCGAACATCTTCACAAAACCATAATTGAACGCTTTGGAAGATATCCGCATCGAAATGCAGTTTTGGGACGCGACTCAACTCGAGAAGAGATCGAGTTTTTACGAGGGGCAAACTCGTCCTTTTAGGAATTGGTTGCGCGTTCCGCACAAGAGCGCGACGCTATAAGTATGCGAACCAGTCTTGCCACTTTCATTTTTACCATCGCACTTGCACCTGTCGCTGGCGCCGCATGTTTTGATCCCGCTATCCAAGCGGGCTACGCCTACAAAGACGAATTAACCGAGTCACTCGTCGTTACCCAGCTGGCGCCCGCCACACGTGGAGTCAAGTTGGGCGACACGATTGTCGGCATCGCCGTTAAGGGTCTTTATTACGGCTGCAAAATTCCTCAAGCATCGATTGCAGTTAAAACCGTCAGCTCTAAAAAGTTTAACCTGTTTCTGCCTCTACGAGGTGCGACGGTTCAGGGTTTCGAATTGGATATTTCGACAGAAAGCCGGCGTGTTCTCGCCGGTCGTCCGATACAGGTTCCGTGGGCCGTTGTCGATCGAACTCTCGGCGTTACAGCAGCCTGTTTACCTAGTAATCCGATCGCCTTCGAAGGTTTTCTATATGGAGCGCTTCGAAACGCCAGCGCTCGACGTTGTACGCAAATGGAAATTGAAGCACTCGTTGGTCAGGCCCGAGTGGCGGTTCGACCGGGTGGCGCGACAACGTATATGAAATCCGCGGCGCCAAAGCCAAAACGTCCCTAAAGTTTTATCCAATAACGACGGACAGATTCTTGATCGGCTTCATCGAAGATCTTGTTTTCAAGCATGCCGCCGAAGTTTTCGATAATCTTCCATGATGGAATGTTTGAATCTGCGCATGTGACGAGAATTTTATCGAGCCCCAGAGTTCGACAGAATTCCAAACCATGCGACATGATCTCGGTCGCAAATTTCTGGCCGCGAAACGCGGGTGCTACGGCGTAGCCGATATTCCCACCCCGACGGGTCAACGCTTCGTTCAATTGATGACGAACGTGCAATCTTCCTACGATGACGTCCCCAACGAACGCATAAAGCATTGTCGCCGGAACATGGTGCGGCTGAAGCCCGATGCCCTTCGAATCTCGCTCGAGCTTCTTGACCATTTCTTCGTAGGAACCGCCGGGCTTCCAATCGAAGGTGTACCAATCGCGAGGATGGCCATCCCAGAGCCTAACGCCTTCTAGAAACGCAGCTTCATCCGCAAGAGTCAGTTTTCGTAGTACGAGCTTCACTACAACCCTCGGGCGTGGCCGCGTTTTTCGAGATAATAATCCCAGTCGCCGTCGACGACGTGCAATTCGTTCTTGTCGACTTCGAAAACACGAGTGGTGATCGCCTTTAAGAAGTGACGGTCGTGGCTTACGATCATCACGGTGCCGGGAAAATTCTTAACAGCATCGAGCAAAACTTCGCGAGATGCGATGTCCAAATGGTTCGTTGGCTCGTCGAGGACCAACAAGTTTACCGGTCGCGCCAAGATGGTCGCGAGGACGACACGAGATTTTTCGCCGCCCGAAAGAACGGAAACCTTTTTCTCGACGTCATCGCCAGAAAACTTGAAGGCACCTAATAAACTTCGGACATAACCGAGATTCGAATTTGGAATTCGCGAATGAACTTCATCGACGAGAGTAGAATTCGGATCCAAAATGTCTAACGAGTTTTGGCTGAAGTAACCAACGTCAATCGAAGCACCGATAATGGCTTGGCCCTCTGATGCTTCTGTCTGCCCTGTGATGATTTTTAGCAGAGTCGATTTTCCTGCACCGTTCACACCCACGACCGCAATGCGATCGAGACGTTTCACTAATGCGGATGCGCCACGGAACACGAGCTTCTCTCGCCCATCGGCAGTCTTCCAAGTTTTTCCAAGTCCTGTGATCTTCACGACCTCTTCGCCTCCGCGCGGAGGTGTCGGCCAGACGATCTTCATGTCTTGTTCTTCAGGTGGAATTTCGATGCGATCGATCTTCTCGAGTTTTTTAACTCGCGATTGAACCTGAGCCGCATGCGAAGCCCGAGCAGCGAAGCGAGCAATGAACTCTTCTTCTTTCGCGAGCATGTCATCTTGACGTTGCTTACCGGCGATCAACTGTTCGAGACGGATCGCTCGCTCTCTCTCGTAAAAATCGTAGTTGCCGCCGTACACAGTAATTGTTTTGTGAGCGACTTCGACGACTCGACTGACAAGGCGATTCATGAACTCGCGATCATGTGAAGTCATCAGAACTGAACCTTTGAAACTCTTAAGCCACGATTCGAGCCAAACGATCGACTCGATATCCAAATGGTTCGTCGGCTCGTCCATCAATAAAACGTCGGGTTGAAGCGCGAGGATTTTTGCCAATGCGATTCGCATTTTCCATCCACCCGAAAAACTTTCGGTCATGCGACCCTGCTCTTCAGGAGGAATTCCAAGACCCGTTAAGATTTCAGCGGCGCGCGAATCGAGGTCGTATCCACCGAGGCGTTCGAATTCGGCTTGAAGTTCTCCGTAACGCTCGACAGTCTTCATCATGACGTCGTCGTCCATCGGTTCCGACAAAGCGGCTTCAAGTTTAGAAAGTTCCGCCGCCATCGAAGAAAGACCGCCCGCAGCCGATTTGACTTCTTCCAAGACCGTGCGGCCCTTCATGTCGTCGATACTCTGAGAATAATAGCCAACGACAGTTTTGTCGGGCTTCGAGACTTGGCCGGAGTCAGCAGTCGTTTCGCCTACGATGAGGCGGAAGACAGTCGTCTTGCCTGCGCCGTTCGGTCCAACAAGACCAACCTTTTCGCCCGGATTGAGCTGGAAGTTACCGTTGGTAAATAGGATCTTATTGCCGCTTTGTTTTGTGACGCCGGAAAAATGAATCATGGGCCGGTCAGCCTAACACCTAAAAAGGTGCCCGTCGAC
>JAYSYF010000304.1:0-3412 GCA_043716655.1 Bdellovibrionales bacterium | reverse complement strand
CTGGTCCGGTTCGGGTGAGCATGTTCAAGATACTGTTTCCGCTGGCACTCGTCGCGCTACTAGCATGGCCGCCACAATCATCGGTTCAATTCAACCTAACCCGCTGAATAATATGATTAGAAAATCCGACGACGGATTTATTGAGAGATTTTCGACGGCGATCTCATTGCGTCCTGTCCCGTATTCCGATGACGAACACTCAGCAGACGAAAATGTTCTGTTGCAAATCAGCGAGCTGTTTTCGGCAATCTACTCAATGGAATTTCAAAATTCGATTAATTTGGTGTTCGATGATGATGCGCGATTATTTTTTAAAAATTGGGACAAGAAAAATCATGCCCGAATGCTTCAGCCCGGTTTGCCCGATTCGGTCAAAGGACTACTGGGAAAATATCCGACGCTGTTTTGCGCGCTCAGCGGTGTCATGACTGTTTGCGAAGATTTTGACCGATCCATTCCTGTCACTAACATGCGCATCATTTCTCTCGACGTTGCTATTAAAGTATCGAAGTGGATTGACCTCGTACTATTCCCTCACGCTCAGCATATTCACGACAGAGTGCCCCAGGCGGCCTCGACCCATCGAATGGCGGAATTGATTTTATCAGGAAAAATTAATGATGGCTGCAGCCTGCGAGACATCAAGCGAAGCGCCTGGTCACAGCTTTGCGAACCAGATAGCGTTGAGCTGGCTGTCGAAGAACTGATCCGCCTCAATTGGCTAACAGTTCAGGAATCATCAAAGCAAAATGTGGGACGACCCTCACCGACTGTGAAAATTAATCCGCTGCTGCGCTCGCGTGCACCGGATGAGTTGCTGCAAAGTTACTGATAGAGGTCCGCAATCAATCTTTTGTAGAGGGCACTGCCAAAATTCGGTATCGACCTTTTCAGTTTTGGCAGTGCCCTTCGACTTAAAAAAAGTCTCTGAAATCGCCGGCATTACCGGAAAACGATTTTATGCCGAAACTTAGGGTATGACCGGAATTGAAAACTGAGCACCAACACGGCAACCTCCAAGCAACGAATCTTTGTCGCTTCACATCTCACGCTTTTCAACGCCATTAAGGCAGCCGTAGAAGCGGGTTACTCAGAAAAAGCGGCATGCTCCATCAGTAGTGAAAACCTGAAGAAACCTGAGATTCGCGCGGCGACGTTCGAAGCGGAACTCCTGCAGAGTCGTGTGCCTGCAAGCGTATAGATTTTTGTCTTGTTTATAGTTCTGAATTCGCTCGCTAGGCGCCCGACGCTTTTTTGAAATCTGAAATTTCTGATGAGCCTTGCATCAGATCGTTAACAGCGTTTCCGATTCGGACAATTTCTTTTTCCCAGTCTCGCGACCAATCCTGCGACCAAACTCTAAGAATTTTCCATCCTCGAGACTGCAACAAATCTTGGCGGATTTTGTCGCGATCGCGCGCGTACGGAGTTGCATGGAAAAATGCGCCATCGCACTCAATCCCTACAAGAAAGCTGGATTCTATGACTGGATGGTGAATTGCGAGATCGATATAGAAGCCGCTTGATCCGATTTCGGAGGAGACTTGGAATCCTTTTTCTTCAAGTCGACGTTTGACGTCTTTCGAAAAACGACTGGCTTTACGGTTTGTAATCACACCCGATACCGGGAACGAATCGAGAATGGCAGTAGCGGCTTCGAGTTTTTGCGATGAGACCGCCTCGGCATATTTCAAATATCTTCCGAATACGCAAAGGTCGGGATTTCGAGTCAGTGTCTCTTCGTCGGTTGGGATTGCGGTCGGACTAAACGAAGCGAAGACATGCATCGCAATTTTAGCGCGGGTGATCGCGACGTTGAGTCGGCGACCTCCGCCCTTCATGGATAGCGGGCCGAAACCGAGTCGCAGATCTTTTCCAGGCGCCGCTGGCGCATAACCAACGGACATCAAGATCACGTCACGTTCGTCACCCTGCACGTTCTCGAGATTTTTGATAAATAGGCCCGCGTCCGCTTCACCGTCTTTGTGATTATAAGCCCTTTCGATCAACGTTCGAGTTGCCGGATCGTTCGACATTTTATTTTCGAGAGCCTCTTGCAGCGCTTCAGCCTGCGAAACGCCCATTGCGATAATCCCGTAAGATCGCGTCGGATCAGCTTTTAGAAGATCGATCAGCTGCGATACTACCGCGTTTGACTCGACTGGATTGCCATCTTTACTTGTGAAGTATGCTTCTTTGACCTGGTGAAATCTGAATGCGTTGCCCGCCGTTAGTGTTTGCGGATTTGGCGCAGCGATCAACCGACCTCCGTAGAAAGCTCTGTTCGAGAAAGCGATGAGTGACTCGGACCGACTACGGTAATGCCACTCCAGCAATACCGCAGGGTAAACTTGCGCAGCGAGATCGAGAACGCTCGGTGAAATCTCTTCTTCGTCGTCATCGTCATCCGACACCGCGCCCGAAAAGAACGATGTTGGTGGCATTTGCTTATCGTCGCCAACAACGATCATCGTCGAAGCTCGATAGATCGACGGGACTGCGTCCTCCACTCGAACTTGGGATGCCTCATCAAAGATTATGACGTCGAAGAGACCGGAGGTCAGCGGAAGGAGCTGGCTAATGCTAAGAGGACTCATAAGCCAACATGGCTTCAACTGCAACATTGTCCGAAGAGCGCCCTTTTCCATGATCTCTCTTGGTGACAAAACTTTTCGTTGCTTGGCAGATTCTTTCGTTAATAACGGCAGGCCCGATCGATCCGCCTCAACGCTTGACCAACGCTTAGCAAAGGCTTCGCGGACTGCCTGGCGCGATCCCATCTTGTGATCTTGAACAGAAGCTCGGAACAACTGCGCTGCCTTCTCCAGTTTATCTCTCCCGAAGCTGCGAAGCTCCGAATGTTCGCTAATAATCTGGTCGGCCCAACCGTTGAGCACGGATGCTTTTATAACCGAATCCCACGGCGCCTTTTTTGGTCCGAACAAATTAACAACCGCCGTTTTGATTCTTGGCATATCGAATTGGAGTGCAAGCTTCTCGAATTGGATATCGGCACGGTCGAGAACAGACAACTCGTCAGTTGAATCCAAGAGACGTTCGACAAATGAAAGGTCCGAGTTAGTGTCGACAAAGTCCGGGATCGCCAGAAGAAACTCGGCGATCTTTTGACGTTCTTCGTGGCCGCGCAGCGACTCAGAAATCCATCGTTCGTGAATCTCTTTAAGAAGCGTTAGGTCTTTTTGACTCTGATCAAAGCCGGCTGATGATTCCAAAGCCTTCGATACCGTTGAAACAGAAGCGATCGGCTTCAACAGCACCAAATAACTTTGAAGCGCTCTAAGCGCGTTTATTTTTTCGGCGCATATCGTCTCAACCGATACGGTTTCATTTTCATGATTTGCTGAAGCTTTTTGGAGCGACTCGAATAGTGTTCGCAGTTTATCAAGCGACT
>JAYSYF010000303.1:0-30590 GCA_043716655.1 Bdellovibrionales bacterium | reverse complement strand
CTCGCGGAGATTCGCGACCGAACTCGCGGCCTGAGGTGCGACCGGTTTACAGTCGCACGCAGCCAGAGCCACGCACGCCAGCGCGCTCTCTGGGAAGTTCTTCTGCGAGACCGCAGTCGCGGCCTGAACCGAATCCCAATTACGCAAATCCATTTCGTCATGAAGAACGGGCCGAGCGAGGAGCCAATGCTCCCCTTCACCGCCCCGTCGCACACGGAGTCGTCGCCGCTCTTGGCGTAATCATGATTGAAGGACGCTACGCCGACAAAGTGATCGAGCGCGCGTTCAAAGCAGAAAAAAATATGGGCGGTCGCGATCGCAAAGCTTTCGCCGAAATGGTTTACGAGATCGTTCGCTGGTGGCGCCGCTATGGATTTGCTGTCGGTCTCGACACTGAAGACAAATCTCGTCCACTTGAAATTAAAGATATGTGGAAAGCGCTCGGCGCACATCTTATTGAAAAAAGCGTGCGGCTAAATAATCCGCCGTCATTGCCATCGTGGGATGAATTCAAGGGCATCGATCCAACAGAAGTTGCGAATCGCCTCAGCGACCTCGATCCCGTTCGCAATCGCGCCATCACAGAGTCGATTCCCGATTGGATCGACAAACTTGGCGAAGCTGAGATTGGCGCTGCGAAATGGCCCGCGATTCTTCACGCTTTGAATACACTGGCTCCGGTCGTTCTTCGTGCGAACACTTTGAAATGTACGCGCGAACAATTGATGGCGCGACTCAAAGATGAAAACGGAATCAACTCGCAAGCAGCCTTTAAAACCGATCACGGCATCGTTCTCGCCGAACGTAAAAACGTTTTCACGACAGACGCGTTCAAAGATGGCTGGTTCGAAGTTCAAGACGGAGCCAGCCAACAAATCGCTAAGATGCTAGACGCAAAACCGGGCGAACGAGTGATCGACGCCTGCGCTGGTGCGGGAGGTAAAACTCTGGCGATTGGCGCTATGATGAAAAACAAAGGTCGATTGCTATCGCTCGATATTGCAGAAAAAAAACTTCAAGAGCTGCGTCGCCGTGTCGCTCGCGCGGGCGTCGACACCAGTGAAGCTAAAATCATCGATTCTGCGAAAACAATAAAACGTCTTGAAGGCACTGCCGACAAAGTTCTGCTCGATGTACCGTGCACGGGGCTCGGCGTTGTGCGCCGAAATCCAGATAAGAAATGGAAATTGAAACCAGACGATCTCGAACGACTCATCGTCATCCAAGCGCAGATCTTAGATGAGTACTCGCTGATGGCTAAAGTCGGCGGCACTGTCGTCTATGCAACATGCTCGTGTTTACCAAGCGAGAATCGCGGGCAAATTGACGCGTTTTTTGATCGACTAAAATCGAGGCCAGACGCTCCAAAGTTCGAGTTGGTATCGGATCGAAATTTTGCTCCCGGCGAAGATAACTACGATGGCTTTTACGCCGCAGTTTTAAAACGACTCAGTTAACAACCTGGACTGGCTTCAGGGCTTTGCGCCAGAGATGATAAAGTCGCATGAAGGCGACTTTTCAGTTTTTCTTAACGCTGCTCCCGGCTGTTTTTTTCATCGCGAGTACGAGCACGAGTGCACCGCTTAAATTTGAAGCGCCCTGCCCAACCAGCTTTGAAGCAATACCGGTCGCCCCAGAAGATACCCGCCCCGCCATCGATCGACTTGTCGACCTCGAGTCACAACTCGAAGGTCTCGAAAAATCTCGTTTTGCGACCGAACGAAAAGTCGCGATTGCCGCCATTCGTTCGGAGTACGACCGTTGGGCCGATGCTGTTCTGTCGGAAAAACCCGAAGAGTTGGTCGGCTTTGATGACGCCTTCGTCGCTTTAAGAACTCGCCTCAGCGAAGTATCGAATCTTTCTTCGCGAAGCACTGCTGCTGCCACCACTTCGTCGCTTTCTTATGGGCAGCTTATCGAGCAGCCTGAATTATTGAAAATCGGAACGGTGTACGCAGTTCCACAGGCTTCCGGGCAAGGCGGCCAGGCAAGCTTGCACAAAGTATCGGTGAAGTTCAGCCAAGACGTGCTCGATTACTTTCGAGAGGACGTACAACGCGGTCACCGTTTCTTAAGGGCGATACAAAAAGGTTATGTGCCTGGAAAATCGGGTTCCGGCATTGTCCGCATCACCGATCAACATGAAAATCTCGTCGAGGTCAAAGTCATCGGCGGAAACGAAGGTCACCAACGACTGATCGGTTGTCGACACGCGGACGGAGTCATCTCGATTTTGAAAGTGTACGAGAAGCACAACGAGGGCGGCGGCGGCGCCCTCAAGAAATTTGCTTCTCTCTGCGAATAAAGATCTATAGCCGAGGCGACGGCTCATTCGATATATTCTTTGAATGTCGAACAATGCAAATCATGCGGCGCCACTCTCTAAGTACCTGGTGCTGCTGTTAGGTGCGGCCGTCGGGATCATCGCGGCAAATCTCTATTATGCGCAGCCTTTGATTGCTCCGATTAGCCGTTCGTTGGGTCTTGATGCCGCGGCGGCCGGTCTCACCGTCATGCTGACGCAAGCAGGTTACGGTCTAGGCGTTTTGTTTTTGGTTCCGCTCGCTGATCTCGTCGAAAATCGAAAATTGATTCTGTCTATGCTTGCGATTGCGATTCTCGGTTTGCTCGGTGCTGCACTTTCAACAGCGCTGCTTCCCTACTTCGCTTCGGCTTTTGCATTGGGTCTTGGCTGTTCGTGTGTGCAAGTGATCGTTCCATTCACCGCTCATTTTACGCCGCCGCAATCCCGCGGACGCGTCGTCGGAAATCTGATGAGCGGGCTTATGCTCGGAATCATGTTGTCTCGTCCGGTCGCAAGCCTGCTGACAGATTTATTCTCGTGGCATGCAGTCTTCTTTTTATCGGCGGCCATTTGCACGCTACTTGCACTGTTACTTTATCGCGCGTTGCCAGTTCGCGAACCAGCTTCGAAAAGTCTGCGCTACTCGACTCTGCTCGTATCAATGAGCCAATTGATGATACGGATGCCAGTCCTTCGACGGCGGGGAGTTTATCAATTATTTCTGTTCGGTGCCTTTTGTCTTTTCTGGACGGCTTCGCCGCTGCTACTTGCGGGACCCGAGTTTCAAATGTCACAGACCGGAATCGCCATTTTTGCTTTAGCCGGTGTCGCAGGCACTGTCGCGGCTCCGTTCGCTGGACGAGTGGCCGATCGCGGATACTCTCGCATCGCGACCGCTGTCTCGATGATCTCGTCAGCGATTTCATTTCTACTCGCGAATTTCTTCGAACTTGGATCGACCGCTTCACTCGCCGCACTGGTTGTCGGCGCTATTTTGCTCGACGCCGGCATCAGCGCGAATCTCGTGCTTGGGCAACGCGCGATCTTTCGCCTTCCCGCAAAATATCGCAGTCGATTGAACGGACTCTATATAGCTATGATTTTTATTGGCGGAGGAATCGGTTCTTCTGTCGGCGCCTGGGCGATGACGAAGGGTGGTTGGAGTCTAACATCGTGGATCGGCTTTGCGATGCCGATCCTCGCACTCGCCTACTTCGGAACAGAATGGATCACTGGCTTTCAAAAACAGCGGCGCAATCGTTAATCGCACCGCGCGAACTAACACTACATCGATACGACTGGTTTGAATCCACCGTAAATCATACGCTTGCCATCGAACGGCATCATGTCAGGTCCCATTCCAGTGAAGCGTGGATCCTTCATAACTTTTTTCATGATGCGATTGCGATCCGCGCGCGATTTATAAACAATGTACGAAAAGAAAACGACTTCGTTCTTTTTCAATTTCACGCTCTGTGGAAACGACGTCCATTTTCCTGGCTTTACGTCATCCGCGATGCACTCGATGTACTCGAGCGCGCCGTACTCTTTCCAAATCTTGCCGGCGAATTTCGCGACCTTCTGATACGCTTTGATGTTTTTCTTTGGAATCGGCAGAACAAATCCATCTACATACTTCGCCATCTTGATCTCCATTCGTGGTTTCAGCCGTGCGGCTCATGACTCGCCAAGTATCAAACTCCTAGCTTAAGGCGGAGGCAAGAAATGCGCTTTGCGGCCGGACCCGTGATTCGGTCCGCCTCGACCAACTAAAGAATTAGTTGTAATGAACTAAGATCTTAGTTACAAAGAAAACATAAGAGGTAGCACCGTCATGACCAAGGCAAAAGAATCGACTGATAAGTTGTTAACGGAAGTTGAGCTCGAGCTTATGAGTATTCTTTGGAAGCTCGAAGAAGGTTCGGTCAACGATGTCATGAGTGCGCTTCCGAAAGAGCGGGACCTCGCTTACACCTCGATCTCAACTATTTTGCGAATTCTCGAGCAGAAAAAAATCGTAAAGACTCGAAAAGAAGGACGCGGACACGTCTATATCCCCGTTCTCAAAAAACCTGAATACGAGGCCAAAAGTGTAAGGCACATGGTCGACAAGGTTTTTGACGGAGCACCCATCGCTATGGTCAGTGCGCTCGTCAAACAGTTGCTCGACACGAAAGATCTCAATCAATCGGAATTGACCGAGATCCAGGTTTTGCTCGCGAAAGCAGCGCGGAAACCATCATGAACCTAGCAAATGCACTTTCATTCTACGTTGCAACGAATTTGCTGATCGCAGTCTCATATCCTGTGTTGCGATTGATCGTGCTCTTCAATGGCCACCCTCTTCGCCTGTTCAGTTCGCGAACCATGTTGCAACTGCACACCATCGCCCTCGTTTTAGTTTTCACAGCACCGCTTGCAATGTCGCTGGTACCGCAGCAACCGTTTTTTCAGCCGCCAGCAAAAATCTGGTCAGCCCCTTCGATGAAACAGTTTGCGAGCGATCTTACTTTCAATGCGAGCCTCGTCGATCAGCCCGGGTACCTGCTGATGTCAGAGGGCCATCGGGCGACCGCGCTTTCAGCTTCGAACATTTCTCGAACGGGTGCAGGTATTCTCGTCCTCATGGGCATTGCAGGACTCTGGTTGTTTCTGCGCGATATGCGAAGACTCGTTCGCATTCGCAAGTCGTCGCATCTCGTAAGAAGAATTCGTCGAGTCGTGATATCCGTCAGCGAAAACATTTCGGTGCCTTTTTCGTATCGCACCTTGCGCTTTGCCAACGTCATCGTCCCCGCTTCGCTCATTGCAAAACCGGAACAGTACCGGATCGCCATTCAACATGAACTGCAACATCACCGGCAGGGGGACACCATTATCGTCTACGCGATTTGGTTTCTTCGTCTGACGTGCGTCGTGAATCCACTCATACATGTGTGGGCTCGCGAACTTTCTGAAATTCAAGAATTTGCGTGCGACGAGACTCTGGTCGACCTGGAAAAAGTCGATTCGCACACTTATGCACGCTGCCTCTTCGAGGTTGCGCAAACCGCTCGAGGTTTAGAAAGTGTTCCCGTCTGCGCAACGGGACTCACGTTCAAAACTGACGGCCCACTTTTAAAACGGAGAATCAACACGATGTTGTTTCAGAAAAAAGCCAGACAGAATCAGTTCGTTACATGGAGCGCAGCCCTCGGACTCTCAGCCATCATGACCTTCGGTGCTTATGCATCGACCGGTCTTGTCCAAGATCGTCGCGTGTCGCTCGATCAAGCGCAGAAGATGGTTGCGGAATACACGAGTCGCGCCTCGGTCGCGACCGCGGGTTCCGCGGTCCAGAGTTTTCCGATCGCAATGAACGAACGCGTCCTTCGCCAGCTCAATCGCTTCATTGGTACCCCTGAGGGTCGCGAATTTATGCGCAAAGCCCTCGCTCGCATGGAGAACGAGCGAGCACCCATCGAAAAGGCGTTAAAAAAATACGGCGTCCCGCACGAATTACTCGCGATGCCGCTGATCGAAAGTGGATACGAGAATCTTCCGCAGAAACCTTCTTCGAAAAACAAATCGGCAGGAATTTGGCAATTCATTCCATCAACCGCACTTGTCTTCGGACTTCGAGTGGATTCGACAATCGACGAGCGCCTCGACATTCCGCTCGAGACCGATGCGGCCATGCGATATCTCGTTTCGAACAAAATGCGCTTCAATGATTGGTGATCACGATTACCTCGCGAAACTCCACGCCGCGATACTCATCATGAACAATCCTGATTCTGTTCTTTAGCATTTCTTAGGGAGTCGGGATTATGTTCCGATTCCCTGTTTTAACACACGGAAGAATACGTCGATCAATTGCGCTGCCGGAGAAGCATCGCGCGAATAAAACACAACGTTCGTTGTGTGTTTTAAATCAGTCACTTGAATTTGTGCGAGACGACCCATTCGAACTTGTTTTCGAATCGCGTGCGCCGGCAGGTAACCCCAACCGAGACCGCTTTCTATCACTCGCTTCAGAGTTCCGACGTTGTTCGATTCGAAAACGACGTTCAAGTTTACGCCCGATTTTACGTGCGCTGCTTTGAAGCCTTGCTCGAAACCTTCGTAACGTTCGTTCAAACGAATGTAAGGGCGTTGATCCAATTGATCGAAACGAATTTCTTCTGGCAACGAAGGATCTTTGCCCGAAGCTACCAACCACATTTCGTCTTTGTGCAAAGGTCGACCTTGAAGTCCCAAAGTTTGCATTTGTGCAGCTGTGATCTCTGGCAAAATTGCGACATCAAATCGTTCTGCCGCGATTCCTTTCAAAATTTCTTCGACGTCTTCATAAATAAGCTCAATCGAAACTTTGTTGTGATGCTTAAGCAGCGTCGCAACACTCGGAGCCACGAGCTGTAAACCTAACGAGTTCAACGTACCGATCCGCAAATGGCCTTGAACGCCTTCCGCCATCGTCTGAATCGCGGCTTGCGCCTGTTGAGTTAGCTGAATAATTCGTCGAGCGTAGTCATACAGAAGTTGTCCCTGCACCGTCGGTCGCGCATGTCGTGCGCCGCGATCGAGAAGACCGACGCCGAGTTCTTCTTCCAAATTTCTAATTTGTTGTGAGACTGCGGGTTGAGTCAAAAAGAGCTTTTCGGCCGCCGCCGTCATGCTACCTTCCGATACGACTGTCGAGAATGTAATCAGCTGCTGTAAGTTCATGGCTATATTCTTGTCCTGTTTCTCCTAGGAAATCACTGGATTCCTGTATGATTTCGAGCTCAAACAACTGGCCCGACCAAGGTCTGAACAGTGGGCCGGCTCACGACTACTTCTTCTCTTCTTGGCCTACAAAATGCCACCCTACATATGCATGAATACATCGCGACGCCTTCTGTCCTTATTGACGACCGTGCTGATAATCGCGGCTCTTCAGCCTACAACGGCCTCTGCAAAAACATTTCGAAACGCTTACGTCAGTTTCGATCTTCTCGAGCGATGGGATTGCGCACTCGAGCAGACAGAATGGGTCTGCCGAACGGGCGCCGGTTCTGGCGACAATCGCGAAGCGGTCATTATTCTTACCGCTAAAGAAGTGGGACCTTCAGACTCACTCACGGCTTACGAACAGCATCTTAAGACAGCACGATCGATATTTTCTCGCACTGGACAGCCCGTTCAATCGCAAATTTTAAAAGTCGAACAACGCAACATCAACCAACACCCTTGGGTCGACGGCATGCACCTCGCCAGCGAAATTCCCAACTACTACACTCGGTATCTCGCAACGACGAAAGACAAGATCGCGGTTCTCGTTACCTTCAGTGCTCACAAGGCGCACTACTCGAAATATTCGACCGATTTTTATAAGGCGATCGAAAGCCTTCGAGTCATCGCAACAAAAAGTCTGATGGGCCAAGGCGGAGCCGGCGGCGTCGGTATTCCTGGTTCCGACATGCTCGGAAGCGGTAACAACGGCGGCGCAGGCGGCGGTTTCGACGGAGAACTTCCCGAAGAAGGTTCCGGCGGCCGAGGCGGCAACGATGCAGCCAAGATGGTCATGGGCCTCGCTGCCCTCCTTTTGATCGGCGGTCTCTACATGCTTCTTCGCAAAAAGAAGAGAAAGTCCGCAAAAAAGAAATAGCTCTGAATAAAGTTCCAAGCTCCTTGGGTACCTTTTTCCCAAACAGCCGGAACTTTTGGCAATTCGTTCTGCGCCTGCCTCGCCCCTGCCGCACCGAGGCATCCGAAGGTATTCTAGAAGTATGTCGTTTCAGAATGTTTCGCAGTCCGCTTCGTTGTCCGAGCGTTTTTTCAACGCCATTACTTCGTTTCCAGAATGGCTCGCATCCTTCGATGCTTTGAACATCCCCGCATGGGCCGTTTTGCTCTCGGTCGCGGTCGGCATCGTCGGCTTCATCTTCGCGGTTCGCGAATTCTTGTCGTGGTTTTTAAAAACAAGTTCGATTGTCGACGAAGTCATTCGGCTCGAGACACTCGTTCGTGATCTCCAGGGAGACCTCGCGGCTTTAGAAACCACTGTCGCCCGACTGCAGTCGACTGCTTCGTCGGCGACCGAAGAAGCGGCAACGCCGTCGCCACTCAAAGAAGCAGCGCCGATCGCGACGGCTACCTCGCAAACCCGCCAATTCCGTTTAGATAATTAGGTTTCAATCGAGCACGCCGACGAAGTCGGCAGGTGCGAGGCGCGAATCTCACCGCAGACGTGCGGTGAGCAGCGTAGCCGGGTGGGGACCCGGCGTAGCGACACTATTGCAGAGCGGAAATCGGTAAGACTTCGTATTGAGGGCCGAGGGACTTCAAACCTTCGGCACTTTCTTTTGGTGCATGAACGACGATCGCGAGATCGCTCGCTTTCATATTGCGGCGAATGGCTGCGTTCACGTCGCTGACTGACAATTCATCCAGATTGTAAAGGTAGTGAGTCAGGTAGCGATCGGGAATTCCATAGAGTCGAAGCAAGACGAGATTGAATCCAAGCTTGTCGCTGGTTTCGATAGCCTGCGGAAAAATTCCTTTTAAGTAACCGCGAGCGCGAGCCAACTCTTCACTCGTAATTCCGTCGGCAACAAACTTTTGATACAGCTTCACAGTTTCGTTCACGACCTTGTCGATCGATTCGACTTTCGTAAATGTGCTGATCTCAAATGGTCCGCGTTCAATTCGCGAATCGAAACTCGAGTTGATGGAATAGGTCAGCCCCAACTCCTTACGAATTTTGTCGTTGAGGCGGCTCGCAAATGCGCCGCCCAAAACCGTGTTAGCCAAGCGAAGCGCCATGAAGTCTTCATCCTGTCGCTTGATTCCGATTCCGGCGATTCGAATTTGCGCCTGCGTAAGTCCAGCTTTCTCAACGACGCGAACTTGAATGCCTGGTTTTGCTTTCGGAGTTTCGAGCGCGAGCTTCGGTAGATCGCGCTTTCCCCATGCTCCGAATGTCGCTTCTACCTTCTTTTCGAACGGCGGACCGAATTTGCCGACTACGACTAGGATCGAATTGTTCGGCCGATAAAATTTCAGGTACTGCTGGATCACGTTCTTCTTCGAGATGTTCGACAGCTGCGAGCCAATGCCAACGACCGGTCGGCCGTAGGGATGTTTTCCATAGAGTGCGCCGAGCATTCCAAGATCGGCCACCGTGCGTGGATTATCGAGGCTGCGTTGCATGCTCGCAATCGTCTGTTCACGAACGCGTTTGATTTCTGCATCTGGAAACGCAGGTTGCATCGCGAACTCGGCAAAGTTCGACAACAGTTCGTTGCTTGAAACCGACAAACCCGAAATCGCCAAGTATGTGTAGTCGTAGTCGACCGAAGTTCTGAACGAAGCTCCGATGCGACCTAGATCGTCCGCAATCTGCGTCGCATTTCTGCGCGTCGTTCCCTGATCGAGAAGATCAGAAACGAAGTTCGTCAGGCCCGCGAGTCCCTCGGGATCCGCCGTACCGCCTGATTTGACGAGCATCCCCATCGAAAGCGCGGGAAGACTCTGATCCGGCAGAAACAGAACTTTTAAACCGTTCGGCAAAGTCGTTTCTCGATAAGATCGAAGCGTTGTAACACCGTTCCCTTGGCTTCCGCTCGAAGCCGGCATCGAAACTCCGTAAGTGTTTTCAGCAGTCTTTGAGGCGCAGCCTCCAGCGGAGATTGCGATCAGAGCGGCGATGATAAATTTAGAAGAATGAATCATGGCTTAAGCTCCCTTCGGTCGAACGACGACCAGATTGCTTCGTTCAGGCGAAAGGTACTTGCGCGCGGCTTTTTGAATTTGAGCAGGAGTAATCTTCATATATTTGTCCACGTCCGTGAAGACACGTGTGTAGTCCCCAAATAAAATTTCGTTGGTTGCAAGTGCCTCAGCTTTGCCATGCAGAGTCTTAAGGCTCTCAACTTGCGACACGACGATTTGATTGCGAGCGCGCTCGAGTTCGGCTGCTGTCACTGGCATATTGCGCGGTCGCCACATTTCGCCATAGATCGATCGCTGCGTAGCCAAGAACTGTTTCTGTGCGAGCGCTTCTGTCGTTTCAGGTTTCATAGTTACGAATATTTGAAAGAGTCCGCCGTCTTGAAGCGTGTTGTTCGATGTACTGGCAGAAGTCGCACGCTGTTCTTTGTAAACGATGCGTTTATAGAGTCGGCTCGAAGGTCCATTTCCCATGATGACCGACAACAGATCGAGTGCGTAACTCTCTTCGGTTCCTGAAGCAGGAACTGCGTAGTTGATGGCGAACGTCCAACCCTTTACGTCGCGTTTGATAAAGTTCGATCGCGGCGAGCTTTGGTTCGGTTCTGGTGGGTGCACGGTGCGTGTCACTGGCTGCCGCGGAATTGCCCCGTAATACCTGCGGATCATTTTTTTGGTTTCGTTCAGATCGAAATCACCGGCGATCACGATCACTGCGTTCGACGGACTATAAAACAATCGATGAAAGTTCTGGGCGATCTCGGGGCTTACATTGCCGAGATCTTCCATCGTGCCGATCACGGCATTTTTATACGGATGAACACGAAATGCCGTGGCATAGATCGCCTGCCACAACAGCCCCATCGGATTGTCGTCGACGCGAAATCGTTTTTCTTCTTTTACAACTTCACGTTCTGAATCGAGTGCTGCTTTATCGATTTTCAAAGTCGCCATGCGATCGCTCTCGATATCCATCAAAAGCTCGAGCTTCGATGAAGGAGCATCGATGTGATATCCGGTGTAATCTTGAGTCGTGAATGCGTTGTTCGTCGCACCGTTACTTTGCAGAATAAGATCGAATTGATCGCCCGAGTATTTTTTCGAACCTTTGAACATCATGTGTTCAAAGAGATGTGCGATTCCCGTGAGGCCAGTCTTTTCGTCTTTCGAACCGACCTTGAACCACGTGTGATAACTGACAAGCGGAATCGTTCGGTCCGAGTGATACAAAACGGTCAGTCCGTTTGGTAAGACCTCTTTTTCAACATCGAACTTGATGCCGAGAGACCCCGAATCAGATTCAGGCGCTGCGGCCTGTCCTGTCGAACCGATTAAGAAGCAAATTAATAGGGTAAGGAGAAAACCAATCGAGCGGTCTGATTTAGCCATTCTCGATATTGTGAGGCTTAAAAGCAAACGAGGTCAAATGCCTAGGCTACTGAACGAGGAAATCGCCGAAGTAAACGTCCTTCACAACACCCTCTTTCAAGGATTTGTTCAGGGTGACCGCGATTTGGTCCTTCAGGAACAGCTTTCCCTGGATCGTTTCGATGTCATCGTACGTTTTAGCGTTAAGAATTCGAACGATTGAGTCACGCGCAGCCGGGCTGTTGCGAACCACTTCTTCGAAGCCATCTTTATCGAGCATTTCGAGTGTCAGAGAAACACGGATAAGGCGGCGTGGTTGCCCATCAAGGTTCACCGTAAATGTCGGCATTGTGTACAGTACCGAATCGCGAACGCCTTCGGTCTCACGCTCGGATTTCAATTGATCGATCGCAGCTGGCTCACGTACCGACGGTCGCACCCAGCCCAACGTCGCTTGGTATGTAGCAAAACTGCCTATACCAAGTACGGTGAGATTCAACGCGATGAAGAGCGGCATAGCGAACTTCGCCGCATTGAATTTCTTCGGTTCGCCTTCTGGTGCTGCACCTACTTTTTCAGCCATGATAATTCATCGGACCAAAGGCTCACCGCCTCAAGTCCAGGTCTGATTCTGGGTTGCGGCGATTGCTCCGAAATGAGACGATTTTCTTCACGGGTATCACTAAATGAAACGTTTCCAGATGTTATGTTCTAAAATTTTTCTCGCGCTGTTTTTAGCCGCGTGTACTGTCGGCTTTACTGCGCGCGCAGAAGCTATTGAAGCGACTAGCGCCGAGGCGACCGATTCGGTCGTCGGCACTCCGACTGGCTTGCCTGCGCATCTCGTTTCCGTTCCTACGAACGGCGACTACTACATGCCGTACATTTTTGTTGTCGACAAATCGGCGCGATCGCTCGAAATCTGGAAAAGTGAAATCGGCCCCGATACAAAACGGCGCTTCGTTCGTTTCAACGCCTACCCTGCAGATTTGGGTCGGAGTACCGGTGCAAAAGTCGCTGAGGGCGATCACAAAACTCCCGAAGGAATTTACTTCCTTCAAAACCGCCTCGAGGGCCCGTCGCTCGATTTCAAACAATATGGCAGCCGCGCCTACACGACCGACTACCCTAATCACTTTGATGTGCTCGATAAAAAAAGCGGAAGTGGAATCTGGTTGCATGCGGTTCCAGATAACGTCGCACTCACACGCGGCAGCCGAGGTTGCGTCGTCGTTAGAAACGAAATCGTGAAGACGCTCGATCCTTACATCCGGCTCGGCAGAACTCCGATCGTCATTTCAGAAAAAATCCAGACAAGGTCCATCACCGAGATGGAAGCCTCGCAAGCGAAACTCGAAAAATGGCTCGAGTCGTGGCGCAATACCTGGGAGACCAAATCTCTCGATGCGTATATGGAATTCTACGATGACGCCTTCAAGGCAATGAAGATGAACAAGGCGCAGTGGCGCGAGTACAAAGCGCGACTCGGCAAACAGTATACGATGATCTCGGTTAAGATTTCTCAGCCACTCGCTCTCGAACAGCGCGGTCGCGCCGTCGTTCGTTTTGTGCAAAGCTATTCTTCGAACGAGATTTCCGATCTCGGCGAAAAAACACTTCACCTCGTGAATCGAAGTGGTGAATGGAAAATCATTTCCGAAACTTGGCGTCCCGACGAATCCCCTTCTGCTCGCGCCGCCGTTAGTCCTGCAGCGCCGAAGTCAGAAACCAAAACGACTTCCGCCGGCCTTTAGCCCGCAATCTCACACAGAAATCAAATTACCGTTCTCGCCAGGAAAACACTTAGCGATGCTTAACGTTTTTTAAGCTGGAACCGCACTTTCCCCCTCTGTAGCCTTAATTCATGACGTTAAAAGGATTTTTTCGATCATCAGAAGCGGGCACATCTCTCATCGAGATTTTAGTTGTGACGGTCCTCATCGGTGTGTCGGCGCTCGCCGCTGCAGAACTCTTCGAACAAATGCTGAAATGAAATGGCGGAACTCCGATTTACTCGGCCACTCCCTGCCGAACCGCCGAAATTAACAGCTCGAACACAGCGTGGGACCGTCGCACCGGTATGCTGAGCATCCCGGCGCTCGCCACGGACTTTTTTGTTGAGGGCGTAATAGCTAGTTGTGACAATGGAAACGAATCCATCGACTTCAGTCTTCAGGCTATGAAGTAACCGAAAACTTTCGTTCAAAGAGTATCGTCGGAGTTTCGAGATACTTCGTACGTGCGTATTCTTTGAATCCGATTTTCGCAGCCACGCAAAGTGATGGCTCGTTGGCAGGATCGATCATACAAACCGTTCGCTCGATGCTGCTTGTACTTGCGAAGTGCGCGTCACCCCACGCGACGGCCGCAGTCAAAGCTTCAGTCGCGTAACCTCGCCCGTGACAACCGCTTGAAATTACCCAACCGAGTTCAGGCAAGCCTTCGATGGAAGGAGTCAGCTCGCGCTTAAAATCTGCGAACCCAACATCACCGATATAAAGACCCGTCGACTTTTCTTCGACGGCCCAATAACCAAAACCCATCAGCTCCCAATGCCCAAGATAGGTCATCAAGCGCGACCAACTCTGTTGCCGCGTCGACGGTTTCCCGGAAATGTACTGCACAGTAATCGGATCAGCCCAAAGCGCAGCACTTCGCTCGAAATCACTTTTCAAGTGACCACGAAGCAAAAGCCGATCTGTTGAAATCACCGGGATTTTCATAATGTTTTGGTAGCAGTGTATTGGGATCGGAATCAAGCACGCCGACGAAGTCGGCAGGTGCGCGGCCCGGATCTTCCCGCAGACGTGCGGGAAGCAGCGTAGCCGGGTGGGGACCCGGCGAAGCGTCAGTTAGGAGGGCCCCCGCGTAGTGCTAGTTAAGATTCTCGTTTTCGAGTTCAACGCGGATGACGTTGTCGGCGAGATCTGGAAGTGCATCGAGATGTTTTTTGAGTTCATCTTTGGTGAATTTCTTGCGGCTGATGCTCCAGTCGGTCAGACGCTTGTCGAATTTCAGACGTTCGATTTCTGCTGCAAGAGATTTCGAAGCACCGATTGTTCCGCTCACGACTTTAGACATAACTTCCTCGCTTTAATTCCGTCGCGCTCAAGAGCGCGCTAATTCCAATACTTCGGCCCTGAGCCCTTGCCCGAACCGCCTCCGGAGCCGCGTCCGCCGCCACCCGAGGGATCGTCATTGGACCCATCGCCCTCTGACTTCCGATCATTATCTACCACGAGCTTAAGACCTCGTCCACGGCCCTTCGTAGACTTATTGCGCCAGCGGCGCTGCTGCCACCACGTATAGGCTTTCAAGAAGCCAAAGCCCGAGGCGATACCGCCCAAGTGAGCCAGGTTCGCTTCCTGAGTCCCACCGACACCGCTGTTAAGCAAAGTCGCGACTTCAACTGCACCCAAAATTACGACGAACCACTTCGCTCGCATCGGAAATACCATCATGAAATACACGATTCGTTCGCCGAACAGCACGCCGTACGCGAGCATCAGACCGAAAACGGCTCCGGACGCGCCCACGACGGGCATTGTCCAGCCGGCAAAATTGCCAGTGGCCCAACCGATCATCGCCATGACGAATACGTAAATAACGCCGGCACCGGTTCCCGAAACTAGAAAATACGAAAGAAAAAGTTTCGAGCCCCAGCGGCTCTCGAGTTCCGAGCCAAGCCACCAAAGCAGCAGCATGTTGAACACGATGTGAAACACATTTGATGAGTGAAGAAACTGATAAGTGAAAACCTGCCAGACAAAATATTTTTCGATGACGGAAAGCGGAACGAGTCCGAGTCCGTAAGTGACCATCGGTTGATCGAGGAAATATTTTTCGACAATGATCTGAAGAACCAGCCAGACGACAACACAGATTCCGATAAGCCATTTCACGACCGGCGTGATTGGCACCATCGAATTCATCTGAACTCCACCGCGATTGCCCACTACTAGATTCCTTCCGCGCTCATAGAATTCATCGGCTCCGAGAGTTCTAAGAGTACCCCGCCAGTGCTAGCCGGGTGAACAAAAACCACACGGCATCCGTGTGCTCCTGGCCTAGGCGTCTCGTTGATCAGCCGGACGCCCGCCTGTTTAAGCTTTGCGACGACTGCATCGATCCCCTTCACGCGTAAACACACATGATGAATGCCCGGACCGCGCTTCGCGATGAATTTAGCGATAGGACTTTCGTCCGAGGTCGCTTCCAGAAGTTCGATCGAAGACTGATTAGCCAAATGGAGAAATCCAACTCGAACTTGTTCCGTGGGCACTTCTTCGATCGGCATTTCGGTGAAACCGAGTGCGCGATAAAACTTTACGCCTTCGTCGAGACTGCGAACGGCGACTCCGAGATGATCAAGTTCGAAACCGATCTGTTTTAAAACTTCGCCTGCGGCTCCGTACACTCGTGAACTCCCGTTAACTGAAGCGGCAATCTGTTTAATTATTTAGCTTCGCTAAAATATGGTACCAAGCGTTCGAAGGTACGCTCAAGGGTTTCGACGACGACTTTCGTTTGTGCGATCAGCGGAAAGAAATTGGCGTCTCCAGCCCAACGAGGAATGAGATGCCAGTGCAGATGATCAGGAATTCCTGCACCTGCGGCCCCACCGAGGTTCAATCCCATGTTGAATCCCCCCGGAGAATAAAGATCCGTCAGTGCTGCAAGCGCCTTCGTTTGAAGTGCATGAATATCGGCCGCCTCTTTCGCGGTCAATTCTTCGAAACCGCCAACATGCCGCTTCGGAAGAATCAGCAAGTGCCCGGCGTTGTATGGATACTTATTCAGCACCAACATCGCTTCACCATGAGTCGCCACAAGCAACGACTCAGCCTTCACGCCCGCATCGCGTGCCGAGCAGAACACACACCCCTCAGGACGTACCAGCTTACGAACATACTTGAGTCGATCGGGACGAAACATCACTTGGCGCTGGTGGGGCCAAAACGAGCTCACATCGCCGACGGCCGCCTTCACTTTTGAACTCTTCGTTCTCGCGCTCTTCTTGGGCTTTTTCGATTGAGATGTCTTCTGAGATGGTCGTTTCGCCATGGCGTTAGTCTGCCCTAGCTTTGGACGAAAAAAAACCTGGAAGTTACCTCCCAGGTTTTCGATTCGAACATTCGCTCCTGAAGAGCGAACGGTTCTATTCTACGTCCGGTTTAGTCTGTGTGACTTCCGGAACTGGTGTTGCTGCTTTGAATGCATCACCGAACAGATCGCCAAGCGATGTCGAAGATTTCGACGTGAGTTTCTTCACGTAGTCATCAACGTCCGCTTTTTGCTCACGAAGCTTCACGAGCTTCGCTGACAAACCGATCTTACGCGCGTCGCGATCGATCGAGATGATTTCAGCTTTGATCATGTCGCCTGGTTTCACGACGTCGTCCGCTTTCGCGATACGATCAGTCGAGAGTTCAGAGATATGGATCAAACCTTCGATGTCTGCTTCGAGCTCAACAAACACGCCGAAGTCCGCAAGCTTCACGACTTTTACGTCATGCTGAGTACCGACACCGTATTTCGTGTCGATGTTCGCCCATGGATCTGCCTCGAGTTGCTTGATACCCAAAGAGAAACGTTCTTGCTCGATGTCGACACCGAGAACAACCGCGCGGATCTTCTGACCCTTTGTGAACATCTCTGAAGGATGGTTCACGCGTTTTGTCCAAGAGAAGTCCGAGATATGAACGAGACCGTCGATACCGTCTTCAACGCCAACAAAGACGCCGAAGTCTGTGATCGAACGAACTTCGCCTTCGATGATCGTACCTGGGAGGTAGCTGTTTTTCAGCTCAACCCATGGGTTCGCCATCAACTGCTTCATGCCGAGAGAGATACGACGTGCAGTCGAATCCACATCAAGAACCTGAACGTCGACTTCGTCGCCAACATTCACGATTTGAGATGGGTGCTTCACGCGTTTCGTCCAAGACATTTCAGAAACGTGGATGAGACCTTCAACGCCTTCCGCGAGTTCAACGAATGCACCGTAATCAGCAAGCGATACGATCTTGCCTTTGAGTTTCGTTCCAACCGGGAACTGAGCGAGAGCTGCATCCCATGGATCTTGAAGAAGTTGTTTCAGACCAAGAGACACGCGCTCTTTTTCTGGATCGTACTTCAAAACCATAACTTTGATTTCGTCGCCGAGGTTGATGACTTCCGAAGGGTGCTTTACGCGGCCCCACGACATGTCTGTGATGTGAAGAAGACCATCCATACCGCCGAGGTCGATGAACGCACCGTAGTCAGTGATGTTCTTAACGATACCTTGAACGATCGATCCTTCTTTCATCGCGTCCAGAGTCTGCGTACGCAGATTCTCGCGCTCTTCTTCGAGAAGGGCACGACGAGAGAGCACGATGTTTCCACGCTTCTTGTTGAACTTGATAACTTTGAACTTATATTTTTTGCCGATGTAGATATCCATGTTTCGAACCGGACGCAGATCGATCTGCGAACCTGGCAAGAACGCTTTAACGCCGATATCAACCGAGAGACCGCCCTTAACTTTGGCGATGATAGTACCTTCGATTAATTCTTCGTTTTCAGCTGCACGAGAGATATCGTTCCATGCGCGCATCATGTCTGCTTTGTCTTTCGACAGAACAACCATGCCGTTTTCGTTTTCAACGCGGTCGATGTAAACTTCGACTTCGTCGCCTGGCTTCACTTCGCGAACGCCATCGACAACGCGGAATTCGTTGATTGGAATCAGACCTTCAGATTTGTAGTTGATGTCTACGAGGACATAGTCAGTCTGAACTTCGACGACGGTCCCTTTGACCACATCGCCTAATTTGAAATCGCGCTCTTTAACCGAAGCTTCGAAAAGATTTTCGAATTCGGCTGCAGGATTCGCGGCTTTTGCACCTTCAGCATCGTCGAACAGAGATGCGATTCGAGCGGCTTCAATTTGTGCTTTCGTGAGACTTAGAGCTGGTTTTCCACCACCAGATGCCGTGGCATCAGTAGCGAATAGGTTGTTTAAAAAAAACTTCATATAGCGATTTGTCCTCCTTGTGAAAAACAGGCTCTGGAAACAAACGCCCACTCGTTCATAACTCGAGTTTCATGCATGTAACGCGGTCCCATTTTTCAGACTGGAGTGTTTATCAGCGGGCCTCTCAAAGGAGTCAAAGGCCTCATGGCCCAGGCTTGACACACTGCATTTTTTCCCTAGCTCTGTGGCCCTAAAAGCCCACAAATTCGGGCGAAGCTTTTCTAAAACAAGCTCGCGAGGGATCGACGCAGCTCGACCCCGCCGCCGAAGCAACAGATGGAATCGAAGAAGCCGACGCCGTGGCGGGCACGAATACTTACGAGCAGTTCAGATTTTCGGTTGGAGCTTCATTCGATCGCGAACAAGCGTTTCGATTTGCGCAACGACTTGCTCAAGCGAAGAACCAGTCGTGTCGATCTGAGTAGCGCCCTCTGGAGCAATCATAGGAGCAGCTTTGCGGCTCGCATCTTGGTGATCACGACGCTCTTGTTCTGTAATCGTTGCTTCGAGTGAACGCCCCTCTTCGAGAGCGCGGCGTTGCGCACGGTCCTCGGCGCGAGCGGTGAGGAAAACTTTTACTTCGGCTTGCGGAAAAACAATCGAGCCGCAGTCACGACCTTCAGCAATCAGTCCCGTGTTCAAACCCGCTGTCAGGCGGGCGCAAGCTCTTTGAGCTCCGAGAAGTGCTAAACGAACTTTTGGATATGATGAGATTTTAGAAGCAACCGAGCCAACCGCTTCGTTAGCGATGTCTAAAGTTCGGTCAACTCCGTCGAGGAAAAATAAAGTTTGAGTCGGAGTCATCTCGACACGCCACCGATCGCTGACAGCGAGAGTAACAAGAACGCTTTCATCCGAAAGATCGAGTTTAAGTTCGTTCGCAGCCCAAGCAAGTCCGCGATAAAATGTACCCGTCGAGACCCAGTGCCAATTCAGCCGACTCGCCAGTTCGCGTGAAACAGAGGACTTCCCGCTCGCGGCCGGTCCATCGATCGTAACGACGTAGGCGACAGAATTTGTGGCAGCGTCTTTCGTCATTTTCGTACTTTCGCGCACTTCGCGCTCTCTCTGAATTTCTGGCATGCCCCAAGTTAGCAATCCCCAGCACGCGAGGGTCAAGCCGACAACGCGTCGCTCTGGTTTATTTCGCATCGCCGTTGGCAATGCTGAGCCTGCACGTCTGCAGGCTCGATCTGGCTCACGTCAATACGCGGAAGCCTTGGCTGCGTAATCGTTGGTGCAGGGTCTTAATTTGCTGCTGACTTGATGTCTCGACGAGAAAATCAATTCTCGTCTCTCGCAAGCTCAACTCAGGAGACACGCGGTCGTGATAAACTTCCAGAACGTTTGCACGCTCTTCGGCCATCACTGTCGTGATCCGCTGTAAATTGCCCGGCAAATCATCAACGACCACGGCGATTCGCGCCAGCCGATGATCATGACGCAGGCCACTTTCGATGACCCGAGACATAACATTGAGATCAATATTTCCGCCGCAAAGGACGACAGCGATTTTGCCGCCCGAGCGAACTTTGCCAGCCATCACGGCCGCCAGCCCAGCAGCTCCCGATCCCTCGGTCACCGTTTTGGCTTTTTCTAACAACGTCACGATGGCCGCAGCGACCTCATCGTCATTCACTTGAACGATGTCGTCGACCAAGTGTTTGATGTGCGTCTCGAACATAACCGGGCTCGCATTTTTTACTGCGATGCCTTCTGCAATCGTAGTCACACGCTTTACACGTGTGCCCGGAGGCAGAGCGTTTTTCTCGGCTTGAATTGCTTCGAACGTTTCGCCGTAGAACATCCGCATCATCATCGGTGCTTGATCAGAAACGACGCCGATAATTTTAACGCTGGGCTTGATCGCTTTCGCCGCGAGCGCAATACCGCTGATCAGACCGCCACCGCCGATGGGAACAACGATAGTATCGACGTTCGGAAGATCTTCGAGAATTTCAAGACCGATGGTGCCTTGGCCCGCAATGACTTTCGAATTCAAATACGGGTGAACGAAAATCCAGCCTTTTTCTTTTTCAAGCTCCAACGCTTTTGCATAAGCGTCGTCGTACACTTCGCCGTGCAGAATAACGTCTGCACCGTGTGATCGAGTCGCATTTATTTTAACGATCGGAGCCGTCTCGGGCATCACGATGTGGGCTTTTGCTCCGACAACCTTGGCGCCAAAGGCAACGCCTTGGGCATGATTGCCAGCGGAACTCGCGACGACTCCACGTTCACGCTCTTCTTTAGTTAAAGAAAGCATCGTGTTCATGGCTCCGCGAATTTTGAAACTTCCCGTCAGCTGCTCGTTTTCGAATTTAAGAAAAACTTCGGCGCCTTCGGGCGCTCGACCGATTGCAAACGGAGCCGCACGCAATGGAGTGCGGTGCACTCGATCTTTAATCACTACGCGCGCAGCGCGGATGTCATCGATCGTTACTTTGATAGAGGGAGAAGTCGAGGCTTTAAGTTTTTGCTCCATAGCACCTACAGTTGTCGATGAAACTGAAGGTCGCTGTCACGAACAAACAGGCGTCGAGCGCCCGGCGCACAATCAGGCGCGAGGCATCACGGATTCACCTGACTCGAAAACAGAATCGTTCCACCACCAAGTGAAACCTACGAGCGGTCGATAGTCTTTTGCGCTCGAGATGACCAGCGATTCGGGTGTCCCGACCGCCAATGCATCGGGTGTCAGCTCTGAGTAGAAAAACGGAGCAAAATGCGCACCGCAGTCTCCACACTTCAAAACCCGCTCGCCCTGTTGTTCGTGCGTAGAACCGCAGCGATGGCAGCGACGCACCTGTGACCAACGTTCGAGATTCGTCACCGATGAATCGATGGCACTCGTTCGGAGCGGTCCAAGCACTTTTGTGATGCGCGTTTTAGGCGCCTTCTTCGAAAACATTCTAGCGTCCTTCCAGTTCGAAACACTTGCTCAGCTGGTTGATGCTTTAGGAGTTTGCACCCCTTGTGCCCAACCTCTGTCTCTGGCTCCGATGAAGAACGACGTCTCTCTTACCCACCCTCAGTTTCTCATGCCTTTTGTGAACCGAAAAGAACGGCGGGCACTGTGGTTTTTCGGACGCTGATTCGATTTGCGAGGCCATATCGAAGCGACCTCAAAACCTGAGTCACCGGACCCTCTTAATGCGCTGCATTAAAGTGTGATCGGTCGGTCTTACGCTGAAGAACACACACCATTTCGAAGCGTCGCTTTTCGGGAACTGCGACCTTCGTTTTTAACCTCGTTATTGCAACCGAGCAGCCTCGAATACGCGCCGCGCCATTCGATCTGAATCCAATTTGAACGGAGAGTTCAATTGACCAAACAGGCTGTCTTTCGGCTTACCTTAGCGACATTTGCCGTCACCGTGTTTGTGAATACTTCATTCGCTCAAGATAGAGCTATGCGGCCATTGGACATCTCCGACCGCACCATCCGGCGAGCCGTGCGCGACGCCGAATTCGAGCGCAAGTACGGGCACCTCCCCCAAGCCGCCGGCCCCTTCCGCCGAAAGGTGCGCGAAGAACGCGTCAAGCGTCTCAGGGTCTTCACGATCGACACTCGCGATCAGGCGAAGTGCGAGGCTCTGAAGAAAGCACTCGCTAATTTGCAACCGATGCGCTTCGAAGATTCAGCGAGTCAACTCTGTGACGTTACTTCGAGCCAACCAGTCGCTTCGATCGTTCTTATCGATCAAGTGGACACAGTCGAATTTCGAAAGGAACTCGACAAAAACTTCCTTCTCTCGTCTGAAAAAAATCTCGCAACTGATACGCGCAATTTTGCGATCGGCATGGGCGGAGCCATGGGTGTCTTGTGGATGATGCCCGAAAGCGTGACGAAGTGGGACAAGCAGAGACTTCGAGAAACCAACATGTTCGACAACTATATTGCGAACATTAAAGCGGGCCCCGTCTGGGACAATGATCCGCCGATTATGAATTACGTCGCACATCCGATCGCCGGTGCTGCGACCTACACACTTGCCCGCAGCAACGGGCGTTCGCCGCTCGAGAGTTTCGGTTACTCGTTCGCGATGTCCACGTTCTTTTGGGAGTACGGATTTGAAGCGCTCATCGAGCCGCCGTCTTATCAAGACTTGATCATCACACCGATCATAGGAGCAGTCTTGGGTGAATCGGCCCACCGCCTCGAGCAGATGATCGCGGACGACGGTGGAAGATTGCTCGATTCAAAGCCGCTCGGATCTTTGGCGATGGTCGTTCTCAATCCTGCGGGTTCGTTTTCAAAAGTCGTCAACCGCGTTGCTGGAAGCCCCGTCTTACAGAACTCGAAAGCTGAGTTCGTCATGCGTCGGTACAAAACGCAATTTGGAGGCGAATCAAATATGATGGGCCTTCAGTTCTCGTTCGATTTTAAAGCTTTCTAAAAAAGCCCAAGGAAGGTGGCGGGTTCGAGCGAAGCGCCTCCAACGAGAAATCCATCGATGTCCTGCTTGGCCCCGATAAGCTTCGCATTGTCCGGCTTCACACTTCCACCATAGAGAATCGAAACTTGATCTGCGGTTTTCGCATCGAATTTCGATGTGAGCCATCTTCGAATCGATTGGTGGACCTCGGATGCTTGTTCTGGCGAGGCTACTTTGCCGGTGCCAATCGCCCACACAGGTTCATAAGCAATCGAGAGGCGTGACGGATTTTTTCGAATCGTATCAAGCACTGGCGCAAGACCGACTTCAAGCTGACGGGCGACGACGACGAGTGTGTCTCCGCCCTCGCGCTCGATGAGAGTCTCACCAACACACAACATCGCCGATAGATCGCTTTCAAACGCGGTCTTCATCTTCTGCGCCGTGATCTGATCTGTTTCGCCAAAGAGTGTTCGACGTTCGCTGTGCCCTACCAGAGCCCAAGCAACTCCTATCGATTTCAAAACTGCGGCGGAAGTCTCGCCAGTGAATGCACCCTTCGTTTCGGTGTGGATATTTTGTCCACCAAGCTCGATGCCTTTACCTTTGACTACTTGCTCGCTTGCCGACAAATCGACCGCGGGAACAAAAAACACGAGGCGACGGGCGCCATGATTCGCGGTTTTTGCGAAAGATTTTTTCTCTAAGGCGGGAATGAATTCGCGAAAAAACGCGACAGCCTCAGTCGGATTTTTGTTCATCTTCCAGTTGGCCGCGTAAATGAAATCTCTCAAGCAAAGTCTCCTGGCGAATATTGACTCGAAATATTTCTATTCGAGGCAATACCCTTGCATGACGACCTTATTCGTCCAAGAGAGAAATCCGTGAGCAGTCGAATATCGCGTCTGAATTCCTTCGACCTCGTGTCCAGTACAGCTCTTAGCCAAATCCGCATAGGCTTTATCGACATAGTCGGTCTGTCGCACAAAGCCGAGAACCACAAATTGTTCAGCCTGACTTTTTACACGGCGGAACTCTCTACCCGTCGGAATTCTTTCAAGATCTCCCTCGTGAACCTGATGCAGAGCATACGTGCACGATGTCAACGCGCTCGCGCCGACAACCAAAGTGAGAACTAGAACTGAACGAATTGCGGATCCAGTTAGTCTGCGCGAGTTCACGAGCCGGCTCCGACGCAATATCCTTGAGCTTCAACTCGCACCGCATGAGCGAACAACGGAAAATAAATAATGTTCTCAAACTTCGTGAGGATTCCTTTGATCTGACCGCCCGGGCATTTCGCTGCGAGGGTTTCGGTCATTTCATTCACGTAATCGTTGTTGAAATTGAAGCCGAGGAAAATGAATCGATAGCCTTCGGACTTCACCGGTTTCGTGCGCTGTTCTGGAATCGAACTCGTTGAGACAGATTGAAGATGTGTGCAACCGACTCCTAAAAGAAATGCAAACAGCGGAGCCATCACGAACATTCTAAATTTTCTCATTACGCACCCTCTTCAAGGCAATAGCCTGTTAATCGAACGACTTCTCCGCTGATGACCGGATACTTCGCGGTTTCGCGGATCGACATCAACCCGCTGATACGACCTTTGGGACATTCTTTACGTAGTAAATCGATCATGCTGTCGGCATAAGTCTCGTTCATCACTTGGTTGCCGGTACGAGGCCCCATCTGGAAAAGACCGATGATCGCTTGCGCCTCGGCAATTTGATTCTGTGTGCCCACATGGTTCGTCGAATGCCGAAGGATAGAGCCGGCTTCGTCGAGATTGAAACCCATCTCGGAAACTAGAACCTGAAAACGTCGTCCTTTTGAAACAACGCGCGAATCGATTTCGCCGAGTTGGGCGCTGTGCATGATCGCACAACCTGTAGATAGGACGAGCGCCGCAGACAAAGCGCAAAGCAGTGCGGGAAACCGAGCCGGTAAAATATTTGGCAAGCAGACCTCATTTCGAATTTCGTAATGAGGCTCAAGGCTATCGGTGCGGTTCAGCTTTTTGCAAAACAATTAACTGGCGACTGTTCCAAAAACAGAACGACTTTTAAGAATAGCGAGTCCGAGTTCGCGAACAAGTCGCGAAGCAAGCATCACAAACTCGGTGCTGCCGACTCGCGTACGGTTCGCAAAGCTTCGAGACCCGGAAGCCGCGCGCCCTCGAGATACTCGAGCGAAGCACCACCACCAGTTGAGATGTGAGTCATCTTGTCTGCGAATCCCGAGGCTTCAGCTGCTGCGGCGGAGTCTCCACCACCAACAATCGAGATTCCGCCCTTTTCAGCAAGAGCTGCCAACGCTTCGGCCACGGCAAACGAGCCCTTCGCGAATTCCGGTTTTTCGAACACGCCCATAGGGCCGTTCCAGAAAACTGTTTTCGCGCGCAAGATTTCTTCTCGATACATCGCGCGTGTTTTTGGCCCGATATCGAGACCCAATCGACCGTCGGGAACGCTCTCCCCCGCAATCGTTTCGACTTTAGTCGGAGCCAAGAAATCGTCCGCGACAATGTGATCGATCGGCAGCAAAACTTTTTTGCCGCGCGCTTCGATTCGCTCGATCAATTCTTTTGCGAATGAAACTTTGTCTTTTTCGATTCGCGATTTTCCGACGCCCAAACCTTTGGCTGCGATAAACGTATAGGCCATCGCGCCACCGATGAGGAATGTGTCGATCGACTCGATCATCTTCTCGATGACTTTGATTTTGTCGCTAACTTTCGATCCGCCCATGATCGCAACGAACGGTTTCGCTGGACCCGCGAGCAAACCACTCAAAGCTTCAATTTCTTTTTTAATCAAGAATCCGCAGCCACGTTTTGTTATCAATCGCGGAAGTGCATCGATCGTAGAGTGTGCCCGGTGAGAAGCACCGAACGCATCGTTAATATAAATGTCGGTGTAACTTGCGATCACGTTCGCAAGTTCGGCCGCATTTTTAGTTTCACCTTTGTCGAAACGAACGTTCTCTAAGAGCAGAATCTGTTTTGGCTTCAGTGAAGCCAAAAGAGCTTTTGGCGCATCTGAAGTAGGCTCTTCGATTAAGATCACTTCGCACGCGAGCAGTTCGCCGAGGCGAAGCGCAACTGGCTCGAGAGTGAACTTCGGACGATCCTCGTCCGTTTCGGGCCGGCCCAAGTGTGATGCCAATACGATCTTCGCGCCTTTTTCGATTGCATACTTGATCGTAGGAATCGCCGCGCGAATTCGCGTGTCGTCCGTAATCTTCAATGCTCCCGGTTCGCCCGACATCGGAACGTTCAGATCGAGACGAATAAAAACTCGCTGATCTTTCAGTTCGAAATCTTCAATCGATTTAATTCCCTGAAGCCCGGTCAGCGTTTTGCCGAAACCGGCGCCTGGCGTAGGACGATTCACACTTGAAGCCATTTAATTACAGACCCTTCGCGTTCATGTGCTTAACCAGATCGACCATTCTCGTCGAGAATCCAGTTTCGTTGTCGTACCAAGAGAAAATCTTCGCCATTCGTGTGCCCGAAACCATCGTGCTCTGCAGGTCGACGATTGAAGAATGTGGATTGCCGTTAAAGTCGATCGACACCAAAGGAGCCGCTTCACAAGCAAGAACACCCTTGAACGGACCCGACGCCGCCGCGGCTTTCAATGCCGCGTTCACACTTTCAACAGTCATGTCTTTGTTCGAAGTGAAAGTAAGATCGACGAGCGACACGTTCGTCGTAGGAACTCGAACCGACGTGCCATCGAGTCGACCTTTAAGTTCTGGCATAACTTCAGTCACGGCTTTCGCAGCGCCCGTTGTTGTTGGAATGATCGAAGCTGAAGCCGTTCGCGCGCGACGGAAATCTTTGTGTGGAGCGTCGAGAACCGATTGATCGTTTGTGAATGCGTGGACCGTCGTCATGAGACCACGATCAATTCCGAACGCCTCATTCAAAACTTTCGCGACAGGTGCCAAGCAGTTTGTCGTGCACGATGCGTTCGACACGATCTGATGTTTCGCTGGATCGTAGGCGTCGTGATTCAAACCGTACACGATTGTAAGATCGGCGGCTTTTGCAGGTGCCGACGCGATAACTTTTTTCGCGCCCGCAGTGATGTGCTTCAAAAGTTCTTCGCGTTTATCGTTAAACGCGCCCGTGCAATCGATAACGATATCCGCGCCCCAAGCTTTCCAAGGAATCGCGCCTGGATCGCGAGATGCCGAAAGTGGAATCGCTTTTCCATTTACGACCAATTTCGCTGTAGCTCCTTCACCTTGTACTGAAACGTCGCCGGGAAAAATTCCATGTGTCGAATCGTACTTCAACAAATGTGCGGCGAGCTGCGGTCCACCTAGATCGTTGATACCCACGATTTCCACGTGCTCAATTGCCGCACGAAGGAAGACGCGCCCAATTCGACCAAAACCGTTAATGCCAACGCGCACTTTTGAATTTGCCATTCGTGTAAGCCTTTCGAGGGAGGAACGTGTGTTCAGCTACTTACTAAGCGTGATCCTCGTCGGCAAGCCGAGGCCCCTTGACGCATGGCGACTAGATGGGGTAGGAAGCAGAGATGCTTGGCAAAATCGCACTTCTACTATTCTTCAGCCTCGGACTCTTCTATGAGACTTCAATGGCGTCAGAAATTTGCCCACCACCTTGGCAGTGCCGCCGGAACCAGATCGAAGTGCTCAGTTGGGGTGTCGTTTTCGAGCGCGTATTTACGCTCACGCCGACCATTCGCAGTGGCTACATCACTGAAAATCCTGAAGTTCCGTTTCGTGGCAACGTTATTTATTATCAGGGCCTTGGTGACTCGATGCTCAATCACCTGCCACTTTTCCAACTGCTTGCGAGCGCCGGCTTTCGAGTGATCGCGTTCGACTACATGGGACAAGGTGGCTCGAGTGGCTCCATGGATGACACGCGCATTATCGAAATCACAGAACTTGGCGACAAAGTTTGGAAGATGCACGCGCGTGATCTTGCGGCGTTTCCAAAAAAGACAATTATCGGATGGTCGACAGGAGGACTCGCAGCTTATGCCGAGGCCGCACTCTTACCTGGCACCGTTGCGAACGTGGTGTTGATTGCGCCAGGTTTAGTGCCGAACAAAATTGTCGGTGAACAAGATTGGCTGCAAGGCAAAATCAATCGCATTACTTTGCCAACGTTGACGACGGCTCGCTACGAGGGCGGAGTTCCGAATCCACACGTCGATCCCATCCGTCCCGATTCACCAGTTAAAGTTATGTCTTTCGCTCTTGATCTGTTGGTTCAAGCGCACGAGATGCGCCAGAATCCGGTTTTGCCATCGACAAAGGGCCTCGTTCTGCTTTCGGGCTCGAACGACACCTATGTCAACGCCGGCAAAACCCGACTCGTAATCGCAAGACGCGCACCCCATTTTAAAATCGTTGAATACCCGCACACGCTCCACGAAATCGACAACGAAGCCGCACCTCAAGGCGACACCGCCAAGAACGACATCCTCGATTTCCTCTTCGTGAACTAGCCGCTGTCGCTGCGCCCAACGGTTTCGCTAGTCCAACGAAAGTTTTGGAAAGAGTCGTTTCGCGTTTGCGCGGGTGATGTTTGAAAGTTCTTCGAGCGAGATTCCCTTTAGTTCCGCAACCGCTCGAGCCGTGTGCATGACGTACTCTGGAATATTTGATCTTCCGCGCATTGGAACAGGTGCCAAGAACGGAGAATCCGTTTCGACATGAATTCTATCGAGCGGCAAAAACTTAACGACTTCGCGCAGGCTCTCGGCATTCTTGAAAGTGACGACCCCACTAATTGAAATATCGAATCCGCTGTCGATCGCACTTTTCGCAAGTGCCATCGAAGACGTGAAGCAATGAAGAATGCCAGACACGCGCCCGCGATACTCATTCAAAATCATCGCGCAATCGTCGTCCGCATCACGCGTGTGAATCTCAACGGGCAATCCAAGTTCAGCAGCAAGATCCATTTGTCGGCGAAACGCCGTGTGCTGAATATCGCGAGGCGGAAGATCCCGCGCGCCATTTTCATCATAGTAGTCGAGCCCAATTTCGCCGACCGCGACAATACCGCGCGATTCGGTGATGTCGCTCGACTTCACTTTCGATCGAATCCAGTCACTGACTGACTCGTTCCAAAGGCCGGCTTCATGCGGATGAACACCAAGCGTACACGAAACCTTCGGATAAAGTCGTTTCGCAAGATCGAGCACGATCGTATGATCGCGCGGCTCGGTTCCAATCGTGATGACACGAGTGACGCCCAAAGCTTCGGCTTGCGCCAATGCGTCTTCGAACGGAATTTTCAATTTATCGAGATGACAGTGAACATCGATGAATTTCATAGCTGCGACAATAATATCAGATTTCCGGTTCGATTCTCAATCATTTCAATTCGATTCTTCTCACTTCAATTCGATGCTTACCTTTTTCGATAGCGCTCCATTAACTGCTTACCCAATGTAACCTCCGCCGCGTGAAGATTGTGCGTTCTGCAGAGTAATCGAAGATTCTCTCGACCGTTACCGCCCCCACTCGCCCGCGGAATAATATGGTCGATTTCAATCTGACTCCGATTCCCACACCTGCGCCCAGTGTCTCCTACAAACTGGCACATTCCACCGTCGCGCCGGTAAACGAAATTCCTGGTCGAAGGTTTGACTGACTTCTGCATCGCGCCACCGGCGCCGGTGTCGCTCTGCGCGATTTTCTTCTCACCGTTCGGCGTGCTGTTGTTAGCCGCCCTCGGTTTGACGAGTCTCCGCAGCGGATCCTTTCTTTCAAGCAATTCATCGGCCGCTGCTTCGATCACGTCAGCAAGTGATCCACCGAAATTTCGATGCGATAGGATTTCTTTAAGCCGTTCAAGCTTCTCCATTTGCTCTCGAGTGAGCGTCACGTGCGCGCGAACACTATTCTCATCAACGTTTCGAACTACATCTCGAGCGTCGCTTCGACCCTCAATTTCCGGAAAAATCGCGATTAAATTTCGTTCCACCTCTCGCGAGGAGCAAGACTCAACCTGCGAAACAACTTGTGCCTTCCGATCGTTCGAAAGACGCTCGCCTGTTCGCTTCTCCTCTGCCCTGATGGCAGTCTGTGTCTGAGCAAGAGTTGTTAGATTAACTTCTCCCAATTCGATTTTAGCACTCGCCTCTGGCACCGAACGCAAAAGTCTCGCAGCTTGAATCCGTCGCCAAGCTGCTGATTCCGAGAAGCCAAGATCGCGTGTTAGAAATTCAAATGCGCTGGAAAATCCGAGTGACGAGTAACAACGACGCCGTTCCATTTCCGCAATGTGATTGAGCAGCTGAATCGTCGTGCGCCGTTCCATCACAACGAGATCTCGAATTTCTGCGATAAGCTGACTATCCGAAATTTTCTCAAACATCATTGCTTGCTCCTATGAGAAAGAAGTTTAGCATTTATGCTTAAAATAAATATTCAATATAAATCGACATGCGCGTTGAGATTTTCTGGAGCGGTTCGGAAGTCGGACTGAGACAAGAAGTTGAATTATTGTCAGCGAAAATAGTCAGCGAAAAAACCGTACGAACTGAAATTCGAAACCGACTGACTAGAGCAAGCAGCAGGAAATCGTGTTGTGCTTTGCGCCACCGGCGCCGGTGGCGCTTTGCGTTTCATCGAATGAGCGAAACAAAATTCAAATGGAGTCGGCATGCTCGTCCAGATCAAAACCGAAACCGAAACCGAAACCGAAACCGAAACCGAAACCGAAACGAAAATTAAGATTCAGTCCAAAACATTTCAAATCTAAATTAGCAGCGAGCGATTCGACAATGCGCTGACTTCTGCAAGTCGTGAAGCAAAAGCTTCCCACAAG
>JAYSYF010000302.1:0-3420 GCA_043716655.1 Bdellovibrionales bacterium | reverse complement strand
GGTTTGTGAAAGAAGAAATTCGCCAAAAGGTAAATAAAGCGATCCTGCGCGAATCGAAAAGCCCGACCGACGCTTGCAAAGAAGTCAGGTTTACATTGAACAGACGCCAAGCCACGACGACTTAGCCAACTGGACTGTTCGTCGAGCCGCAGGCCCGGTTATCCTTGAAGCATGCCATTTTACGAGTATCGCCCAAAATCTGGAAACTGCGGAATCTGCGGCGGCTGTTTCGTCGACCTCCAAAAGATGTCGGATCCGCATCATAAAGATTGCCCCGATTGCGGCCAGGCATGCGAACGAGTCATTTCTGCACCCATGGTTTCGGTTCGCGGCGCTGAATATCGTGCGGCCGCCAACAAAGAAAACCGCGCGGTGAATCACGCACGAGCAACAGGCGAGAACGCGAAGTTACGAGAGTTCACTCTAAAAAAATACGGCCAAGTCGAAGGCCACACCCACAACTGCGCCCTCTCTGGCTGCTTCGGCGAATCCGCTCGTTCTGAAGCGAAAGCAGAAACGGCGTCTAGCGAAACCACGAACGATCAAACGGAAAAAGCTCACCGGTTCGGCGGGCTTCCTCATCTTGTCGGCGTCGACAAAAAGTAGTTTCAAGTAAACGGGCGGTACCCTAAAACGGGGCGGTACTTTAGTCGGTGGACTTGATGGTTTCTCGGACCATTTCTTTCATGAACTTGCCGCGCGGTGAGGGACCCAGCATATTTTTCAGCGCCTGATACACGCTTGGATCGTTGATCAGCTGTCCTAGAGTTCCTTGGCCCTTGTCGACTTTCTCCATCACGTTCGCTAGAGAGATCATCGCTTTCTTCAAGCGTTTGTCTTCTGGGTTTGCGCCGTTAACGTCAGTGAGCAGTGTATCGAGTTTTGTAATTGTCGATTTCAATTTTTCGCTCGCGTCCGCCATGTTGTTGATCATGCGCGCGGTCTTACCCTCTTGGTTGACGCTTGCGACGAGGATGTGAAGTTCTTTAATCAGATCGACGACTCGTGCGACGCCATCTTGACGATCGGTCAGCATCTTCATGAAATCTGTTTCGTCGCTAGGTAAAACCGTGCCTGAGGCGATTGATTTTGCATCGGGCGGACCCGGTTTGATGAAAATATACTTGTCGCCGAGTGCGCCCTGAGTATTGATCGAAACGATAGCACCCTCAGTGATTTTATCAGCGAACTGCGGTTCGATCTTCATTAAAATATCGATCTTCAGATCGTCTGAAAGCGTGATTGCCTTGATGTTTCCGATTTTCAAACCCGAAAGGCTTACGATCGAACCAGGAAAAAGTCCCTGAACTTCCGAGAAGCGAGCGCTGTAGAAGATATTTCGTTTAAACGACAACGAATCGTTTCCGAGCATCAAAATCGAAGCGGCTGCGCCGATCAAACCGATCAAGACGAAGATTCCAACTTTGATTTCGAGTCGTTTAGCTTTTGCGTCCATTTCAAACTCCTGTCGGGGTAAAAACCCTTAAACACTTCGGGGCGGTACCCCCGGCGAGCACTCTGGGGGCGGTACCCCCTAAACCTGCCTGCACTATAGTTCTTCGCCTTCGATAAATCTTGCGACCCACGGATCTTGCTTTTCAATTTCATCGCGAGTTCCGATTGCGTGAATCACACCGTCTTTGAGAATGGCAATTCGATCGCAAACTGAAAACGCTGCCGGCATATCGTGAGTAACAAAGATCGCAGTCGCTCCACGCTCTTTGAGCCGCAGGATCATATCGCAAATTCGGCGCGTATTGTACGGATCAAGCCCGGCGGTCGGTTCGTCATAAAGGACGACGCGAGGCTGAAGAATGATAGAACGCGCAAGACCCACGCGTTTTTGCATTCCACCCGAGAGGCTCGACGGGTAGAGATTTTCATTTCCGTCGAGACCGAAATCGTTCAGCCCTTTAAGCACGCGCACGCGAATCTCAGCTTCTGTCAGTTTCGTGTGTTCGCGCAGTGCATAAGCTAAATTGTCGAACACGGTCATCGAGTCGAACAGTGCTCCGTTTTGAAAGACGTAAGCGATTTTTTTTCGAATCTCGATGAGCTCGGATTCCGGTAAGTGCGAAATGTTTTTTCCCTGAAAAAGGATTTCTCCATTATCAGGACGTTCGAGACCGACGAGGCTGCGAAGGATGACCGATTTTCCGGCGCCGGATCCGCCCAGCAGACCAAGGCACTCCCCACGCTTCAGATCGAAGGTGACGTCGCGGTGGACGACTTTTTCTCCGAAGCTCTTCTTAAAGCCACGAAAACTAACTTCGATCTCGTCCGAAGCCGTATTTGGGGCGGTACCCCTTGAGGATTGGGCCATCGATCAACCCTTCTCGAACAAGACGAAGAACAATTTCGTCAGGAAGAAGTCGCTGATCAAGATCGACATCGATGCAACAACGACGGCCTTAGTCGTCGTGATACCGACGCCGCGTGTACCGCCTTTAACATTGAGTCCATAGTAGCAGGCGCTCAGTGAAATGAAGAATGCGAAGAATACTGTTTTACCAATTCCAGTGAGCAGATCGAGTATCGTGATTGTCGTTACAACTTTGTTATAAGCGAACCAGAAGTCGAGGCCGAGTTCCGTAACACCGACGAGAAGTGCTCCGCCGACTCCGACCAGATTTCCTAAAGTGCAAAGAATTGGAAGCGAGATGAGTGCTGCGATAATTCGCGGAATGACGATTCGTTTGATCGGAGAAGTTCCAAGAACCCGCATTGCATCGATCTGCTGGGTCACGACCATCGACGCAATTTCAGAAGCGATACCGGCGCCGACCCGAGCAGCCAACATCAGAGAACAAAAAACGGGTCCGATTTCTCGAACGATTGAGAGCGAAACAATTTTAGGAACGTAGGGTTTTCCGCCGAACTTTTCGAGGCCGAAACCGAACTGCAGTGCCATGACCATGCCGGTGAACGCAGCTGTAATCAGGACCAAAGCAGTCGACTGAACTCCGATGTAATAAATTTGATCGATGATTAGGCGAGGATAGCTAGGACGTTTCCATAAATCGCGGAGTACTTGAAAGAACAGCATCCACGCGCCACCGAACTCCTCAACAACCGTCGTCATACGGCGTGTGAGATTGTCAGCGATCGACATAATAGCCGTACGTTCTTCGGTAGTTTCAGTTGGTTTCATGGTGCTTTGAAGCTCGCGGCGAATCGTTCGAACTGTGTTGCATCACCGTTGATCGCCGCTTTGTTTTTCGTGTCAGCAACCAGACTTTTTGTCAGTGCCACGAAAGTAAGAACATACGAGCATTTATTTTTTTTATAGATGATCGCACGAACTCTCGTCGACACTCCGTCCACTTTGCCTTCGACTTCTCGATCGAGTGCTTCGCGGCCGTCGAACGCGATTCGTTCATTGCGCGTGTCTTTGCTTTGTTCAAAGTCAGCGAATAAATC
>JAYSYF010000301.1:0-3421 GCA_043716655.1 Bdellovibrionales bacterium | reverse complement strand
GCTCGGCTTGAAGACCTAGCGGTTCGATGACGGGATTTATGGTCGCACCGAACGCTGTGAGTTCATGAGAAAATGTTTCCCATTGCTCATCACTGACGCGTGCTTTGATCGCGCGCTGAAGCGCGCCACTCGATGCCCACGGATTCGGCAATTCCGGTGGCGACTGATAGAACGAACTTACTTCTGTCGTTCGTCTGACACTTGTCGCGTTGGTATCTAGCTTTTGTCCTGACATGGTCTCCTTGCTGAACCCTTAAGTTTCTTGTTCTTGCCTTTTGAAACACCCTGGAACACTCTCGACAGCTCGAGAACTACACCGAAATGACACAGTAAGGCAGAACACCCATGATTCAAACTTACGCATTCACCGCACTCCATTTAACTCCCCGCTCATTGGAAAAAGCAACGCGTTCATTGATCGCGCTAACTGCAACGACGCTTGCGCTTGGTTTTTCCTCGCACGCAAACGCCGCCGAGACAGACACGAAGGCAGCGGCTAAGCCCGCAGTAAAAGCGGCGCCAGCAGCTGCGAAAGAAACTAAAAAAGACGAAAAAACTAAATCTGGAGATAAAAAAATGACCACAGTCGTTATCGAAACATCGCTCGGCAATATCGAAGCAGAACTCAACTCAGAAAAAGCTAAGATTTCTCACGACAACTTCTTAAAGTACGTCGACAAAAAACATTACGACGGACTCGTTTTCCATCGCGTCATCAGTGGATTCATGATCCAAGGTGGCGGCATGGACGAAAAACTGAATGAGCGTAAGAACGATGCTCCGATCAAGAACGAAGCTACCAACGGTTTGAAGAACGAACGCGGAACCCTTGCGATGGCACGAACTTCAGTTGTCGACTCGGCAACATCGCAGTTCTTCATCAACACTGTTGATAACGACTTCTTGAACCACAATCCAAATGGCGGAGCCCAGGGTTATGGTTACGCTGTCTTCGGAAAGGTCACAGCGGGCATGGATGTGGTCGACAAAATCCGCGCAATTCCAACGGGAACCATGAACGGCATGTCTGACGTCCCTAAAACTCCAGTCACCATCAAGAGCATCAAGCGCAAGTAGTCGAGCCCCGAAAAGCATCGCGCGCGAGAACCGACCAAGGTTTTAAAAGATACCGGGGACATTCGTGGAAGAGTTTATTCAGCAAACATTCGGCACGCTCTCGTACCAGCCATGGGCTGTGTACGGAGCTATCTGTGGATTCATGATCCTCAGTGCCTTCGGTTTGCCTCTTCCCGAAGAAGTGATTCTGATCAGTGCCGGGTTCGTTGGGCACATGGCCCTTTTTCCAGCCATTCCCCATCCTCCTGGATCCGACGTCGTCGATGTTCACACCCTCGCAACGGTTGCGTTCGTGGCCGTGCTCGGCTCCGACTACCTCATTTACTTTCTCGGCAAACGGTTTGGTCCAGCTCTCTTCCGCCAAAAATGGTTTCAAAAGCTCGTAAGTCCTGAACGCCTCTTAAAAGTGCGTGGATGGATGCAACGCTACGGCTATTGGCCAGTTATTGTATTTCGCTTCACGCCAGGAGTCCGGTTTCCGGGTCACCTGATGTGTGGCGCAATGGGACTTTCGGCCTGGAAGTTCCTTTTGGTCGACTCGATCGCGGCCGCACTGTCCGTTCCGACGCAGATTTACTTCGTCGCTTTCTACGGAAAAGAAATCCTGCACTACTTCAAGACCGCGAAACTCTATCTTTTGGGAGCTATCGCGATCGGTCTGATCTTCTTCTTCATCAACAAATGGCGCCAAAAACGAATCACTCCCGCCTAGTTTCAGGGCGCAACCAGGTTTGAAGTATTTCCGAGGTTGCCTACTAGACCGTCGATTGTGATCGACCTAGAGGCACCCCCGTCGACCTCGACCGGCACCTGATTTGCTCTGTCTTCCCCCCATGAATGCCCGCCTGCTTTTGACTGCCCTGTTAATTTCAATCACCGCTGTCCACGCGCGGGCCCAACCTCCGTCGCAAAGTGTCCAGTCGTTGTCGGATGCGATCGCGAAATCAATGGCGAGATCTTCCGATTCGAAGCCAAACGACGGTCCCCGGATCGACCGGTATGTCCTGCGATCGGGCCGCGTTGAAATCGAAAAAGTGACCTACCCCGCTCCGGCTGGCGATCAAAAGGTGATCGTTATCCGTCTGCCTGAATCGGATGATCGCCGTATTGACCTCGATAGCTTTCAGGTCGGAATCACCTTCACTGTTCAACGTCTCGCAGACGCCTGCAATACGACGAACTATCAAGGCGGGGTCGAAGAACAGAACTGTGAATCGGCTCAGTACTTTCTGCTGACGTATCGACCTGGAAAGGTGTCGCGAACGCTGAAAGGTTGTATGCAAACGGAAAAAGCCATGCGTACGGTTGAGATCGTGACCGAACTCGCGGCTCTAAGACCGTTTCAAAACAACCTGGTTTTCTACGTCCCGCAAGACGTCGACGTCACAGCGCACGTCTGGAAACGCGCGCGTGTGATTCAAGGAATCGCACCTTAAGCGCATCGCGATGAGTGCGATCGCGTAGCGGAGCTGCAGACGTGCAGCTCGCAGCGAAGCCGGGTGGGGACCCGGCGTAGCCTCACATTAGAAGCGGTAGTACGTGCGTGCGAAGTACTGAGTTTCAACGTCGTTCAGTGCGACGAGTGGCGTGCGCGGCTGCGACACGTTTCGAGTTTGATCGACTCCGATATGCATTAAGAAACCGAAGGCATTGATACCGACGAATGCTTGCGCCGAAACGTCTTCACGACGGAATACGCTCACACGCTCGACAACCGAATCGTGCGACCAAGACTGTTCGTGTCCAAGTGCAGTGCCTAAACCCCAAACGCCGCCGCGGAACAGATAGAACAAGTTCGCACTCAGCTCGTAGCCGTAATCGCGCGTGCCGTTGAGAAAACCGCTGGCCGAAGTCTTCACTGTTCGCTTTTGGAAGAAGTAGTCAGGCTTGAACCACAATAAGAAAGTCAGACGGTTCGTCAGCGGATAGTGCGCTTTCAGATCGCCGCGAAGGCGGGCGATCATGCCTTCGTTGATGCTGGTGTCGCTGGTCGGAAGGTAGAGGCGAACTTCTGTCTTGTAATCCATATTGAACGGCAGCCAAGGAATGCTGTAGCTCGAATATCCTACGTAAAGATCCGACGCCGTGAATTTTGCGTCTTGTTTCGTGCCGCGCAGATCTTGGCCGGCAGTATTATAGAGAAATGCGGGTCGGATAAAAACTTTTTCGCCCTTACCTGTTCGATACTCGAGCGAGAGGTAGTTGTAAGTATCGAGGTTACCTTTGCTGCGATTGATCTCGCTGGCGTTCACATTCGCGTACTGGAAAAATCCAGCGCCGATATTGCGCTTGATCTCACTCCACTTGCTCTTTTTTGCTACTGTGACAGCTGTTGTATTCACAG
>JAYSYF010000031.1:0-22055 GCA_043716655.1 Bdellovibrionales bacterium | reverse complement strand
TGTCGTCGACGCTTCGACTCTCATCAACCTCGGTGGTCGGCACGAAAACATCTTGGACAGCGGAATGTTCCTCGATGCACGAGTCTACAACTTAGCTGATACATTGCGTTTCCAAGGCGGACAGAGCGGAACACAGATTCCGTACCGTCAGGCCGGTCGTTGGTTCTTCGCGAGCATCGGTCGCGAATTCTAGAACTTAACATTTGTTCGTTAAGAAGAGCGCTCATCGAAAGATGGGCGTTTTTTTTATCTTTCAGTTGAAAATCGTCAGAGTCCTGGTGAGATTTAAGACTCCATTAGTCGCACAACTCGGGATAACAACGATGAAATTTTCAGCATTCATTTTTACGATTATTCTCCTATGTGGAATTTCGATTTCTGCTCGTGCCGTCGCCGATGCGCTGGTGTACTTCGTTCCGGGCTATACATATTCCCAAGATCGAAACGAAACCTTGTTCTCGACTCGCGGAATTTCTGCGACCTCGCAACAGAAGGTATTGATCCTGCTGAATGGCCACCGAATCAACTCGCGATCTTAGTCAGGCTCGCACGCGGTTACTTACAGGCGACGGCGGCGAAGAAATCTATTCGTTGTTTGCGCAGGATAAACACAAATTCAACAGCCAATGGATCTTAAACGTTGGAGGTCGATTCGACTCGAAGACTCGAAAGGGTGGAGAAACCTTCCAGAAGGTCAGTCCACGTGCAGCACTGATTTACCTGCCAGACGAAACTTTTGAAGACAAACTTTCGTACTCACAATCGTTCGTCGATGCGCCTTACTGGTATCGCTACAATCGCGGCTTAGCAGCATTCGGAGGATCGGAAGCGTTGGCTCGAGCTGTTGATTACGGAAAGTTCGATGGAAAGTTTTCGCACGTTTCACAATTCTCGACGAATCTGATTTTCAATTATCTTTTCAATAAAGAGCTCATTGCGAATGCGAGCGTTTAATCTCGCTGGAAGCGGATTCTTCCTAGACGCTTGAATCTACAACCTGCTTAATACCGAACGTTTCCAAGGCGGGCAGAGCGGAACGCAAATTCCCTTCCGCCAACCGGGTCGCTGGTACCTTGCGAGCGTCGGTCGAGAATTCTAGAGCGAAACTTTCGCGGAGGACCGGTGGTGTCCTACGAGTGCATTGGACGAAAAAAAACCGGCTTGATAAGCCGGTATCTTTTTTTTGGAACTTTTGAAACGAAGGGACTTATTGTCCGCCCTTTGTTTTCAGGTAATCAACAACGCTCGAATGTCCACCGAGTGACGCGAGTCCAAGGGGAGACAGACCATTTTGCGCTTTGACGTTCACGTCAGCCGCTTTTTGTTCCGCAAGATATTGTACGACTGGTAGATGTCCGTCCATCGCGGCCATGCCGATTGCCGAAAGACCTTTTTCCGACTGTGCGTTGACGTTTGCTCCGCCATCCGCCAGTGCCTTCACGACATCAAGGTTTCCGCGCTTCGATGCGGCCATAAGAGATGTCGTTCCGGTGTTGTCTTTTCCGTTTACGTCCGCCTTTTTTGACAGAAGGAATCGAACGATATCGACGTGCCCCTGAAGAGAACTTAGCATCAAAGGCGTAAGACCTTTTTCAGTTGCGCTATTCACGCTTACGCTTTTCTCAACGAGGGCCATGACGGTTGATAACTCGCCTTGCATTGCAGCCTTGATCAAATCTTTTTCTTGCGCAGCGTCCGCAAAGGCGGACGGTGCCTGAAGCGTCAGGCTGAGTAGCGCAATAAGAGAGGCTTTTTGCATTATCACTTCGTCGTCACCCCAGCTGAAATTATTCGTATGCTCGTCAATTATTTCGAGTCTGCTCATATCTGTCAATAGGCCTTAGGCGCTCTTGCGTTGCGGCTTCGACGCCTGCTGAGGTGTCCCACCACGATTCATCGGTACAACGCGAGCTGTTTCAGAACGAGACCCTTGAACCAGTGTTTCAAGACGTTCGACGGCTGCTGCAAGCGTCTCAGATTGACCACGTAAAGAGTCAGAAAGTTCTGAAATGTCTTGTGCCAATTTATCACTTTGCTCGGCTGTATCTTTAAGTTCCATCATAGCGCGACTGACCTGCTGGATGCCTGCCTCTTGTTCAGAAGCTGCACCTGTAATCGAATCGACCATCGTTTTAACTTCGGCTGTACGACCTGTAATGCGCTCGAAAACGGTCGCACACTTCTGTGACATTTGGTTCGCAGAAGCAACTTTGCCTTTTGTGCTCTCAACAATTTCGGCAACCTTCTTCGTACTGTGATCGAGCAGTTTTCCGATTTCTTGTGCTGCGAGACCGCTCATCTCAGCGAGTTTTCCGACTTCGGCGGCAACGACCGAGAATCCTCGACCATGCTGACCAGCGCGAGCCGCTTCGATCGAAGCGTTGAACGATAAAAGCTGAGTTTTGAAAACGATATCGTTGATGATGTTGGTTTTGCTTCGAATCGACGAGACAACCTGATTCACGACTTCGAGTTCGGCATAGGCGCGTTCGATGTCGAGCATGGCGTTTCGCATCTCGTTGATAACTTCTTGACCGTTTGCAGCTTCACGAAAGCTTTCCTCAGACGAGTTAAGCGCTTCTGCTGAGTGCCGAACAGTTTGTCCGAGCATGCTCTTCATTTCTTCCATGCTGCTTACGCTTTCGGTGATTGCCGCTGCCTGTTGGCCCGACGCCGAAGCGAGACGTGACGATGATGCCGATGCGTCACCAGAGATATTCAAAACACTTTGTACGACGTCGAGAAGACGTGTGCTGACAATTTGCAGCTTCGCCGTGATTTCGCGCATCGTGAAGAAGAACAACATAGCGAAAGGCATACCCGCGAGAATCAGAGCCCATCCTGCAGTCATCGCACGCTGCGAACCGACAATTGCCGAGTCTACCGAGCTGCGAAGTTCGAGAGTCTGTTTTTCTTTTAGAGCGACAGACCACTTTTCGAGGGCAGCTAATTCAGTCGCAGCAGCTTGAAGTTTTGATTGGACCGAAGCGAGTGTATCGAGACCTGCGACGACGTTCTGAAGAATGTCGCTCGTGGTTTTGTATGTCGTGGTGTAACGCAGCTGAATCGCTTCAAGGTCTGTGATTCTTCCTGCGCCACGCTTTTTTAATTCTGTGAACGATGTTAGTACGCGTCCGTTCGCTGACTCAAGACTTGCGACTCCGTCCATGCCGGCAGAAAATGCGTTTTGCACGACCGAATGTTTAACAGCTCCGAGATTGACGCTGAGACTTTCGGAAACCTCGAGCATCGGCAGATGGTCTTCCACCAGCGACTGCATGAGATTTTGATTTCCCTTGGAAATCACCAGGTTGGCCGAGAAGTAGACTAAAAATCCGGTGATTCCTAAGGTAAGAAGGAACACCATCTTTTGCTGTATGCTAAATTTAGCGAGCCAAACTTTTATCTTCACGGAATGCACCTCAATCAACGTAGATACCGGCAACTCATCGGATATGAGACACGATACATTAAGTGGATTGAGGTAAACGGCTCGAGACCGAGCCGTGGGTCTAGTCTAGTTCAGACTGCCGAAGTCGATTTCAATGTAGAATGATCCCATCGGGGTGACCATTGGCATGATCGTCAATTCAGGCGGTGTCGATCGTTTGATGCGGCCGAGATCCTTCTTTCGAACGATTCGCGGGATGACCGAGGGAAGTCGGAATTTCTCTTTATCATTCAAATTAGATTTCGCGTGGCCATAGATCATGTTCAGAAGTTCAAGAGCCATACTTTCGACCAGGTCCGCGTCGACAATCTGATCTTTTCCAAGCATCGCGTGTGCGAAGCGCTCTAAAACCTTGACGGATGAACACAGTCGAAACTCGGCTCTCATGAATTCGTTATTCACGGGAACAACGCTGATCAAATCGATTTCGCCGAGTGGCAGAGCTTCAACCTTCGAAAAATAATTCTCATCGCAAGAAACAGTCGACTGCAGCGTCAAGTGGACAGCTTCATAAGCCGCATTCACCAAGTACTTGAACAAAAGTTTTTTCGACTTGGGGTCACCGAACTTTTTGTTCAGGTCAACTTTCACACTTTCGCGACTCTGATTGAATGTCGCCTGAAGACTCATTTGATGAATCTGGTCAGTGATTGCCTCGTCCATATTGATCGAAAGCATCTTTAAGTTGTTCTGTTTCAACTGTACTTCGAACGTCTGAAGCAAGCGATAGAAGCCAGACGGAGCTTTCGTGAGTTTTCCGAAATCGAGTACATGCATCTCGACTTTGAGTTCTGACCAATTCTTGAAAGTTTCGATCAGTCCCAAGAGGGAATTATCGGTAACAATCGGCGGCAATTTTATATAGTGAACGCCCTGCAGAGTTCTGCTCGAGATTTCGTTCGGATTGGGCGGTACGTTCGGCGTCGGTGACGTGCTCATAGACTTACACTTTTGGTGGAGCGTTAAGGATTGCGCAGATTTTTTCTTTGACCGTCGCATCTGCAAACGGTTTCACAACGTAATCTGTGATTCCGTGCTGAAGCGATTCAAGAATTGCGCTTTTTTCCGTCTCGGATGTGATGAAAACAACCGGAAGATTCGCCATCTTCGGTGTTTCACGCATCTTGCGAACCAACTGGATGCCGGTCATGTTCGGCATGTTCCAGTCGCTCAAAACGAGATCGATGTTAAAATTCTTCAGCACCTCGTAAGCTTCGTTGCCGTCGCCGGCCTCGAAGATCGTCTTGATACCGCAGTCAGTACAGATTTTTCGGAGTTTCAGGCGAATTGTGCGCATGTCATCCACTAACAGGACTGTCTTTTTATCCAAGGTAAAAGCTCCGTCTCTTGTCGTCATAGCTTTCATCATACCGTGACGAATTTCTCTCTTACAAACGATGTCTTGAATCGAGGTTTGGGGCTCGCTCTAGGTCGAGCTTATTTTTCTGAGACGTCTCAACATAGTCACACTGTGCTTTGGGCTGTTATTCTTTTGAAAGTGGAAAATTCTGAAAGTGCAATTGACGCAGAGATTATGGCGGCCTTTTTTGAGGACGCAACCGACGTCCTCCAACAATGGGAACGATTTTGTCTCGCATTGAATGAAGAGACTGGGCCGATCGCTTTTGAGCCAATCTTACGTTGCGCTCACAATTTGAAGGGTAGCGCGGGGATGGTGGGCTTTATGTCCATGCATCAAAAGCTGCATCACATCGAAGACCACCTCGTAATCATGAAGCGTCTTCAGATGACGGCGACGGAAGAAGTTATCGGGATCTTGCTCGATATCGAGCGTACGATTCGCATTTGGGTCGAAGCGATTCGAACAAATCCGGATACCAAACAAGAATTCGATGCAGGTGATTTAGAAGTTCGGCTGAATCTTCTCACCGATAGTTCGGCTGCGCCTGTAGACGAGCCCGAGTCAAAGTCATCGCCAAAGCGTGAAACGAAAACAGAACCGAAACCAGAGTCCAAGATGGAAGCCTCGCTTCGCAAAAGTCTCGACGGTGAGCGGCGTACAGAGCCTCGTGTTGACGAGACCCTGAGAGTCGCGGCTTCGAAACTTGATCGACTCATTCAGCTCGTCGGAGAAATCTCGCTTCATCAGTCGTTGTTGGTACGCGCAGCCTTAGATAACGCGCTCAATACGCCGGCAGTCCGAAACGTCATCGATTTGAAATCTAAGCTCACCCAAGATTTGCAAGACGCTGCCCTTAGCCTTCGAATGATTCCTGTCGAAGGGCTTTTTCAGAAAATCGAACGGATGGTTCGTGATACGGCGAAGCGTGAAAATAAACAAATTCAAGTACGGCGCTTAGGTGAAGAAGTTGCGCTCGATAAACTCATCGTTGAAGGCATGGTTGAACCGCTGATTCACATCGGCCGAAATGCTGTCGATCACGGTATTGAGACTCCGGAAGAGCGAGTGAAAAACGGCAAGCCACCCCATGGAACAATTCAGCTGATCGCCGAGAACACAAGTATAGGCGTAAACATTATTTTCAAAGACGACGGTCGCGGAATTGATCCAGAAAAGGTGTTCAAGAAAGCGGTCGAAAAAGGATTGCTCGAAGCGAACGCGGACATCAGCCAGGCAGCAAAGCTGCAGCTCATTTTTTTGCCAGGCTTTTCAACTGCCGAAACAGTCACGGAACTTAGTGGCCGCGGCGTCGGTATGGACGTTGTTTCTGCGACGGTTAAGCGAATGGCCGGACAGCTTGATGTTCAAAGTGAGGTCGGAAAAGGCACAACGATCCAGATCATGCTTCCGACGAACCTTTCGATCATTGATGCGCTCATTGTGAGAGTGAACGGTTCGCTCTACGCAGTGCCGAACCGTGATATTCAAGAGGTCATCGATTTGCGCGATTATTCAGTGAATTCGATCGACGGTGATCACGAACAGGCAATCGATTTACGGGGGAAAATTGTTCCCGTCGCGTTGGTCGATTTGTTCTTGTCCCAAAACAAAGACATTACGTGGGCGGATCGCACCGCCGAACGTTCGGCAGTTCCGCGTCCCGCTATCGTCGTTCCCCTCGCCGAGGATATACTGTTGCTCGGAGTCGATGCCGTCATCGGACAACAACAAATCTTCGTTCGTCCTCTGATGGGACATTTAACTACAGTTACGTACTACAGCGGTTCCACGATTTTATCAGACGGTGAACCCTGCATTATTCTGAACGTTTCTGAAATGGCTCGACGCTATTTCACATCGCAGTAAGGAAGGCTAACGTGTCACACGATACTCGACCGGATCTACAGGCCGAAGATGCGCAGAAGTTTCTGATTTTCCAGATGGGCGATGAGCTGTTTGCGACGGCGCTCGTTGAAATTCGCGAGGTTATTGAGTTCCACCAGGCGAAGCCAATCCCGCACATGCCCACATTCTTTAAAGGTGTTATCAATATAAGGGGCGAAATCATTGGCGTGATCGACCTGCGCGAACGCTTGGGCGTCGCCGGTTCGGATGCTACCCGTTGCCAACTCGTTTTCGAGACCGATTCTGGTCCTTTGGCGGCGATCGTCGACCGGGTTCACTCTGTAACGATCATCGAAGAGTCCCAGATGGATCGCCGGACCACCATCGGAGTGCAAGCGGCAGATCGTTCGTACTTTTTGGGTGTCGGAAAAGTCGAAGACCGAATTTTCACGCTCATCAGCCTTCGAAAACTTCTGAAAAAAGACGAGCTTCCGGCTACGCAATAGAAGAGAAGTGCATTCCTCCCTGAATTAGTTTCCCGCGACAAATGGCCGGAACGCTTTTATGCAATCGGCGACTTGGTATGGCGCTTGTAATGTCTGCGGCGATGCACACATCCGGATCAAGAATTAATAGCGTGTCTATTATGGCACTTTTCGTCTCGGCTCTTGTTATCGCAGGTTGCGGAAATCGCGAAGCCCTCTCTAAACCGATCACCACTGGGGCTCCCGAAGTGATTGCGGCCGACGTCGCGACTCCGACTTGGGCCGGCTTTGCCGAGAGTGGCTTTTCCGATGGCCGTGTCACCGACGAAGCCGGCCGACCTGCGGCGGGCGTATCCGTTGTCGCCGGTGGGGTTGAATACCTCACCGGAAACGATGGCAAATTCCGGGTGCAGGTTGGAAACGCGAACGAGAGTCTGCTGATTCGGAAACCGGGGTATCAGAAGTTAGTCGTTCAGCCGCAACTGGCGGGTTTCGAAGTTCGTTTAAAGCCGCTCGTCATCCGCGGCGTTTATGTTCAAACCGGGCAGGTTAAACAGAACGATAAAATGATGCAAAACGTTTTGCGTTTGATCGAGTCGACGGAGGTTAACGCCCTGGTCATCGATGTGAAAGACGACAACGGTCGGGTACATCATGATCTCGCGAAGCACGTTGTTCGGCTTAAAAAGATGGGCGTTTACCTCATCGCCCGCATCGTAACCTTCAAAGACAATACGATCACCCGCACAGACCCGGAACTCGCGTTGCTCGCGAAAGATGGCCAGCCATGGGAAGATCGCCATGGCGTACGATATCTCGACCCGTTCAACGCTCGGGCGCACGAGTATATCCTTCAAGTAGCGACTTCAGCCGTCAAAATGGGATTCGATGAAGTTCAGTTCGACTACGTCCGTTTTCCAACTGACGGAAATCTTAACAACATCGCCTGGTCGCAAAAAGTCGATTGGAAAACCCGCAGCGCTGCCATCGCGGTTTTGTTGAAACAAGCACGTTTGGAATTGGGTGCGCTTGGTGCCTTCGTCGCTGCCGATGTATTCGGAATAACAGGACACGAACCGCGTGATAGCGGGATCGGCCAACATCTCGAGACGATTACTCCTTACCTCGATTTCGTTTGCCCAATGGTTTACCCAAGTGGCTATGCACAAGGTACGAGTGGAATCGCAAATCCACCCGAGAGCCCGGGCCCGATCGTCGGCGATTCGGTGCGACGCTACCGCGTGCGCACGCAAGCGAAGGTGACCGTGCGGCCTTGGTTGCAAGCATTTAAGGATTACAACAGCTTCAGCGGCAAATTCTATGGCGGCGACGAAATTCGCGCGCAGATCCAAGCGTCGAATCAAGCGGGTGGAAGTGGTTTCATGTTGTGGAACGCTTCGGGACGCTACACAGCTGCGGGGCTCGTCGAGAAAAAAGCAGGCGTTTCGGTAGGCGATCAGCTGTGACCTTGATTTCGGTTTCCGTCTTTGGACTCGCGCTATCTTTCTTTTGCACCGTGGTCGCACAATCTGCTTCGGCTTTGCGAGCCAACGAAGTCGGGCAAGTGATGATCTTAGAATATCATCAGATCGGTCCCGGCGAGGCCGAGTGGCGTCGTACACCTGAAAACTTCCGACGCGATCTTCAGAATTTGTACGACCGCGGTTACTGCCTGATTAGCCTCGGCGATTTACTCGACGGGAAAATTAAAACGACCGCAGGTAAGACACCGGTCGTATTGACGTTCGATGACGGAGCGTCGAAACAGTTTACGCAAAATAAAAAAGGCTGGGATCCTGAATCCGCCGTAGGAATCATTCTCGATTTCGCGAAGACGCATCCTGATTTTGGAGTCGCTGGTACTTTTTATTTGAACCTGATTTCCGCCAAACAGCTCGTGACTCCTTCTGGAACAAATCTTCTGCAAGATCTTGTGAGCGCAGGTTTTGAAATCGGCAATCACACGATGACACATCCGAAGTTGTCGCGGTTGTCGCAAGTTGAGGTCGCTCGCGAAATAGCGGGGCTTCAGAAGTTCGTCACGCGAAGTGTTCCGGGCTACCGCATTCGTTCGATCGCTCTGCCGTTCGGCATTTATCCAAAGTTCGATGAGTGGGCGCGGGTCGGCGAGTACGAGGACGAATCTTATAATCACGACGCGCTGTTAGAAGTTGGCTCTGGACCGGCGCCGTCGCCGTTCTCGAATAAATTCAAAGCAAAGCACATTCCCCGCATCCAGGCGCGGGACCAAGAACTCGAAAAGTTCTATCGGTATTTCGATTCGAATCCTGGTCAGCGTTTCGTTAGCGATGGGAACGAAGTCACAATTTCTGTATCCGCCCGCGATCGAAAGAGCGTAAGATCAGGACTTGATCCTCGCTTTTCAATTGTGGAGCCGTGATGAAACTGATCGAAAGTCTCGCTGCCATGGTCGTTCTCATGTTTTTCGCCACAGCACATGGTTCAGATTCTAAGGAAGCTGGATTCGATGTTCGCGAATTAACTTCGATCGACGGAACCGCTTTTGAGGTTGTGTCGCGTACCCATGGACATAGTGTGCGGGTGGACGGAACACCGCTATTTAATGTGACGAACACGGCGTTCATTTCTGCAAAAGACGACTTCGAAAGCAATCATCCCCAAATTGAAGCGCGACTTTTCGATTGTTCGAAACGTGCGAGATGCCTCGAAGTCTGGCACGCGGCCAAGGGCGAGGGTGCGAGAGATCCGAAGTGGATCGACAACGACCGCGTGCGGGTGACTTTGGTTCGCAACATTAACGGCGCAATTGTGCCGATTGCGTATAGCTGTTCGATAAAGAAAAGAGCATGCGAATCGGTCGCAGCAAAACCAAACAAGAATTAGTTTTTTGCAGCTAGTTTCTCTTCAAGGTCACTGATGCGTTTTCTCAGTTCGACCGCATTTCGCATGACGGCCGAATTTTTCATATAATCAGAGAGTGGTTGAGTTGGAAGCCCAGCGTAAGCTCCGGGCTTTTCAATATCTTTGGTGACTCCTGCTCGATGCAACAACACGGCGTCGTCGCAGACGGAAACATGGTCGGCGATTCCCGTTTGGCCACTCGACATGACGCGGTTCCCGATTTTTGTCGAACCGGCAACACACAACATAGATGTTAACAGGCAGTCTTGTCCGATCTCGACGTTGTGGGCAATGTGGCAAAGGTTGTCGAGTTTTGTTCCGCTTCCGATGCGCGTCTCGCGATAAGTCGCGCGATCGATGCAACAGTTGGCGCCGAGTCGAACACGATCTTCGATCACCACGATGCCTGTCTGAGGAATTGGGAAACTCTTTCGCGAAGAGTCTTGTGCGAATCCGTAGCCTTCTGATCCGACCACTGTGCCTGAACCAATGACGACGTCGTTTCCAATTCGACAGCTGTAGCCGATGACACAAGACGGATGCAGAATCGTTCGCGCACCAATGACGACGTCATGCTCGATAACGACACCGGCCATGATGCGCGAATTTTCGCCGATTTTTACACCAGCTCCGATCACGACACGAGGTTCGATAATCGCGGTCGATGCAATTTCACACGTTTCGTGAATAACGCTTGAGGGATGAATACGGTCGCTCCAGCCGGCTTTCGCAAAGTCTCGATCCGCGTAATGTTGTTTGATCCACGCGTGCGCCAGTGCAACGTTTGGCGCAATCATAAATGTAATGCCTTTAACGCCGTCGATCATTGTAGCTAAGTTTTTCGACGTGATAACGATAGATGGTTTTTTCTCGTTGATAAGCGCGAAGTACTCTTTTTTGTCGACGAAAACGAGATCGCCTTCTTTAGCAGTTTCGATGGCGCCGATCCCGATGAACCTAGCTGTTGGATCGCCGATAATCTCGAGTGCAAGACCACGCTTCTTCATTTCATTCGCCACGTCTTGCGCCTGGAATTGAGTTTTCATGAACCCAGAAAATCATGTTGCGGTGCTTGGGGCAATCCCTGGTACGCTTGGTCAGGCAAGTGAGGTTTCATGGGTCAATTCGCGATTTCAATCAACCCTTTCAATCGACAAGAATTGCAGCGATATCCCTTCAGCAGTCCGCGCGAAGTCGAGATTGAACTGGTCAAAATTGACAAAGGTTATCGTCAGTGGCGGGGAATATCCATCGAGGCACGTACGAAGGTCATTTCGGAAATGGCAAAGATTCTACGTCGTGATCAACCTGCGATGGCACTCATGATCACTCGCGAAATGGGAAAGCCGATCACGCAAGCTCGAGCGGAAATCGAGAAATGTGCAGGCCTCAGCGAATGGTACGCAGAGAATGGTCCCGCTTTCTTGCGGGATGAATCGACTTCGATGACGAATGGAGAAGCCTACGTATCATACCTTCCAATTGGCCCAGTCTTGGGAGTCATGCCTTGGAATTTTCCGTTTTGGCAGGTGCTGCGCGGAGCAGTCGCGATTTTGTTGGGAGGAAACGCTTACGTTCTCAAACACTCATCGAACGTTATGGGTTCAGCTTACATGTTGCTCGACGCTTGGACCGAGAGTGGACTGCCGGCCGGCGCATTTAGTGTCTTGAACATTGATCATGAACTCGCCAGTAAAGTGATCGAAGACAGGCGGATCGCAGCGGTCACCGTGACAGGAAGTGTCCGTGCAGGTGCCGAGATCGCGGCAACGGCTGGATCCGTTTTAAAAAAGAGTGTCCTAGAACTCGGCGGATCGGATCCTTTCGTCGTCTTACACGACGCAGATCTTGAAAAAGCCGCAGGCAGTGCAGCCGAAGCCCGATTTCAAAATACCGGGCAAGTTTGTATTGCAGCCAAACGTTTGATCATCGAGCAGTCGGTGCTTCCTGAATTTACTCGGTTGTTCGTCGAAAAGGTAAAGGCACTTAAAATCGGAAATCCCGAAGCGCCGGATTCTTATATCGGTCCGATGGCGCGCGAAGATCTCAGAGCTGAGCTTCATAAGCAGGTGCAAGACAGTATTCAGCAGGGAGCACGCCTGATTCTTGGCGGCGACTTTTTGAGCCAAGAGTTCGAGCGCGGAAATTTCTATCAACCGACGGTATTAGCCTCAGTGACTCCCGCTATGACGAGTTTCCGCGAAGAAGTTTTTGGTCCGGTGGCTTCCATCATCAGCGCGCGTGACAGTGAACATGCACTCGAACTTGCTAATACAAGCGACTTTGGACTTAGCGGTGCAATTTGGACACGCGATCAAGCGAAAGCGCGCGCGATGGCGAGACGTTTTGAAACCGGCGGCGTGTTTATTAACGGATTGTCTGCGACCGATGCCCGCGTTCCAGTCGGAGGGGTCAAACGAAGTGGGTACGGTCGGGAGCTTTCTCATTTTGGACTTCACGAATTCACCAATGCTCAAACAGTTTGGATAGATCGCAAATGAAAATATTTACGCTTATCGCAATCGGAGTTTTGATCACGTCGACACTTGGCTGCCAGAGCACGATTCGAAAAACGATGTACTCGACTTTTGAAACGGTCGGAATTGAAAAACGTGACATACTAAAACGTCGGGTTGGTAAAGCAAAGGACGAGCAGAAGGAAGCAAGCAAATCGTTTCAAGACGCGCTCGAAACATTTCGAAAAGTTTATGCTTTCGACGGCGGTGCGATAGAGAAGAACTATTCTAAGGCGAAAGGTTCTTACGATCGATCCGCAAAAGATGCGGTCGGCGTCCGAGATAGCATCAAGGAAATGGAAACGGTCGCTGGGGATTTGTTTAGAGAGTGGGAAAAAGAAGCGTCGAGTATCGAAACCGATTCGCTTCGAGCGAAGAGTCTCGATTTAAAATCGAAAACTGAAAAAAAGTACGGCGATATGTTATCGGCCCTCAAAAAATCTGAAAGCCGAATGGATCCAATCCTGCGTAAACTGAACGACCAGGTCCTCTATCTAAAACATAATCTCAACGCGAAAGCGGTCGCATCACTTCAGGGCGAAGGTCAGAATATCGAAAGAGATATTGGGCGGCTTTTGGCTGACATGCAGAAATCCATCGCAGAAGCGGACAAGTTCATAGCGGAACTCGACTAGTCGGGCCTACGTCTAAGTCCAGAAGCCCGCACTCGACCTTATTCATTTTGAGACGTTTTCCGATATAGCTCGTGAGGAATTACGAGAGTGAAAGCATTTACACAATTCTGGGACATGTCGAAAAAGAACAAAATCTTCGCGATTTTTGTTCTTCTAATTTGTTTTGGCGCGATCGAATTTAGTACCGGCTTTTTCTCGCAGATGCCAGGTATGATCGCGGCCGAATCCGGTGGGCAAGTAGTTGCCGTCGTTCAGACGGTGGCAACCGATGTTCGTCAGAAACCTGTTGAAGAGGAAAGCTGGTATCAGGCCGAACCTCAGAGCGATGTCATTCGCGGCGACGCAATCTATTCTGGTAAACAATCGCATGCACAAGTTAGAATGCAATCGGGCGGAATTTTAGAACTCGGCGAAGAGACACTCGTCATTTTCGACGATGTCGATGGTGTTACGATTCCAGATGTCGCGCGCGGAAAAGTTAAGATCAAGGTTTCCGGCAATATGAAAATTGCCATTTCGGGTGAAGTCACAGAGTTTTCGGGTTCACAATCTGAACTCGAGTTAAGCGCTAGCGGCGGACAGGGAAGCGTTCGGACCCTTAAGGGTAAGATCGCGGTCACTCGCAGGGGTGCCTCCGTTCGAAATCTCGTTACCGGCCAAGAGATGGATATTTCTGCTCCGCCAGGTAGTGCTCCTCCAAAAATCAAAATTCCGAAAGCTGGCGAGTTAAATTCAGAAGTTCGACTTTCTAAAAAACGTCAAACGATCGCTAAAATGATTAAAAACGTTCTTCCAGCTGAACCAGCACCTGTTGCTGTGACCGAACCTGAAGTTGCACGACCACAGCCGGCGGTTCAACCGATCGGTGAAAAATCAACAGAGGCGCTGCCGGAAACGGTGCAGGCCGATCCGATGTCAGAACCAGAGTTGCAGCCAGAACCTATCTTAGAAGCTGTCACCGAGCCGTTACCAAGACCGGAAGTTCCTCCACTTGGAGAAGGTCCGGAAATAGCTATGGCGATTCCAGCGCCACCAGAACCTACTCGCGCGATCGAAGCACTTTCTATTCAAGAGCCGACTATAAAAATTGATCGGATCATGAAAGTTCAAGAAGTTTACCAGCGTCGTGGAAAACGCGCGCTTGTGAGCCGCGTGGGAATGAAAACGTTGAAAGTTCCGGTGGCACTCGCATGGAATGGTGCAAAGCCTGGAGACAAAGTCTTCGTTCAAATTGCGAAGGAAAAGAATTTTTCGAAACCGTGGGCAGAACGAGAAGCCTCGGGCCGAAATACCGTCATTCAAGAATGGAAGCCAGGTCGAAGCTTTTGGAGAATTTCGCGAGATCGTCAGACGTGGAGCGACGCTGGCGAAGTGTTCATCAAACCGACAATCGCAGTCGCGCAGAATCCTTCGATCGTCGCCTTTAAGAAAAACGTTTTCGTTCTTCCAAAAGGGAAGGGCCCAGAGGCTCAGGCGAAGTTACGTTTTCAAGACGGTGGCTTATCGAAAGCTCGCGGATGGGTTTTGCAAGGTTCCGAGACCTTGGCGTTCGCTGCGCAGAAAACACGGACGGTGTATGTCACCGAGCCACGTATTGATATTCCGCTAGCAAAAGCCGGAAAATACTTCTTCCGCGTTCGTTCCGTCGCGAGCGGCGGTGAAATTTCGAGTTTCTCTTCGCCGGTACAAGTGACAGCCGTAAAAGCCGTTGCTCCTCCGGTGCGAATTCGTGTGATCGCGAACATTGACGAGCAGAAGTCCGAAGTTTCGGATGAACTCAAAGATGACTTCGCAGGTCAGCAATCCGAAGTCGCGCGCCAAACTTCAAAAGCAAGATCGGTCATCAGAGAAGAACCGGTTCGACGATACCGTCCGTGGTCTATTACGCTCGAAGGCGGCGCGACTGCACTCGTCTCGAGTGAACAATTGGCGACGTCAGTCGAGCCAGCAAGCGTTCACGTTCTCGGTCTCCGAGGTGGATACAACGATGGGCGTAATTCGATCAGTGGCGCATACCATTCGAAGTTCGGCGCATCTAACGCTCAAGGCTCGGCTCAAAGTAACTCGCGTCTTGATGGCCGTTACACGCGTTGGTGGCAGACGAAATGGAGTTGGTTGAAGCTCGGTTGGGCTGGCGGACTTAGCACCTACAACAATTCAAGCTCACCGAATTTCTCAAAAGGGTACACGGTTGCGAAAACCGGCCTGAACGTGGCAATGAGTCTAGGCGACAAGTGGAAAACTGGCGGAGATGCTCTGATCGGAACCTGGACCGACGCCAATCAGCTTTACGAATTTGGCGGATATTTGTCTTACGATTTCACAACCGAACTCGCCTTTGGTGTTGGATATCGAGTTAGCCTCTTCGAAGCTGGCACTCAGAGTTCTGCTCCGATTGGGCTTCCGTATCGCGAGGCCATGGGCGAGGCCTACTCAAGTTTAAAATACGCGTTTTAGTCTCTGCTTTCAAAGCGAGATTGCCGATAGGTGACTGGTGACGGTCGAACTACGCAAGCCTCAAATTGGCGACATCATTGCAAAGTACAAAATCCTTTCGAAGCTGGGAAGCGGCGGAATGGGCGACGTTTATCTTTGTGAAGATGCAGCTCTCGATCGGCAAGTTGCCGTCAAAATTATGCACCCGCTTGATCACACGGACAACGAGATCGCAAATCGTTTTCTTCTCGAGGGTAAATCGCTCGCAAAGCTGACACATCCGAACATCGTTTCCGTCTTCGGACTCGGTGAAGAAAACGGATTCTTGTACATCGCAATGGAGCACGTCCCAGGACGATCGCTCTATCAGTTGTCGCGCGAACGACGATTGTCGATTCGCGAAATGATCGCAATTTTTTCTGATATCGCAGCTGGAATGGATCACGCTCACAGTCAGGGCATCGTTCATCGCGACATCAAGCCGGCTAACATTCTCGTCGACAACAACGGTCGAGCAAAGATCATCGACTTTGGAATCGCCAAGGTTATTGGTGGCGGCGGAACTGGGCCTGAAGGTGTTAAGACAAAAACTGGCGCCATCATCGGTACGCTGAACTATATTGCTCCTGAGCTATTCCGCGGAGTCGAGCCGAGCCCAGGATCCGATATTTATGCGCTTGGACTTTTATTCGCAGAAATGTTGACGGGGCGAACTCCGTTCAAGGGCGAATCGCAATTCGCGACAATGGAGTTGATTCGAGATAACAAGCTTTCGATACCGGAAAATCTTCAGGTACTTCTACCGGAAGAAACGTGGACGATTTTGCAAAAGATCATTCATAAAGATCCAGAGCTTCGTCCGCGCACGGCAGTGCAGGCCGCGAAAATGTTAGAAGCGATTGAATTTCCGAATTTGCCTAGCTATTTCAATTCCGAGCTCGTTTCGGTTCGCATTGAGAATGTCGAAGCCCTGCAAGAACAACTGGAGGCGGCAGAAGTCGACCAGGCCGAATGGCAGTTCGTTCTCGCTCTCGCAGTCCGCAATCAAATGACTAAGGGCGCTGAAGAGCCAAGCGATGACACGACGAGATTGATAGAACGAACCGGAGTATTTATCCCCGGTGATGTTTTGCTGTCGTCGCTTGAGGCGTATCGTCGCGACGTCGAATCAATTATCACAATGAAGCGGGCCGAGGCTTTGTCAATGCTGACGCCTCCACCTCAGGTTGCGCAAATTACTCCGCACACGGCTTCGGTCGACGTTCAACCGTTGGCAAATAGTCTCAAGACGGGTGTTCACGTTCAAGTACCTGCGCCTCCTCCGTCGCAAGCAGTTGAAAGCGGCAGCGGCGGCAAGTGGGTCGCTGCGGTTGCAATCGCGGCTTTGATTGGTGGCGGTGTTTTTTATCAAAATCAAAATGCAAAAGTAGCGGGTCTCGAGGCCCAGGCCGCCGCAGTCAAAGAAGCGGGAGGTCGCAAGCGTGGAGCAGCGGTCGCTGCTCCTGTCGTCGTCGCAGCGCCAGCGACACCTGTTGCAGGTAGCTCGAGTTTTGCGATGGTCGTCGAGCCTGCAACAGATGCATGGCCACCGGTCGCACTTGAAAATCCAACTCCGGGTGCAGTGACGACTTGGAAGTGGAAAGTTCGTTCTACGAAGGCCGGAGAATCGACGTTTATCGAGCGACGGACTTTTGAAGCCGCTGACGAAGGATTGCTGAAGTTCAATGTTGAACGACTGAAACGTGCACCTGCTGGTGGCGGAGCCATCGCCGAAGCGGCTGGCACCGAATGGTATGCTCCGGGTTTCGCAGCATTGCCTCGCAAAACTCTGCAGTCGCAGATTTTTGGTTCCGTAGGTGGAGCAGCCGTCGGTCAACCAGGCGCTGTGTTTCCTTTGCGAAAAGGTAAGGAAGTACAGTTCGAACTTAGTTTCAAATCGACCGAGCCAGTCTCTTGGACTCCGCTTGTTCAACTCTCGAGTGGGTTCTCTATGAACTATCGTTCTTCATGTTCTGTGCGCGACAAAGTGAAGCTCACGCTCGCAAGTGGACCGCAAGAACTTGTGAAGGTCGACTGTTACACGAAATCCGATACCGACGAAGTTTCAGATGTGATGTATTACAGTGCCGAAAAAGCTATCGCTTTACGCCACGACCGAAGAGTAAATTCGACCGTTGGTGGTGCCGTCATCGAAACGTCGATGTCGGGCGAAGTGGTCGAGAACGTCGCAAACGTTCAACCTGCATTTCGAAATCCCGCACAGAATAAATAGAAAACCTGATGAAATCGAAGCGCTTTTACTGAGCGCCTTCGGATCTTTGGCGACTGACGGAAACGCTCGCAGACACGTCGCTACCCGTTAGCGGTCGATCGGTGATTGTGACATGCGCTGACATCGAAACATCAGGAGAAGTCGCGACCGTGGTCCCAGGAGATATTTTTATCGACGATTGGCCTTCAAACGGCACAATACTATCTTTCGGCCGGTTGATTCGGACCAAGTCTTCAAGACTTTTTCCGCAACCGGTCGTCGCAAGGGCGAGTACACAAACGAACACAGAAAATAGGCGCGAACTCATGAATACTTATCGGCGATCTGCTGTTAACTTTTGACGCTTAACGCTTTTTCGACCCATTATGAGATATGAAAATCACTTTTTTAGTCTCGGGTCTCATTTTGATATCGTCGGGATGCAACAAAGTCGAAGGCGATAAAAACCAGCGCAGTTATTCAGTCGGCTATGCACTTGGGCAGCAGTTGACTCCGGTCAAAGACGACATCGATCCCGAGATGGTCGCACGGGGCTTAAAAGAAATGCCGGCTGGTGCTGAGTGGACCGTACACCTTGCGCCCGAACAGGCTTATGGAGTCGGCACTCGACCGGGAATTCCGAGTCAAAGCGCTTTGGTCTATGGCATCACTTTGGTTCGTACTGGGAAGTCGAAGTAATGCAGCTGATAGGTCTTCTGCTTCTCGGCCTTTTTCTGGGGCCTTCAGTTCTTAAACTCGAAATACCTGAATGGCTTGCGACCGCCTCGAATGTTTCGGGCGGTGCTTTTTTGTTTTTCGCCGGGTGGGAAATTCGATTTCTCGACTTACGACGCGAGGCCAGATTTTTCGCTATTTGTTTTTGCGGAGCATTCGGCGTTCCGTTTTTAGCTGGTTACCTCTTCTTTGACGGCAATCTGTTCATTTCCGCGGCCGTAGGTATTTCGGCTCTTCCAGTCGCGATTCAAATCTTAAAAGAAAAAAAGCGCTACGATTCTGATTTGGGCCGAAAAACGATTACGCTTTCGGGGCTCTGCGATTTGGCCGCCTGGCTCTTAATGTTCTTCGTCTTTCCTAGCGATTCTGCTGGGCATTGGCTTCGAAGCCATTGGTTTGTCTTCATGTTTTTTATCGGACTTGCAATCGGTCAATTTCGAGCGATGCCTCACGTCGCCATCCGTTTACAAAAGTGGATCCTAGCACCGCTTTTTTTCATTGGACTAGGTTGGCGGATTCCAATGTTTGAACTTTTTGACCTCAGCGTTTTTCTAAAAATCGCAGTCATCGCCATTGTCGCAAAGCTTGTTGGCGTCTACGCCGCGTCGAGAATGCAACGGAAGCCGCACTTGTTCTCGCTTGAATTGGCCGTGTTACTTAACGCTCGCGGCGCTATGGAAATCGTTGCCGCGCACACAGCGTATTCAGTCGGTGTCATTGACGGCGGCCTATTCACAGGGTTGGTTGCTCTCGGAGTTCTGACATCCGTGATGGCGGTTCCCTTTGTCCGTCACAATTCGAAAGTTCAAGCATGATCAAAAAAGTAAGTCTCTATGTGATGTCACTGTTTTATGTGATGGCTGGTTTCAACCATTTCAAGAATCCGGAATTCTACCTAAAAATGATTCCGGCAATGTTGCCAGCGCCGACAGTGCTAAACGCTGTCAGCGGGGCCGTCGAGATGGCGTTAGGCATGATGTTAATTCGCCCCGAGGTTCGTTCGATCGCAGCGTGGGGTCTCATCCTATTATTGATCGCCGTCTTCCCTGCGAACGTTTCGATGTATTTACAAGGTGGCGCCGCATTTGACGTTCCGGATTGGGTCCTGCTCGCGCGACTGCCGCTCCAAGGGTTGTTGCTCGCATGGGCCTACTGGCATACTCGAAACCCAGAAATCGACACTGCGGTCATCGAAACCGAAATCGTGATTTCGGCTCCTCCCGAGCTGGTTTGGCGAGAATTGACCTCGTTTTCCACCTACGAAGCTTGGAATCCGTTCATCGTGAAGGCAATGGGCGAGGGACGAGTGGGCGAGCGCATGGAAATGTCCATTCGACCCCCAGGCTCGGATACGTTCAATTTTAGAAATACGATCGTGGAGTCCGACCCGCCCAAGCAGCTAGCATGGAAGGGAAGCTTCATAGTGAAGGGCCTTTTCGACGGAACCCACTATTTCCGAATCGAAAAACAAACGGCAGGATCGCTCTTCGTTCAGGGAGAAAAATTCGAAGGAATTCTAGTTTGTGCGCTTCTCGGTTTGCTCGAAAATACGAAGCGGGGATTCGTACTTATGAATCAGGCAATCAAAGCTCGATGCGAGTCCCAAGCGGCACGCTGAGGCTTGTCGCGGTTTTTGCAATGTCCGCGAGCAATGGAACAAAGAATCTCTGAATCACAGAGTCTGGGCGTAAGCACCAGACTCCGAAATGTCGTCGTTACACTGGTGTTGGTGACCCTCGGATCACCATTGACTGAGGCGAAAGTGGTTCAGCGCGAATGTAGAGGTCTTTTTTTCTCGGCGACCGAGACGGAAGCGACTTCTTCCCGGCTAATTATCGAAATCACGAACGAACCACTGGCCGAACTAATTCCCGGGACGAACCGGGATACCTGGCCGCCGGTTGTAAAAATTCGAAATTCCGCTGGCGAGATTACTCTCCATGGATTGCAGCAGTTGTCCGCTGATCACTCGGTTTTGAAGGCGATTTCTGGATCGGCGCATGTGTATATGTTTTTAACTGCGAAGGATGGAAGCCGTCGTCAGCTCGAGCTGCCTGGGGGATTGAAAAAATCTCTGCGCGAATACATTCGGGCGGGCGGACCTCCGGCGAAGCCATTCAACTGCAACTGCTTCGTCCATCTGATGAATGGCCTTCCCTACGAATACACGTTTTTCCGCTCGAGGCTTTGGCATTTGGAGGTCGTTTATGACGAAGCGGCACTCGTACCGGGAGACACGATTGTCCTCGGGTATTCGTATAACGAGGTCAAGCATGTCGCCATCTACCTCGGACAACGGCTTTATATTTCGAAATTGGGAGACGGCCCTGTGCTTGTGACTGATTTCACGACGCTTCAACTCGGTTATGGCGGCGTGATGCTCGCCCGCGGTCGACCTGCGACCTCGGGGGCCACGTCGACTTTCACAAAGGAAAACGCGAACTAGAAACCCCGGTTTCCTTGGGGCCTTTCGTTCGCGTTTTGAGAGAGTAAGCTCAGTTTCTAAAGCTTGGTTCTATTTACTGTTGTGTCGTTGGCTGACTATCCGAAGTACCGGCTTTAGCCATGGCGCCCGGAGTAATCACGATATCGACCCGACGATTCTGCGCGCGGCCCGATTTCGTTTTGTTTGTCGCGATCGGTTTCGAGAGACCTACGCCTTCAGCTTCGATTTCCGCGTTCGCGCCAGTTGTCTTCAGGTATGTCGCGACTGCGTTCGCACGTTCTTCCGAAAGTGTTTGGTTTTTCGCTTCGCCACCGAGCGAGTCAGTGTGCCCTTCAACTTTAATCTTCGAAGCGTCCAATTCTTTTGCGACTTCAGATACTTTCGCAAGGATCGGAAGTGCTTTCGATGGAAGGTCAGAACGACCGCTTGAGAACGCGACTGTTTTCAGTCGGATCACCAAGGTATCACCTTGCTGATAAGCTTCTGCGTCTTGATTCGAAAACTCTTTTCGAGCTCGCTCAAGCGCCTGTTGCATTGCAACCGTTCGCTCTGCATCCGAGAGTTGACGACCGCGCATCGAGAGTTCCTGATCTTTTGCTCGAGCTGCACTCTCAGCCGTCGCTGTTTCTACTCGTGAAGTAGAGACTTCGTTTTTCAGATCAGTGATCTGACGATTCTGCTGAACCAATTTAACAGCCGTCGCTTCCTTCATATCTTTCGAAGTGCGAAGTTGATTCATCACATCGTCCAACATACGTGCGCTAGCGTTCGCTTTATCGACTGCTTGTCGATATCCAGCTTCGTTTCGCACGTTCGTGTTCACGACCGTTTCTGCGCCAGCCACATCAACCTGTGCTTGTTTAAGTGTGTGACCCGCTCGCTTCTCGCCTTTATCGTCGAGTGCACCCCGGATGATCGACTTTGAACGTCCAAGCTGGGTTTGAACCACGGCTTTGCGCTCGAGATCGACGTACTTACTCTGAAGTTCAGCAAGGCGTTCAACCTTGAG
>JAYSYF010000004.1:0-2570 GCA_043716655.1 Bdellovibrionales bacterium | reverse complement strand
CACCGAGTATGGAATCGCTCGCCTGCGCGGGCGAACGGACGAAGAAGTGATTCAGGCTTTGATCGAAATTTCGGATAGCGAATTTCAACAAGAGCTTGTTCGCGGTGCACAGAAGACTGGAAAACTGGGCTTGGATTATGAAGTTCCCGCCCACGCGCGAGAAAATACTCCGCAACGTATCGCTTCGTTCAGTTTACAGCACAAAACACTGTTCCCTGCGTTTCCATTCGGAACCGATTTTACAGAAACAGAACTCGTAATCGGTCGCGCCCTTGGGAAACTGCGGGACGCAAACCTCATCGGTAAACTAGGGACTTTTGCGCGAGGAATTTTTAGTGCAACCAGTCCTTATGAAAAGGAACTCGTGCGGATGGAATTGTGGAAACCGGCAGGAGTTAAAGAGCGTCTGATTCGAACTTTGATTGTCGGTGCGCTCGCGAAGAACGCATCCGCCTAGCCTTCAAGCCCGTTCAGATGGTGTCGTAGGTCTGAAGCGTTTCTGGATTGATCAAAGTCTTCGAGTTCTTGTAGATCCGCGCCGTCGCGTACAGTGCTTTCATCGCTTTCCATTTTGGCATGTGCTTGTACGTGTCTGGAAAGGCCTGCAGAAGCTCGCGGTGAATCTTCTTAGCGTGCTTACCGCTAACAGTCGGGAACAAGTGGTGCTCAACGTGGTAACCGAAATTGATCGTCAGCATTTCGATCAACGGATGATTCGTCACAGTCAGCGAATTCACAAGTGGATCGTTGTCGCTCGTTAGCGGGCTCAAGTTGTGATTCGTCGAGATGTAACTCATCAAAAGATAATTCTGGAAGGCGATCGGAAGTATGACCATCCAAAGCCAATTAGATGGACCCGCGATCCACATCAGAGCCAAAACAATAGCGACCTGGGCAGAGAGTTCGATCGTGACGCGTTTGTGGTCCATCGCATCGAAAATGCCGTTTCGGAAGCGCAGGTAAATTTGCGCAGTAAACTCATGGAACGACAACCAAAAGAAGAAATATAGATAGCTGCGTTTGTATCCCGAACCAGGAGTAAACGGGAAAATCGTTTGAACGAACTTGCTCGCTTTGTAAACGCGCATTGTTGGAAACGCATCTGGATCGCGAATCGTTTGCTGAGTTTTGCCGTGATGAAGTCGGTTATGAACGTATCGCCAGTAAGTCGGCGAAATCAAAAATGGCATAAGGCCGAAGAAGCCGAGAAATGTTTGAAGCTTCGTATTTTTAACGACGCTGCCGTGAAGCAATTCGTGAGTCAGAAAACCGATGACGCCATTGCAAAGTCCGATAGCAACGCCCAACAAAAGTTTAATTGGCCATGCCGGATTCAAAACCACGATGGCGCAAAACGCTGCGATCGAACCGAGTCCGCAGAGACCCAGATAAACCAAGCGAGCTGGATTCACTTCGAAAACTTCGGGACCAAGTCGCGGCAAAATTTCGCGACGATAAAATCCAATGGTACGAACCTCGGTGGAAGCCGTCGGTGCAGCCATCGCCGTATCAACATCGATGTCCAACGTGTCATCGCCAGTTGCTACGCCAACCGAATTGCTCACCGAACTGCCTCTCGCGATGCCCGTCGAAACTGCTTTCGGCATGGCTTCTAATGACATTTTTGCTTCGTTCATCATTGGTTTCCCCGAGCGAGAAGAATAGCGGTGATTCGCCTCGGAGGATAGTTGATCTTTTCGCTAAATTCCAAGCTGAAAAGCTTCGAACCGATGCAGCTCGGCCTCGACCAGCCGTTTAATTGAAGGCGAGCGAAATGGAGGTATCCAGCTCCATTTTTGAAGCAAAAGCTTTTTGCCGATGCGGTCCGTCTTAACGTCGACTGCGGCAACGACTTTGTCGCCCAAAAGCACCGGCAAGGCGAAATAGCCGAATACCCGCTTTCCTTTTGGAAGATAGGCTTCGAATCGGTGCTGATAATCGAAGAAATGTTTCAGCCGCTTTCTTTGAATTGTAAGCGGATCAAAGGGCGACAGAATGTGAACTTTTTCTGAATCAATCTTTGATGAAGGTTCGAAATCCAGGCCTTTTAGCCAATGCCGACACTTCGAATATCCTTCAACAGTGACCTCAAGCAACTCGCGGTTCTTCACTCGCTTTTCGATCAGTTTCAGCAGTGCCGGCTTCTTTTTCGAATCGAGATGCGCGATCGAATCGAGACTGATGACACCCTGAGATCGCAGTCCGCGATCGATCAAATAACCAAGCACCGCAGATTCACTTGCCGGTAATGGTTTTGCGCTCGAATCTTCCCAACCAAAGTGGCGTTCCGCTATCTCGTATTTTTTGAGCATGCCAAGACGTTCACTGATCACAAGACGACCGCTGTAAAATCCACGTTGAAGTGCTTTGTGCGATGGTTTTCGGCTTCCCCAAGCATGTGTTTTTTCAATCGCAACATCGTCGTCGATATCCCGAATCGAAAGTGGTCCTTCACGCTTAATCATTGCAACGACTCGTCGCACTTCCGAAGGTTCGACTGAAGCCAACCATTGTCCCGGCTGCCGCGTTCGGCGCCTCATCGCTCCCATAAAAAATGGAAGGTCCTTTGT
>JAYSYF010000300.1:0-3426 GCA_043716655.1 Bdellovibrionales bacterium | reverse complement strand
CTACGCTCGAACCGAGTATCTGAAGGCCTTTGACAAAGGGGAGCCGTGGCCGGATCCAAAAGACTTCGAAACCTACAAGATACAGCGGAAACTCAAGGACGCGCCCCGTGAGTGGTCGGCCAAACTACCGAAAACGGACAGATACAACAAGAAATCCCAGGCAGACGTTCGCCAGGACATCGATGAGAAGTTCAAAGCCTCAGTGAGCGGTGGAAAATAGCTAATGTTCCACGTGGAACATTCGAAAACGGGTTTTCGAGATCAATCCGCGATTTTTGTACATTGAAGGACTACGAAATCGGCCGGGCTATCTGGCAAAGCGTATTGGCCAATCATTTCCGGTTTCCAGGAACGAAATGCCGCCGGAGGTAGTTCCGTCAGTTCATGGGCCCAGCTTTCGCCCTTCATCATAAAAAACCGACCGCCGACAGGAAACAAAGCTTTGGTCGTCATCGATTTCAAAACACTCGCGAAACCTCGCGAAACAGCAACCTGCACCGAAGCATCGGGAAGGTCGACAATGTCAACATTGCGAACGGTGACGTTCGTAAGTTTCAGTTCGGCGATCACATGTTTGCAGAATTCCAATTTCCGCTGATCGCGATCTAACAGTTTGAATGTGCGATCAGGAGCGAGTGCCGCAAAGAGAAGTCCTGGTAAACCGTTACCCGTACCAAAGTCGTGTACGAGAGAACCGACAGGAATTCGTGGCCCGACCAAGGCCCAGGCACGAATCACGTCAACAATATGCACCGCGTCAACACGAAGGGCAGTACTCGGTGAAATCAGATTGAGCGTTTTGTTGAATCGCAATAGTTCTCGAATATAGATTTCGCATTTATCGAGTTGGGCAGTGGAGAGATCGGGCGCCCAAGTTTTCAGTCGCACTTTTGCGGCCGCAGCAAACTCGGCCGGACCGCTAGAACCAGCGGTCATGAAAAAGCTCCGGCGACGGGTTTAGCTCCAGACTTCGATTTCAAGTGAACAATTAAAGCCTGAATTGCGGACGGATTCACGCCACTCATTCGACTCGCCTGACCCAATGTTTCGGGCTGCTTTTCGAGCAGCTTTTCTTGCTCTTCTTTCGATAGTCCACGCACCAAAAGGTAATCGAAATTTCGTGGAAGGAGCAGACTTTCGAGTCGTCGATTCGATTCAATCTGAACTTTTTCGCGGTCGATATAGCCAGCGTATTTCACGTCGATTTCAATCGGCTCGGTGACCGAAATATCGAGATCGGTTTCGATCCCAAAACCAGCGAGATCTTCGAAACAAACTTCGTGTCGTCGAAGTAATTCTTCGGCAGTCGTCGGCTTCAAAAGTTTGGGAGTTCCAAGTGCTTCAAGCTTCGCCTGCGTCTCTGCATTTGGAGTCAAAACCAAACCGCGAAGCTGCTCGCGAACCTGCTTTCGTTTCTCCAAGACACCATTCAATCGCGACTCTTGCTCTGGACCTATAATTCCTAGTTCTGTTGAACGATTCCACAGTCGTTCCAGAGTGTTATCCTCACGAAGATTCAATCTGTGTTCTGCTCGAGAGGTGAACATGCGATACGGTTCGCGCGTTCCTTTGGTGACGAGGTCGTCGATTAAAACTCCGGTGTAAGCTTCGTCGCGCCCAAGGATAAATGGAGCTTCAGAACGGACTGATCGAACCGCATTTACGCCCGCAATAAAGCCCTGAGCCGCGGCTTCTTCGTAGCCACTTGTTCCGTTAATTTGACCCGCCAAAAAGAGTCCAGGAATCGATCGAGTTTCAAGCGAATGTCGGATCTGAGTCGGCTCCACAAAATCGTATTCGACCGCGTATCCGTATCGAATAACGTCGACATTTTCGAGTCCCGGAATCGTCCTTAAAAATTCAAGCTGGACGTCTTCTGGAAGACTGGTCGAGATGCCCTGAAGGTAAATCGAATCGGTCGACAATCCCTCGGGTTCGAGAAAAGTTTGGTGCGAAATTTTGTCGACGAAGCGAGTGATTTTATCTTCGATCGACGGGCAGTACCGCGGACCGCGGCCCTCGATCTGTCCTTGGAACATCGGACTTTTGTCCAGGTTCTTTCGGATCACATCGTGAGTCTGTTCATTCGTGTGACTCAACCAACAAGAAACTTGGGGGAGTGCGAGCTTTGCAGAACTTCGCGGAGAAAACGGGAAAAACTTTTCGTCACCCTTTTGCTCGCTGGTCTTTGAAAAGTCGATCGAGCCCGACCGAAGCCGCGCGGGAGTCCCGGTCTTTAGCCGTTGAACGACAAATCCGTGATCGCGAAGTTGATCGCTGATTCCGACGGTTGCTTTGTCGCCGACTCGACCACCAGGCGACTGAGTGAGACCGATGTGCATCACTCCGCGCATGAAAGTACCGGTCGTCAGAACAACGGCTCGTGAACGGATGACCGAACCATCGTCCAGTCGTACTCCGACACATCTCTGACCCGTCGCTGAAGTAGGATCCGTTTCGAGGATCAATTCTTTTGCTTCGCTTCCGACAATCGAAAGATTCTCGCTCGATTGAACGACTCGGCTCATGTGATCGACGTACAGATCTTTATCGCACTGGGCCCGCGAACCGCGAACGGCTGGACCCTTTCGCGAATTCAAACGTTTGAACTGGATGCAGGTGGCGTCGGCCGCCAAGCCCATTTCCCCGCCGAGAGCGTCGATTTCCCGAACCATGTGGCCTTTTGCGAGTCCACCGATCGAGGGATTGCAGCTCATGTAGCCGATTCGCGCGAGGTTCGAAGTAATCAGCGCGGTCTTGGCTCCCATTCGCGACGCCGAAAGGCTTGCCTCGATGCCGGCGTGGCCGGCACCGACGACGATCACGTCGAAGTGCGATTCGGTTTGGGAGGACCCGGAAGACATAAAAACCTCGGCAAATGCCTATGAAACAGCGGCGTTTAATCCGCAGTCATACATTACTTGCCGAGACAAAACTCCTTAAAGATGCGGTCAATCACCTGTTCGTGAAAGACCTTCCCAAGAAGTTCGTGAATCGTTTGAACCGCGATTCCAAGTTCAAATGCGATAAGTTCCGGACTGACGTCCTTTTTTATCAGAACTAGGGCCTTATGCAGCGCCGTTTGAATCGTCTGAAGGCCTTCAACGTGACGAGCCTGTGTAATCACAACCCCGCCTTGCTGGAACGTCTTTGCGTGGAGGGGAGCCGCGACGGCTTTCTTCAATTCTTCGAGGCCAGAACCCGTCTTCGCCGACACAAACATGATGCGCTCGGAAACTCCGAGTCGTTCAGCTTCCATTTCGACGGTCGCGCGCCACTCGCCAGAACGATCAAGGTCCGATTTATTGAACAGGTACCATTCCTTGCGGCCGTTTGCGGTCTCGGCCTCTCGAACGAAGTTCGAAAATCTCTCGCGCCATTTCGCTTCGCTCATATCGATAATCACAGCGACGATATCAGCTTCGG
>JAYSYF010000299.1:0-3428 GCA_043716655.1 Bdellovibrionales bacterium | reverse complement strand
TCGGGTTCGTCCTAGCGCTTTTGTTCCTCTACACTTTCGGCGGCGATCCAACACGAAAGTTCTCGTCCTATGACGACGCCATAGGCGCAAGAACCGCGAGTATGGAGATGATGCAGAAAAGTGCGCCGATGCCGACAGCAAGCTATGGTGCGGGCGGAGGAAGTGCATATACCGGAGGGAAAGGCCGTAGCGCCGCAAAGGCGGGTGTCTTCTCGACGCTTGGTGCTCCACCTCCACCCTCTGAAGCGGTCGAATCGGAAATGGCCGACATGGCATCGTTAGACGAAGGCGCCGTCAGTGGTTCATTCGCGGAAGAAGCAAGCGGCGAAGCCTTCAAGGGATTGCCGGCGAAAATTCGGATTCCCGCAGCGGCCCATAATCTTTCGTTCGGCCAAGGTTTAGTCGACGAGAAGGCCAACCCAAGCATCAAGTTGCTGGTCATCAATCCGAAGTTCTTCCTCTTCTTAGAGTGGATGTTCATCGGCGCGTTTTTGTTCTTTGTTTATCGTGAACGAAAACAGTTCGTAAATTATCTGCGGCTAGGTTGATGAGATAAACTGCGCTTCGGCAGCGAGCTGGCCGGTTTTGGCATTTACAAATGCGAACGAACGACAGCCCGATTCTACGAATCCCATATAAACATCGAGCGAATCGCCAAGCGTCGCTTCGCGCAGGAATTCCACGGCGATTTCGCGGGTTCCATTTTTTGCCGGTTGATCAATCCATTCACCCAACCAAGCCAGGTAGACGGCATTATTGAGATGCCCATTGTGGTCGACATTGTCAGCGGTCACTGTTTTTCGAGCGGCCGCCGGCAATCGTTCGATGTTTGAAGGTTCGGAAGAACTCGCGTTTCGGCGAACCATTTTCAGTTTAAAGCCGAGCCGTCTTGGGTGGCCCTTCAACTCGTCTCGTTTCGCACGGGGTGGAAGTACGATTTTCCGTGTCGTCCGATCGAATAAAACGAAACTTTGCGCCGCCTCGGCAAGCACCTTGGGGTGGCCCTGTGAATCGGGGGAGGAGATCCGGAATTCTCGAATCAGAACCGCCCCTTCAATCGCCGAGATCCAAGTTTCCACTCTGAATTCGTTTGAAGTGGGCGCAGAGTTCTCATCAGAGTCGTGAATTTTCAAGGCCAGCGAGAGAATAACCCATCCACAGTCACGGGTCGGATCGAACCCTCGCAATATTCCCAGATGGATTCCATGCAGCGTCGCCACCTGTCCGAAGGCGATGCATAAACTCGCCGGAGTAATCGGTAGTTCTGCAAACTGATAGTTCGCCGTTTCGAAGTGCAATGAGTCGTCCATCGGCCCGAATTGTCGCCTGAGCTTCGTTAAATGAAAACTACTTTTCACACCTGCGCAAATCTGGTTCAATCAGACGTGGCGTTTGATCTCTATTCGATCGATTACTTACAAAATGGTTCGACTCGCCAACAGCGAGCTTACGCCTCGCTTCGAGAGCTTGATATCCTTTCGCGACTTGCATCGTTCAGTACCGACGGACTCGGCGAAGCGCCTGCGCTTGTCGGCAGCCTTCCGCTCGATCTCGCGCTCGACTCAAGCGACATCGACATCGTTGTGTATGCGACGGACCTGAAAAGTTTCGGCACGGTTTTGAAGACCGAGTTCGGCGAGCTAGAGGGTTTTCGAAGTTCGCGTGGAATCGTTCTTGGCGTCCCGACTCTGATGACTGAATTCATTTTCAGCGGAGAAACCTATGAGATATTTTCGCAGGCGACTCTCGTTCCACGCCAAAACGCCGTGATTCATCTTCTTGTTGAGGAGCGCTTACTGAATCTCGGTGGCCCAGAATTTCGGCGGCAAATAGTCGATGAGCGACAGCTCGGTGCAAAAACTGAGATCGCATTTGGAAATGTTCTTGGTTTGGCAGATCCCTATCGAGAACTTTTGGGATTAGAAGATCTTTCAGACAACGAGCTTAAAATTCGCTTCGCCGACAAACTATAGCTGCTCCTCGATTAAGATTCTTTTTTCGCTAGCCAAGCAAGCACTCGAGAGTCGATCGCTTCGCCAACCGCTTTCGCTGCGATGTGTTTGAGATTCGGAATCTCGATGAATTCGCCACTGAAGCCCTGTTTCAAAATTTTCCCATGTGCGACTCGGGCTTGCGCAACTGGAAAAATTTCGTCGTCACTTCCATGAATCGCTGAAAGTTTGAAATTAGCAGGCGGCGGATAATAATCTTCTCGGTAGCCCGTTGCGACGCCAACAATTTCTTGTACGTTTTTAATTTTCGGAGCCAATTGCGGTGCGAGATAACCACCCTGAGAAAATGCGACCAAGATTTTCGGGATATCTTCATAGCCAAATTTCGCAATTAGCTGTTGGCATTCGCGAATCGCGGTATCCGGCGAGATGACCATGATCTGTTCTTCTTCTCGATAAAAATACCAGGAATAGGCTTCGCGCCATCCTGTTTCACTTTTCACGGGAACAGGGAAGGGTCCGTTCGGAATCAGGATGGCCGCCTCGTTCAGCGCTGCCGGCCATCCATCGGGATAAAGTCGTTTCAGAAAACTTCCGCCGTGATCGGAGTAGCCGTGCAGAAAAATGACCAGTAACTTAGGAGAAGCAACCGCGCGATGCCGAAAACTAAACGGCAATGTCGTCTCTACGGTAGAGAACTCAATTGGAAGTTCGCGCGGCGTTTCACTCATTCTACTTGTTGCAAGCTTCGTTCAAGGCCATGCGCAAAACTCCGGCGCCGGTTGATAAGTTCTGTGTGTCTTCACCTTTCACACCATCGTAAAATCCGAGGATGAGGGCGTCGCGGCTGCCAGTGGCAGAGGTTCGATACGCGATCGATGAATAACTAAATTCATTTGGCGCGATTTTTCTCACGTCGGCTTTTGTTGCAGCAACGTCATCCATTTTCGCATCGATTGTACCGGTGAGTTTGTAGGTTTTTGCTTCAACCGATGTGATGCCGTCGAATTCTTTAGTGATGACGACGCCATCAACGGAAACCGCACATTCAGTCGTGCGAGCTTTTCCAGAACCAGTCATTTCTGACAAACGCTTTACCAAGATCGGTGCTGACGCAGCCTCGGCGATGTTCGCGAGTGGGCAAAGAACGACGATTGAGAGAATGGCTGGGATGAATGATTTCACGGGAAGTCTCCTCGAATAGTTATGACCGTTTGCACTTAGTCTTGTCGAGGTAGGCGCCGCTTCGTCAAGACGACTGTGAACTTGATCTTTGCGTTATATGCATTCGCATCGATTTGGATTTTCGCAGTGAAGCATTCTTCCCCCGGCTCTAAACTGAAGATCGGTCCAACGACCGTCCGTTTCGATCGCAGATCCGGCAGCTCCTGCAGGGAAAATACTTTTGTCGAAAAGCAGCCCAATTTTAACTGGCTCACCGGACTTGCTCAAAACTTCGCGTTTTTTGATTTTGCC
>JAYSYF010000298.1:0-3483 GCA_043716655.1 Bdellovibrionales bacterium | reverse complement strand
GGGACCTGCACTGCAGCCGAGTGTGAACGTCGCGAATAAAAGAAGCGGTAACCAAGTTGTATAGCGCATCTATCTAGTTTGATCGAAAAGACGGCTGTGGGAAGTAAGAGATCCTGGAAAGTCTCGGGATGGTCCAGCGAATGGGCAATTGTGAGCAAACGGCCACATTGCTATTTTGCGTTATCGCGGGGATCCCAGCCCGTTTCGGAACGCCAAAGATAAAGCTGTTCGACTTTGGTTCGTGCCCAGGGCGTCTTTCTTAGAAAAGTAAGGCTCGATTTTACGCTCGGATTTTCATTGAAGCATTTGATATTGATCTTCTGCCCGAGGAGCTCCCACCCGTAGTTTTCTACAAGTGTATTCACCATAGTTTCGAGCGTGATTCCTTCGAGCGGATTTTTTCCCATCAGCTCTTAAGACTTTCGGTCGAGAAGCACGGCCACTTGGCAACCGCCGCTGCTGACGTTGACCTTGAGGCTCTTGTTTGTTGCGCGCGACATGAGGCCGCCCACTTCAAAATTCTGAAACTTTCCCTTGCTCCAATCGAATTCGACGAAGACTCCTAAATCAGAGATCGCTTGTTTCGGACGCGAAAGAATTCCATCGAGCTCGATTAGATTCAGTTTTGTTTTTTCTTGTAAGACCCACTCGTGCCGCTTGTTCTTTGGAATGCGAGTCAGTTGTTTCGACAGATCTTGATTCATAAACACCTGTTTGCCGCCATAGCCATCGGTGTATTTCAAAACTTGATCGTTTCGCAACTGTTTATCTGACACGGAAGAGTCGGACAAGATTGCCGCAGGCAAAACTGCAGTTCCCAACGCGTTGGGATTTCCGAGAAGTTTTTTTTGTAAACTTGAATCGGCGAGCAGCACTAAAACCGTTTTTGCCGCGACGAGTCCTGTTAGGAACGGGCCGTACTGTGGAGTTCGGGATCTTACGATCGCTCGATACAAATTGTCGCCTTCAAGATAGTCCTTCAGCGTATAGGCGAAACTAAAATTTACAGCGTCGGGGAAGTAGGTCGAACCAATCGCGATTTTTCCGTCGACGAGGCGAACCGATTTCTTTTCAAGCAATCTCGAGTCTTCGTGACCGTTGTCGATCGTAAGGCCGAACATCGACGGCGAAATGAGGCGAAGTTCAGATCCCATTTTCTTCGCTGTCTGCACCAGGTACTCTTCGTCCCAGTTATAGCTGTCGTACTGAATGCGAGCGACCTTCTTGCCGAGACGCTGCATGTTTCGAACTTCGGCGGCTGCCGTGTCGAGACTTTTGAAGCGACCTCGAAACTCGGGCAAGAGTTCGAGCAGCGTCTTTTGAAAGAACGAAGAGCGCGCGAGGCCATCGAAGCCAATTTCATTGATCTCTAAAAGCTTAGGCGGATTTTTCGGGCTAGGAGTTCCAACGATGGCCATGTCAAATCGGTAACTGCCGGTGATACGCCCATTGCGATACTTTAAGACTTCGAGTTCGTTTAATAGGTAATCTCGGATCGGACCCTTCGGAACAATCGCGCGAATTTCTTTTTCGGGGAGCGACAATAAACGCATCGTGAATTTTGTGATGAGATAAGCGGTCCGTTTGATGGTCGGCAGATACGACGCGGGAAGTACACGTGGCACGATAGAAAAGTCGTCATCGGTAATTCCCGGAAGCTTTGAATCGACGAATGCGTTCCAGACAGCAATCTTGCGATCGGCGTCACATGCTTTCGTTAATTTACGGGCGAGTTCGGGCTTTGGTTTTTCAAGATGGTAATTCACGAATTTCATATCCTAATAGAATAACGGCCCCAAGGATTGGCAGTCATTGGCGATTCGTCGGCAATCAGGACTCGACCCGTTTTCCGCTGGACCAAGATCGTGTGTTTACGAAAAGTGTCGGATGGGCTTTATCGAAACGTTACTCTATTAGTTCGAGTTCATCGAAGGAGATCCATGAAAAAGATTTTATGTTTATTCGCGTGCCTCGGTATTTCGGTCTCCACTGCGGCGGCCGACACTGCGGGTCTGTGCTCGAATCCATTTCTAAAAATCTCGGACGATGGCAAGTCAGTTGAACTGACCGACGAGGGCAAGAAGAACTACAAGATGAAGTCGATGACCGAGAAAAACGGCGCGAAAGTTATCCGCTACGAAACGAAGCTCCTAAGCAAAGAGGGTGCATGGTACTTAATCAACGGCACCGCTCTCGATTCGATTGAATTTGATAAAGAGGGGCGTGCGGCGAAAATGTTCTACCGCAACATTGGTCATCAAGGAATCGACGCCGTGTACGTTTACGGTTTCGACTACGAAGGTGGCCGCTGTTTCACTCGTACAGTTGCTGACACTGACGAACGAACCATCGCGGATGTCCGACTCTGCCGCGAGCTCAAAGCCGCGATCCAGAGCTTTCAAACATGCACGGAGCATTCGGGTAAAGAGATTTCGGGGATCGTCAAAAAATACCCGAAGGTATTTCAACGCGCGGTATTTCGCATGAACTCACCATTCGGTGCCGCTGCAGTTGCGGGAGCACACATTGAGAATTGCGCTGAGGACAAAGCTTTAAACCAAGCGTTGAGTGACGAAACGCTTTGGACTTCTGCAGCCGGCACGACCGTTAAAAGCAAAACGACCGCGCAATAATAATTTAGACGAGCCAAGAGTCCCAAGTAGATCGGGCAGAATGTCACGTTAACGGCGCGCTCGAGCGCGAACACAAATGTCACGCCGGCGGTTCTTCAGCTCGGCGGTTTCTGCTGAGCACGGCGGTTGCATCACACATATAGATGGATGACGTTTCGGCGCTCATGAAGGCGAGCATGTTTTTTCTCGGATTGTTTCTTGTACTGTCGTTCATCGATGGAATCGTTCTTCATCTAGTAAGATATCGGCTTCCGGAAAATCCAGATTCACGATTCGAACATCTTACTCACACGGCGCGAGCATTTTTGTTCATACCGATTGTCTATATGCTCTTTTATTTGAACGTGAGCGGACCGACACTTTGGTTTCTGTCTGGGCTCGTGTTGTTTGATTTGTGCATCGAGTCCATCGACATTCTGGAGGAGCGTCGCAGCCGTTTGCGATTGGGCGGCCTCGCAAGCGGAGAGTATCTGATTCATATCGTCGAAACGACGTTTCGAATAGCTGCTGTGACATTGGCTTACGCGGTGAAGCCCATCGAGGCATGGAGTGGCGCGATCGAACTTCCGCCTTACCCAGAATCGGTTCGAAGCGCTGCGTTCATAGTTATTGTCGGGTCGATCGGCGTCGCACTTTTGCACGTCGTCCTTATTTTTAAGCCGTTCTTCATGACGACATTACTCGGATCCTTCGGCCGCAAAAAGTAATGGTCCGAGTTTTGAATAGTTCCGAATTCGAAGACTGCAAGTGTACCAACAACGAACGGGCGCAACATGACTGCAAACAAAGGTAATGATCGAAAGAATTTGCCGGGCGAGCCAAAGAAAACTCAGCCAGGCAATTCCTCGAC
>JAYSYF010000297.1:0-3483 GCA_043716655.1 Bdellovibrionales bacterium | reverse complement strand
TTGATGTCCTTGTTCGAGCCAGGCTCTTGTCCGCCAAAATCATTCGACGGAAAGCCAAGCACGACGAAACCTTTGTCTTTGTATTTCGCATACAGCTCTTGCAGGTCTTTATATTGACCTGTGTAACCGCACTTCGAAGCCGTGTTGACGATCAATGCAACTTTACCTTTGTAGCTCGAGAGCTTAGCGGGCTTTCCTTCAACATCGACAACTGAAAAATCGTAAGCACTCTTGCTGTTGTCCACGGCACAAACGGCGGGCTTTGCTGCAGCAGGTGCAGCAGGTGCAGCGCCAGCATTGACGGTGACGAGCGCGAACAACGAAAAGACGGCAACACTAGTGAATTGAATCATGCGGACCCCCAAATAACTATGGGGCGAGTGTAGCAAAATGTGGAGATTAAGGAAGAGTCTCTGCGGCATCGTGCAGAGCATTGATCCACGGGCGCGAAACGCGCACCCATTGGGCCGAACGTTCGGGCGTGGTTACTGGAGAAAGCCGCTCACCAGCGACAAGAATCGAGACCAGCACTTCGAGGCTGAGGTCGCCCTCGTCATTCGCACTTTCCGAATAGAACCCAAGCTTAGGGCGGAAGAACGAAGCGTTCATGGCTGACATCAGGTCGAGAGCCGCAGTTCGATAGATTCCTGCCGAGATCACTTCAGAAGCGTCCAGCAACGCACGTATGACGACAGCCTGGTCCAGCAACTGAGGTTCGCCAGACATGCCCAACGACCTGTTATCAACGGATCGACTGAACAGAGGCAACACCAAGCCCTTTTCACCGATCGCATGGCTCGACAAGAAATTTGCCATCGCCATCACGAGGAGTTTCAAATCCTGGCGAGCGTTGATGACTTGATCGACGGCACGCCGACCATCAGGGCCGACATCCATCAGGACTCCTGCCGTGGCTTTTTCAATTCCGTCGGAGGCCCGCAGAAAATCTGAGATAGCCGACAGGAAGCGTGCAACGTCCACCGATTTTGTCGTGGTCGAGCGTTCGCCGTTCACGAGATCAAAAACAGTCGCAGCAATCGCCTGCTTTGTCGGATCCTTCGACGGATCCAATTCGTTGCCCCAATGCATTCCGCCATCGGGCTCAATGAGTCCCACGGTGGACAATTTTTTGGTCATGTTCTGCAGCAACGCTCCGGCATTTCCGATCGCGGCGGCATAAAATAATTCTTTGGGGAAAAGCTTTCGGTCAACGGCGTCCTTCGGAAGATCCGGAACGAAGTCTGCTAAGTTCACAGCGCCCAGTACGTCATCAAACGGGGTGCGCTCCCAGTCGCGGAGACTCAAAGCGATTCGGCTCAAGCCCTTCAGCATTTCCGCCTGACCAGCGACACTGTTCGAAATCAGTTTTGGCGGCACCGAGCCCAAAACCATTTCTGGCCGAGTTGGTTGTGTGAGCCTGATTTGGTCGGGCACAGCAAAAGTATATTCCGACGACAACAGTTTACGAAGATTGAATCGTGCGGGACCGTTTCCAGAATCTCCATCTTCAGCCAATGAGAGTGCGTCGAAATCCTTCGCGTTCTCAGTTGTGAATCCGCCGATGATCAAAACCTTATTAATTTGTTCGAAGAAAACCCGTCCGAGCGTCTGCTTAATTCGATAAGCGTTGACGCCACTCGGAGCAAGCACGTTCTCGATGTGATGATCGTGTAGCTCGATCGCCGCTGCCATTCCGGCACCGATCACGGCAGCACCCGTCACGAAAGCTGCACGAGTGTCCATACGAACTGCATTCATCCTTGGAGCGTTCGAGAAGTCGAGATCGACTCGAATTCGCGTTGGCTCTGCACCGAAGACCGGGTCTTTCTCTTTTAAACCGAGCTTAGCGACCGCGACTCGATTCAGAGCGAGCCGCAAGTAAGTACCGTAATCGGTAGAAATCTTCGAGATGTTCGATCGCTGTCGAGCAAGTTCTCCGGCGATTTTCGAGAAAACTTCTTTATAAATTTCCGGCAACGCCTTCACGGCCTCTGTCTCAAGCTCAGACTTGATTGACTCTTCAGCTGCGTCAGCCAGGGTTTTTCGAATCTTCTCGACTCCAAACTCTTCGATCGCAGGCAATATGAAAAGCACTCGCTTCAGTGCAGTGATCGGTCCGCAGCCAGTCTGGATACACGTCAGATCTTCGTCATTCTTGCCGTGGAGGAAGTCGTATAAGTCGGGAGCCATCTTCTTAAACTTATCTTCGCGTGTTTGCGGAGTAGCCGCGCGCCAAAAGTCGATCAGAACAGAAAGTGCAGTTCGCGCATCGACGATCTTTTCTACTTCGCGCGGTAGTCGTTCGGCCAAATCGAGTTTTGCTTCGATACTCTGACCGAGATCGAGCCCTTCTTCTTTCAACACACGGCGGACCTGAGTAACGAACTCGTAAGTTTTAGTCGTGTTATACGCGAGCGCAATTTGCGCGCGAATGCGTTGGATTCGCGGTCCAAAGTTGATTCGAAGTTCTTCGACGAGTTCTTTCTTTACCGCTTTATCTACTTTGCTTCGTTCAACATCGCGGACGAAGGCCTTCAAAAATCCTTCGACGTACTCGACGACTGTAACAAGCGACTCGCGACCCGTGGGCCACTCATAATTTCGATTCCGATATATCAGCAGTTGTTCAATGATCGGCTCTTGCGCCTTCAGCATGGCGATGCCAGAGTTTACGGCTTTCTTTGTATCTTCGCGCGTTTCGCCGATCGCGGCCGAAGCGTATGCCGAGTTTTGAAACGTGTGCTCCCACGAAACCCCGCGGCCAACCGCGCGGTGCATTCGATACGCGAATTTGCCTAAGCCGGGATTCGCAAGCTTCCGCGATAACCAGCCAAGATCGTCGCTCGTGCGATGCCACGCCGCCGTCTCGATCTCGCCCTTCCATCGAACTGAGGCAGCCGATGGAATCGCGTTGCTTTTGATCTCACTGACCGGAAGATTCCCGTCGGTTCGTTGTGGACCAAAATCTTGTTTTGCTTCTGTAAATTTGCGCGAGACGAGTTCTGGCGAGCAAGCTGCCAGAATCGATAAAGCAAGAATCAAGACAACAGTGCGTTTAGAAGAAAAGCTGAAGCGAGATTTCATGCACTGTTATCCTTTCTGTGTTGATACCACGAATGGTGTCTGAAAATTCGTACGAGATCATCGATGGAAGCCATGCTTTGCCGGCGAAGAAAGACTCGACGCTCGAGTATGAAACGGCAAGGCGAATTCGTTCAGCGGTCGAATCTGTATTGCCCCCCAACAAGTCGTATCGCTTGCCTTTGCTGCCACCGTACTTGTCGCGGAATTTTCTCGTAATCTCGTAACCGGCAGCAATATCAACCGTGTTTGAAATCATGTACGCGGCACTCGCGCCTCCGTAGAGCGCTCCACCGGTGTCACGATCGACAGTCTCTTTTGTATCCACGCCCGGCAGACTGTCAGACTCGTCGACTGGAACACGACGTACAACGTGATCGGACAGCGTGTACCTGAAGCCAC
>JAYSYF010000296.1:0-10554 GCA_043716655.1 Bdellovibrionales bacterium | reverse complement strand
AGCTGTTCTTGAATCAGTTTGCACCAACCGCGAACTCCGTTCGACGGAACCCCTTGGGCACCGAGAACGATACAGTTATTTCGACGAGTGATGCCGTTAGCGACCAGCGTTCCCGCGGTACCTTCGGACTCAACCACCAGACAGAAATCGATTTTCTTTTTCGCTTTCAAGGTCAGTGATTGAGGTTTGTTCTTCGGCTGGAATGGCGTCGTACCGAGAGTCGACAGGTCGACAACGGCTTTCGTTCCATCTGAAAGAGTTTCAGTCACAACCAACTGCTGTGAGTAAGTCTGTCCACCCCGATCATTCGCGAAGCAGTTCAGTTCTTCGCGGTAAACTTCGAGCATATCGCCGATGAAATCGATGATCGAGTCACTCTCGTCCTGGCCGGCGAAATCCAAGGCTTTGAGGTCCTTGTTCTTCTTAATTTTACCTTTCGCCATGTAGTACAACTCACGCTTCGTGTTCACAGCGCCGGAAGTCAGATTCTGAAGCAACACTTCGAGCATAAAAACGACTCGAGCCATTTTTTGTACGCTTGAAACGTTAAGCTCGGTGCGAACTCGTTTATCGCCAGGAGTTAAGTAACCCACTTTTGAATTATAAAACGCGTTATCGAGCGAGCACTTCACCGCCTCGAGGACAGGTCGGTTTGCGCGCTCGAGCTCTTCAAGCATCGAATCGCAGAGCAACCGGACTTCTTTGGGAATATCTTTTGTAAGTTTTCGGATGCGGATAATTTTATCCATTACTTCCTCGCCGACTTATCAGTCGTCTTCTTAGCTGTCGTCGCAACCTTACCGGTCGATGCAGCCTTATCCGTACCACGAGCGTCTTTATCTGTGCCGCGCGCGTCTTTGCCAGTCGTTTTCTTCGTTTCGATCTCGATCACTTTGGCCGTCGTTGTACGAACCGCCGACTTGTCGGTCCCGCGCCCAGCATCTTTGTCTGTGCCACGCGCCGATTTTCCAGTGCCGCGAGCGCCACCTTCTTCACCGCTGTCGAATGCTTCTTGCCGTGCATCTTCTGCAGCGGCGAGCGCTTCAGCTTCTTCGCTGTTGGCTCCCATCGCTTTTTCATTTCGCGATGACGAAGTGAAGAACATGCCGGCTTTTTCCTGACGCTCTTTCAAAGCGTTCAAGCGTTGGTCGGCTTCTGAAAGATCCTTCTGAGCGTCTTTTGCATCGCGACCCAAAAGTTTCTTTAAACCCTCTTGAGCTTTCGCGCGGCGACCTTCTTTTGCGCCCGAAATTCGCATCAATCCTTCAACCAAAATCGGTCCGAACGATTCGATGTGAGAAATCTTGCGCTCGAGATCGGCCTCTTTATTCTCGCGACGAATGTGGCGGGACAATTTCTGTCCGGCCTGCATAAGTGCACGACGAATTTCTTCGACGAGTTCGTCAGAAGCGTCAATCGTCTCTTTCGAGGCGTTTTTGAATTTGATAAATGGTGAAACGATCGAAACCGCAAAAACGTAAGGTCCGTTAGGCAACGAATCTTTAGATTGTGGAAGACCGTACGAACGCCAGTTCACACTTTCAACAGCGTTTGTGATCGCGCAGGCGCTCTTATCGAACTGCAGAGGAACACGGTTCGCAAAACGCAAAAGCTGAATCGACTGATCTTCAGCACCGCGATTTAAGAAACGCGCGAGAGCCACCTCAACAACGACCGGCTTGAAATCGCAGATCTTTGGTTTTCGTGTCACGACCGAGAAGAAATCGACGTCGCCAAGACGTAAAATCGACTTCGCCATCGCTTCTTCCCCCACCGTGAGAACGGAACGGGTCGAAGGCGACTGCATCTCAGTTTTACCGATGACTTGAAACGCCTGTTTAAATTGCGCTTCGTTGATTTTGCCTACGGGCATCGCAACCATTGCCTTCGGAAGACCATTTTTTACGAGGTCTTTCAAAGTTTGGTCGTTCACACGCGAGAAACCGGTTTTTAAGAATTTGCCAAATTCAGTTTTGCCAAAAATCCCAGCGTGCGTGATGAATTCACCCAGCTTCATAGTGTGCGGATGAGGCAGAGTTGATGGAGGAACCTCGGGAACCACGTCGCTCACGCGCTCGATGTTCACCCAATCCGCATCCGCTAATTTATACTTCAATTTCAAATGCGGATTTACGAGTGTTGTGCCCTCGAGATACGTCAGAATTCCGCCGTCGCCGTTCAGCTGAATGCGGCCGTCAATGCGAAACTCGACGCGAACTCCATGCGGACGATCCCAATCGATCATCTCTTTGCTTTTAATGACGCCTTTGTTTTGTTTGATGTCGACGTCAATCGAACCGTGAAACGCTTTACGCATTCTTTCGGTTTTCGACGTGACCAAAACACCCGACGCATTTGTCAGCTGAGCCCACGTGACTGCAGCGGAAATACCTATTCCCTGCTGCCCCCGCGTCGCTTGTCCCCGACCAAATTTCGATGAAGCGAGATACTCTCCGTAAACTTTCGGAAGATCTTCAGGATCGAGACCGGGACCGTTATCTTCAACAATGATTTCAACGAGATCGGCCGATTTGCTCGAGCCAATTCCAGTTTTGCGAACTTCAACCGAAATTTCCGGTAAGATTCCGCTCTCTTCGCAAGCATCCAGCGAGTTATCGACCGCTTCTTTCAAAGTCGTGAGAACTGCCTTTAATGGCGAAGAAAAACCAACCTGTTGCAGGTTCTTAGCAAAATATTCGGCGGTACTGCTCGACGTGATCGCTTTCGCCATCTGTTCTCCATCTAACCCATTCAAAAAACAGAAACACACGCCCGGAACACGTTCCGAGACGCGCAAAAAGTTCTGCGAGGTGCCATCATTTCAATAGTCGGGCTTTTCAATCAAGGTTCTCGGTCCAGGTTTTTTGCCGCACCACGACAGCGGAAAAACAGAACCGGGTACCGAGCTGTGGTCACACATGGCATGTTGTTCTTAAGATTCCCCCTATGGCGCCGGGGTCAAAATTCAAAAGCCGAAAGGCGAACTGAGCAACATGCGAACGCGAAACCGACTCGTCAGATTATTTTTAACAATCGCCGTTTTCACCCTCGCGGCGAGCGGACTTGCCACAATCTCGGGCATCATCCTTGAAGAAAATTCCGCCAAAGCTCAGTCTTCACCCGCCCGTTCCGAGACCGATGGACGTCCTGTCGAGCCTGCTGCGGCAACACCGGCGACTCCAAAAGCGACGCCAAAACCCGCAATTCCGGTGGCTAAACCGACTCCGAAACCAACGCCAAAACCTGGTGCGCCGAAACCGACGCCTGCTCCGACTTCGCTCGAGACGAGTCGCAAGTTTCCGAAGGTCGTTACAAAGTTGATGATGGACGATCTGCAAAATGGCCGCGGTCGCGCATCGAAAGCGGGATCCCAACTCGTCGTGCATTATCAGTCGTGGCTTTACGATCCAACACAACCGCTCGGCCGCGGACCGCAGTTCGAATCGACGCTCGGAAAAGCTCCGTACAAATTTGTTTTACAGAATCCAGATTCACCGCACATCAAAGGTTGGGAAGATGGATTGGTTGAAATGAAAGTCGGCGGCAAACGACGCTTGATCATTCCACCTGAATTGGCTTACGGAGCAAACGGCGCAGGCCAAGTCGTCCCGCCAGGGGCCACTCTGCTCTATGAAATCGAATTAGTGGATGTGGAGTAGCGTGAACATCGATCTCGCAAATCATTCTTCGTCGAAGTCATCGCCCTCTTCGAAACCTGAATTTTCAAACGAGCTCTTTTCGAACGACGAATCGAAACCGTTTTCGAAGGCGCGCTCGACGTCGAGCTTGTGACCGCGCGACTGATTGCAGGGCTTGCAACTAGGAACGACATTGTTTTTTGACGACTTACCCCCGCGCGCGACCGGGATAAGATGATCCATCGTGAGTTCGTTTTTTAGAAATTTCTTTCCGCAATGATGACAGACACCAGGACCAACCTGCTGCTTCCACCACTGAGAATTACGCAGTTCGCGGGCTTTAGCTCGTTCACGCTTGATATGGGCTGCCGCGTCTGCGGGCGAATCACTAGACATGGCTCTCTCGTATCATAGGGGAAATGCTTTGTGCTATCGGTTCTGCTTGAGTCATTGCTAGAGCCGATGTGATTTGCTAAACAATGCGCTCTGAAACATCTCTTTTTTACACTTGGACCTCTACACTTGGACCTCTTGCCATGACGCCAGATCAGATGAAATCGCGACTCGAGAAAGCCTATCCGGATGGTGCAATTGTCGTCGTTGACCTCACTGGGACCGAAGATCATTGGCAGGTGATGATCACGTCACAGGCCTTCAAAGGTCTGTCGCGCATTCAACAACACAAACATGTGATGGATGTCTTTGCTGCTGAATTGAAGACTGGCGAAGTCCACGCCCTCACCATTCAAACTAAACTTCCAGAAAATTCTTAAGGAGCCTCTCATGACTGAACTCAATCCCGATCTCAAATGTCGAATCGAAAAAATCTTGAGCGAAAACAAAATCGTTTTGTTCATGAAAGGCAGCCCGCAGTTTCCACAGTGCGGCTTTTCGGCTCGCGCGACTGCGATCCTCAACGAATGCGGCGCCAAGTTTCACTCGGTCGACGTTCTACAGGATGGCGAAATTCGCGAAGGGATCAAAGCTTACGGAAATTGGCCGACGGTTCCTCAACTCTACGTCAACAAAGAGCTCGTCGGTGGCAGCGACATCATGATGGAGATGTACGAAGCTGGCGAACTGCAACCATTGGTGAAGTAGTAAGATGCCAAATCGCGCGAGATTTTTTCTAGGCGCGATTCGAGGCAAGAGCATCTCTTGCCTCTTCTGCCTTCTGACCGCGTCCGTTGCTTCTGCCGACTGCGGTCCGCCGGGCAGCGATCCTACGGGGGGCCGTCCCTTTTTTCCTTGGCTCTGGGAAGAGCAAATTAAACCCACGGCCCGCGAATCCTTCTCAACCAAGCAGTTTTCAATCTTGCTTGCGACAAGTGCAGCGACGATCACCGCTCGACAATACGATTCCGACGTCCGCGTTGATTATGGTGATCACACTCGTATGCCGCGTGAAATTTCGCGGATTGGGGATATCACCGGCAGCGGTTACCCCGGTGCTGTCCTCGCTATCGCACAACTCGTGTGGGATCAGCGCGAAGGTTTAGCGATGAGTCGCGCCCTTATCTTCACCGCTGTGTCGCACCGAACGATCGCGACGATCGTAAATCGCGAACGCCCGAACAATGGTCCGTACTCGTTCCCGTCGGGTCACACGTCAACGTCTTTTGCGACGGCTGGATCACTCGCCTATTCCTATGGCCCGTGGGTCGGAGTTCCAGCGCTGATGGTCGCAACATTCGTTGGCGCTTCCCGAGTCGCCGACAACGCACATTGGTTCAGCGATACTGTTGCAGCCGCGGGCCTCGGGTTATTTTGGGCGCGCGCAAGTCACTTAGCCGGTGAGAAAAGCGCCTTGTCGAATGGAGCAAAATCCAATTCAGACAATATGATCTGGGGACCGGGACTTGTGCCTGGCGGACTTACGCTTAACTTCGCGAGCGACTTTTAAAGTCACTCAACCGCCGGTCGTCACTTCGGAAGCTTCGACACTGTTGCGTGATATTCGGCGACAAGTCGTTCGACGATTTCGCGACAGCCGATAATGTCGTCGACGAGGCCGACGGATTGGCCGGCGCTCCAGACCGTTTTCCATGTCGGCTTTTCGCCGGGACCAGAGACGGCAGCGGCTTCGAGCGACTTCATTCCTAGTAGGTGAATCAACGGGACCGCATACTTTTTTGTAAGCGGATGATTCTTCAGAATTTTTAACGCGAATGGCAGATCGGTTCCGATCTTTTTGACGTAATCCGTGTTGATGACGGCGGCAGGAGTTCCTGAAACGCGTGTCGTAAGTACGATGTCTTCAGGGCTGGATTGAACGACTGCATTTTTATAAGCGCTGTCGACGCCGGCTTCAGTCGACGCAATAAATCTTGTTCCAACATGAACTCCACCTGCGCCAAGTGCGAGTGCCGCCGCAATTTGCGAGCCGTGCGCCACACCGCCGGCGAGAATGACCGGGATTTTCATTTCACGTGCGAGCCATGGCACTAATACGAGCGGTGAAATAGGACCTGCGTGACCGCCGGCGCCGGTTCCCACGGCAACGAGTCCGTCGGCACCGAGGTCAGCAACTTTTTTCGCGTGTTCGAGATTGGTCACATCGCAAAAAACTTTCGCGCCATTTTTATGAGCTTCGCGAATGACGGACGCCGGGCTGCCCAATGAGGTAATGAAAAGTTCGACGCCGTGATCAAGCGCGATCTTTATATCTTCGTTCTGGCGAGTGTTCGATTTGTTGACGATGACGTTCACGCCGATCGGCTTCTTGGTCTTTTGCTTCATCTCGACAATCGCTTCGCGGTACTTTTCGATCGGGCGATAGTTCAGCGCCGGAAAAGTACCGATTCCTCCCGCCTCAGAAATCGCCACGACCATCTCGACGTTTGAAACTAAAAACATCGGAGCGCCGATGATGGGATATTTAATTCCGAGCAATCGTGTAAGGGACGTCGAGATTTCCATGGTCAAAGTCTGACGGAATTTCGTCGACTTCGCCATCGCGGAAGCGTTATGAATGAAAACAGATGAAATGTAATGTCTCGAAATCAGGTCGCGCGATTCGCCTTCTTTTGGGCATCGCACTTATCGCGTGGGCCGTTGCCGGTGGCCCGCCCTGGACTTGGGTCGGGTTGCTCGTTGCAGTAACCGGCGCTTGGCGCCTCTGCCCCGTTTTCCTTCTCTTTGGCGTTCGCCAGAACGAATAGGACTTTTGATCACAGCTAAATGAGCCGAAATAACGGGTGAGGAACTCTAATGGCTCGGATCATGTTGGTCGACGACGACCGCGAACTTTTGAACATAGCTTCTGCGCTGCTCGTGCACGCGCAGTTCGATGTTTTTTGTTGCGAGACTGCGATCGAAGCAATTGATCAAATTCGTAAACAAGCGTTCGACGTAATCATCACTGACGTGAACATGTCTCCGCACAACGGATACGATTTGATCCGGTCGGTAAAAACAATCCCAAGTTACGATCTCGTTCCGATCGCAATGTTGACGGGTCGTCGTGAAAAACGCGATGTCGAAAAAGCACTCTCGGTCGGAGCTCAAGACTACATTGTAAAACCTCTCGATCCAGAACTCTTCATCAAAAAAGTCGGCGAACTCGCGCAGCTCAGCGAATTGAATCGCCGAGTGGCTCGCTTTGCGGAAGTCACTCTCGACGAGATTGCCACTTGCGAAGTCGCACTCGTCGTTATCGGTCTCACAGAACACGGCGTTTTGTTGGAATCAGACCACGCTCTGCATGTTGGAAACGTCGTACGTGTTGACTGTGAAATATTTCACAAGCTCGGAATTCCCCATTCACAGGTGCGGGTTACTAGCTGCACGGCCGGGAAAATAGAAGGAACATTCGAAATCAGAACTAAGTTCGAAGCACTGGATGAAAAAGGGATCGCCAAACTGCGAGCTCATATTCATTCGCGAATTCTCCATGATAAACGATCAATTAAGGCATCATAAGGAGCGGCAAGCGCTATGCATATTCTTTTAGCCGAAGACGATCCCGCAGTTTCGATCGTGATCCAGATTTGTCTGGAAAAAATCGGCGGGCATACTGTTCAACTCGTCGGCGATGGTGCTGCGGCGGTCAGCCATGCACTTCGCGAGGCTTACGATCTTATCATCTTGGATGGCATGATGCCGATTAAGTCGGGCCTTCAGGCTGCGACCGAAATCCGTGAGAGCGGAATCGTATCGACGCCAATTATATTTCTTAGCGCCAGAAACGATGAACGAGATATTCAGGCTTTCCTCAATCTCGGAGTTGGATTCATTCCAAAACCTTTTGAGCCAACTCAGATTTGCATGAAAATCGATTCGATTCTAACCCAAGCACGCGCACAGGGGGCTAGTTGACTATAAAGTCTCAGCTCAATTTGTTAACTGCAGTCGTCATCGGCGGATCAGCATTCGCCGGCCACAAGGCGTTTAACACGCGTCGTGAAATCGACGCTTACGATCAAGTGATGAACGAGTCTCTCGAAACTCGATCGGTACTCCTTCTGCTTCAGGATCTTCCTTATCATGATGAAACGTTCCGACGACTCAGTCTTGAAAAGGATCGCCTTAGAGACGGCGATCGAAAGACCGCGTTTACAAATGCCGTTACAACTTATGCAGCTAAGAACCCAATCGAACTTCGTCGTGCGATCCGCAAGGGTCTCAAAGTCGAAGCGGATCATTTTGCTAAAAACCGCGGTAAGCGCGATGAAATCGAAGCGCGCTTTGAAACGTTGATGCTCGTTTCGCTTTGTATCTTAGGTGTTGGTCTGCTCTTGGTGATGATGACCGTGCACGGTTTGATTTTTAAAGGCCTGAACCGCCTCTCTCGTCGAATGCTCGACTTTCTGGTTGATCGATATTCTTTTCAGTTCTCGCAACCCGATCAAACCGAGCTCGGCGATTTGCAACGGACGTTCAATTCGCTCGCTCAGCGAGTCATCAATACAACTGACGAATTGAAACGACTGGACTCTGCAAAGTCAGAATTCCTTTCGATCGCAAGTCACGAATTGCGAACGCCGATGACTTCGATCAAAGGTTCCCTTTCGCTTCTCGCCTCGGGCGTTGTCGGTCAATTGGATCTCGGTTCACTTCGACTTATAAAAATCGCTGAAGGTGAAACAGATCGTTTGATTCGACTGATCAATGATCTGCTCGATCTCGCAAAAATCGAATCCGGCGGTCTGCCGCTGCACTTGAATTGGATCCAGTGGGATGAATTCTGTGAGCGAACACTCGACGGTATCGCAGGGCTTGCTCACAAAGCTGACGTTCGGCTCGAACTCGTGAGTTTGCCGCTTGTCGAAGTGAACATCGATCGCGACCGCATTCAGCAGGTTCTGACGAACCTCGTGTCGAACGCGATTAAGTTCAGTCCAAAAGGCGGAGCCGTTCGCGTGACTTTGAGTCGCGCAAAAACGGGTGAAATCGTCGTCAGCGTTTCGGATACAGGTCCGGGCATCAAAGCTGAAGACCGCGAAATGATTTTCGAAAAATTCCGTCAAGGTACATCTGCCGCAAATCCGTTAGTCAAAGGCACGGGACTCGGTCTCGCGATTGCCAAGGCACTTGTCGCCGAGCACGGCGGATCCATCGGCGTCGACAGCACAGTCGGAGTCGGTTCAACCTTTTGGTTCTCGCTCCCGAAATGGCGTGAAAAAGAATTGGCAACGAAGGCAGCAGCATAATGAGTCTCGACGACGTTCTTGCAGAACTAAAGAAGACTTACATCGAAGCGCTCCCAGCGCGTGCCACCTTTATTGAGCAGCTTCATGCGAAACGGCAATATGCCGAAGTCGAAGTCGAATTTCACAAGCTCAAAGGCACGGGAAAAACTTACGGACTTCCAGAAGTAACCTCGATCGGCGAAATCGCGGAACGTCTTAGCGAAACCGCGGGTCCCTTGGCCGATGAAGCCATCGTCACCGCGCTCAGCGCTCTGCGAAAAGTTACGGTCGCCCGCTCACAGGGCAAACAGCTGGATCTTTCCAGCGATCCAGATTTCATGCACCTTGGCGAACTGGCGAAACGCCTCTAATTGTTTCTGGTCCAAACTCGTCGATAGCCACTTCCCTTCAACCTTCATTTTCACTAGAGTTGGTCACATGAGCCAACCAGCCGAACTTATTCCAGAGTTACAGAAAATCTTCGCGGCCGACCGTGTTCTCTCAGACGCGGCATCGCTGCAGCATTACGGTCGCGACTGGACAAAACATTACGACATTAACCCATCGGCGATTGTGTTTCCGATTTCTACCGCTGAAGTCGTCGCACTTGTTAAACTCGCGCGCACTCTCAAGATCGGACTCGTCCCTTCGGGCGGTCGCACCGGCCTCAGCGGCGGCGCGTGCGCACTGAATGGTGAGATCGTCGTCAGTTTCGAGAAGATGAATCGGTTCCTTGAATACAACGAGCTTGATCGCACGGTTCGCCTCGAACCAGGCGTCGTTACCGAGGCGCTCCAGAATTATGCGAAGGAAAAAAACGCTTATTACCCGGTCGACTTTGCTGCACGAGGCTCGAGTCACATCGGCGGAAATATCGCGACGAACGCCGGCGGCGTAAAAGTGATGCGATATGGACTCACGCGCGAATGGGTCGCTGGTCTAACCGTGGTGACCGGCGCTGGTGACGTTTTAGAATTGAACAAAGGTCTTGTGAAAAATGCGACGGGGCTCGACTTCAGACACCTCATGATCGGAAGCGAGGGCACTTTAGGTTTTGTGACTGAAGCAACGATTCGTCTGACGTCACCGCCGAAAGCTCTGACCGTCATGATTCTTGGAATTCCGGATCTTTCATCCGTGATGAAAGTGTTCAATCGATTTCGCGCGTCCCTTCCACTGACCGCCTTCGAATTTTTCTCGGATGTTGCGCTGAAAACAGTGATCGATCACACGCACCTGCCAAAACCTCTCGGCCAAGAATATCCCAATTACCTGCTGATCGAAGT
>JAYSYF010000295.1:0-3494 GCA_043716655.1 Bdellovibrionales bacterium | reverse complement strand
CGGTTCGCGCACTCGAGAAAAAGATCGCCGATAAAAAATCGATGGGGGCGGGTGCGACCGCAGGTCCACGGACTCCGATCGGTCTAGATGTTTCGTCTAAACTTGTTGAGGCGCTCGCGGGCGAACTTCAAAAATTAATCGGAACTCGTGTCGTCATTGACTACGCCGATCGTCGGGGCAAACTAAGCGTCTATTTTCATTCAGACGAGCAGCTAACTGAAATCGTCGAGAGGATGCGCAAAGGATGGACGAAATCGAGCGTCAGCCCAAATCAAGCAACGATCGCGTCTTCCCGAAGTTAATGACCGAGTCGACCGTCACCGATGGACGACTGACAGCATTGCTCGATGAAGGCGCTCAATTTGAAGGCAAACTTTCTTTCGAAGGAGTCGTCCGAATCGGCGGCGCCTTCAAGGGCGAGATCTTCACTCGAGACACTCTCGTCATAAATCCCGGTGCAGTTGTCGAAGCAGACGTCGAGGCGGATGTTGTCGTCATCTCGGGAACTTTCGTTGGCAGTGTCGCTGCGCGAAAACGAGTCATCATGCATCCACCTGCGGTTTTTCGCGGCACTGTTACAACGCCGAGTTTAAGAATTGATGAGGGCGTCACCTTTGAAGGTGCGTCGTACATGCCGAGCACGGAACCGCGCACCTAATCCGAGTTGGCATTTCCCTTGACCCCTTTCTTTGGCCGGTGCTACTGAAAGCGCTACTGAAATAGCTCTCCAGACACGTTTTTTTAAGGGGCACATGGGACTGCTGAAATCTCTCGGCATCGACTTTACTTTGTGGATTCACGTCGCATGTTTTGCCGTTGCGTATCTGTCTCTCTCAAATCTGATTTTTAAACCGTATATGAAAGCACTCGCAGACCGTGAAGCACGGACAATTGGCGGGGAAGCACAAGCTGCAGCTTTGTTGAACGAGGCTGAAGCCATCAACACGGAATACGAAACAAAAGCGAAAGCAGTGACCGCGTCGATTCGCGCCGAGTACGACAAAAATCGCGCTCAGGCGATGAAAGAATCTGAAACGATGTTGGCGGCCGCCCGCACAGAAGCTGGCGCACTCCTCGAAAAATCCCGCACTCGAATCGCTTCTGAAATCGCATCTGCAAAAAGTCTTCTTTCGGCAGAGGTTCCAGCTATCACATCGGCGATTGCGTCGAAAATGGCCGGCAAGGAGATTTCTCTGTGAACTTCAAAACGCTCATGAAAAAACCGTGGTTCCGATTCATGGTTGCCGCTGTCGTTCTCGCGGTTCCGATGATGCTCGCAAGTTCGTTCGGCAATTCGAGCGCCGATCAGCACGCGGCATCACCTGGACTTCCAACGGTCGTAATTTTGCAGTTCGTGAACTTTCTCATCTACGTCGGTCTGGTTGTGTACTTCGCGCGAACGCCGATTAAGGATTATTTCAAAAATCGTCAGACAAATTTCTTTACAGCGTTGAAACGTGCGGATGCAGCTCGAGCCGAGGCCGAAGCGAAACGCGCCGAAACTCAGGCTCGACTCGCAAAGCTTGAATCTTCTCGAGACGAATCTATTCAGACGGCGCGAAACGAAGCGGCCGCACTTCGAACGCAAATTGTGAATGAAGCAAAGGCTCTCTCAGAAAAGCTGCAGCAGGATGCGGAGCGCACGGCTCAGGTCGAGATCGAGCGCGCGAAAATGATGTTGCGTGAAGAACTCGTCAACCAGTCGGTTTCGATGGCTCGACGAATTCTATCGGACAAAATGCAGGACCAGGATCAGAAACGTCTGCAGGACGAGTTCGTAACGAAAATCGATAAAAGTGCAGCGGTGACCACGTGAATTCGAACAAACTTGCGAAACGTTACGCGAAGGCCATCTTTGGAATCGCGGTCGACAACAAGACTCAGGATCGCGTTCTCGCGGACCTTCGAGCGTTGAACACCGCGTTTTCTGCAGACACCACGGTCCAGGAGTTCTTCGCTTCGCCGATGATTTCTGTCGCACAAAAGTCTGAAGCTATAAAAAAAGCTGTCGGCGGCAAAGACGTGTCACCAGAAGTAAATCAATTCCTCATGTTGTTAGCTGAAAAAGGTCGTCTTGGTATTTTCTCGGAAGCTGTTGAAGCGTTCCAAGACGAGATCGATGCTTCGAACAACTTGTGCCGAGGTTCGGTTCGTTCGACGACCGCGTTGGCTCCTTCGGAAAGAACGCAGATCGAGAAAACGGTCGAAGGCGTTCTGAAGAAGAAAGTAATCATGACTTATAAAGTAGACCCGAGCGTTATCGGTGGTTTGGTTGCACAAGTGGGCAGCCACACCTTCGACGATTCTCTGTCCTCTCATCTTCGACGGATGAGTGAAGAGCTTAAAAGAAAATATTAGACGGAGATCGTAGAGACTATGGAATTACAGATTCGCGCAGACGAGATCAGCAAAATCCTTAAAGAGCAGATCAAGGGTTATTCGAAATCAGTAGAAATGAGCGAAACAGGTACTGTTCTCTCTGTTGGAGACGGTGTTGCGCGCATCTACGGTCTTGAAACAGCGATGCAAGGTGAGCTCATCGAGTTTCCAGGCGAAGTCTTCGGAATGGTTCTCTCTCTCGAGAGCGATTCGGTCGGTGTCGTTATCTTCGGAGAAGATCGTGGTATCCGCGAAGGTGACACAGTAAAACGTACGAAAAAAATCGTAAGTGTTCCCGTTGGTGAAGCACTTCTCGGCCGCGTCGTTGATGCTCTCGGAAACGCAATCGACGGACGCGGACCTATGGTCACGCCACATTCGAGCGTTGTTGAAGTAAAAGCGCCTGGAATCGTTTATCGTCACCCAGTTCAAGAGCCACTTCAGACCGGTATCAAAGCGATCGACTCGATGATTCCAATCGGACGCGGTCAGCGCGAATTGATCATCGGGGATCGTCAGACGGGCAAGACAACAATCGCGCTCGACACGATCATCAACCAAAAAGGTCAGAACGTTCATTGCTTCTACGTAGCTATCGGACAGAAACGTTCGACGGTTGCTCTGGTTGTTGAAAAACTTCGTGCCGCTGGCGCGATGGAGTACACAACGGTTATCGCCGCTACAGCGTCGGATCCGGCTCCACTTCAATACTTGGCTCCGTATTCTGGTTGCGCGATGGCGGAATACTTCCGCGATTCAGGTCGCCACGCTCTGATCGTCTATGACGATTTGACGAAACAGGCTCAGGCTTATCGTCAGCTTTCGCTTCTTCTTCGTCGTCCACCGGGTCGCGAAGCTTATCCAGGCGACGTTTTCTACGTTCACTCTCGTTTGCTCGAGCGTGCTGCGAAATTGTCGGCAGATAAAGGCGGCGGTTCGTTGACTGCGCTTCCAATGATCGAAACTCAGGCCGGAGATATCTCGGCGTACATTCCAACCAACGTTATCTCGATCACCGATGGTCAGATCTTCCTCGAGGCAGATTTGTTCTACAAAGGTATCCGTCCAGCGGTAAACGTTGGTAAGTCGGTTTCGCGAGTGGGTGGAAACGCTCA
>JAYSYF010000294.1:0-3496 GCA_043716655.1 Bdellovibrionales bacterium | reverse complement strand
TTGTCTCGCTTGCGCTCGGAAGCCTGATTCTTGGCCTCGTTGGCTGCGGCTCACCAAGCTCGGATCCAACGTCAGCGTACAAAGATCTTGGCGCGACTATGAAGCCGCATACCCAGGTGGCTCGCGATCAGTCAGTTCTTGAGACTGGCGCCTACACGATCGATCAAGAGAAAGACGCGACAGTCATCGAAGGACAGGCGCAGTCTTTCAAAGTCACAGTTCGTACATTTCAAAAAGTTGATTCGTACGATTTGAGCCTCGTTAAAATTCCTTCTGACGTCTCAGGAATCTCGCTTTCAAAAGTAGAAGGCGAAGATGGAGTTTTCCAAATCAATTGGACAGCTCCAAAGGGAACAGTTCCAGGAACTTCTCCATCTCGATCGGTTCCTTACCGCCTTGAAATCTCGAACGTGAAATCGTCGGATCCTTCAACGGTACAACTCTTTAACAGTGTGACTCGTACAAAAGATCTCGAGTTCAAAGTCGTTCGTACTGGCACACGTCCAGAAATCACGAAAGACAACGAAGTGCCAAAAGAAGTCGTTCAAGGTTCGGTTGTTCCATTCACCGTCGAAGTGATGGACCCAGCATCGCACGACGGATTGGTGCCGCGTCTCGACATCTATTTCCAGGGAACTAACAAAACTGAAGGTGGATACGAAGCTAACGCCGCGACTTACGTTCGCGTGGAAAAAGCTCCGAAACATCTCGGTGGCGGTCTCTGGAGTTTCTCTTACGTATTCGACGCAAAAAACAACGACGTTGGCGCGCAACTTGATCGCGAAGGCAAACGTGTCGATGGCGCGACTCATCTGAATGCACGAATGCTTATGAAAGCCTACAGCGCAAGCGGTGGCGTTTCGAACGAGCGTCCGGTCGTCCTGAAAATTAAATATGTTCAGTCTCAAATCGGAGTTCAAAAAGCTCTCGAGTGCCCAGCGCCAAAAGCAGCTGTAAAACCAGCAGCGAAAATAACTACAACGACTAAACCTGCAGTAGCGAAGAAGTGAGTCATATTATGAAAATCACAAATCAAATCAAAGCTGCATTTCTTTTCACTGTTCTCGCTGTCGGATCAGTCGCTCAGGCGCAGTCGGACTTCGATTCACTCGGTTCGAACGAAGGAATTTTGAAACGTGCTCGTGCACTGAATACTGCACAGCAGGTTCGCATCGTTCAGAAACGTTCGGTCGATCGTGACTATCGTTTCGAGCTTGGCGCTGCCTACGGTGGTTCTGCTGGTGGAAACTCGTATTTAAATACACAGCCCATTACTGGAATGGTCGAGTTTCATGTAACTCCACGCTTTTCAGTCGGTGGACGTTACTCTCAGTACGCAAGCCAGTTAACTAAAGAAGGTCAGTCACAGGTCGATGCTGCGCGAGCAGCAAAAGAGGCTGGTCAGACGAACTTCTCGATTTCAGATATCGACGTTCCGAAGTCTTCGATGATGGGAACGATTAGCTACTATCCAATGTACGGTAAAGTTAACTTCTTTGACCTCACCGTCGTTCAATTCGATTTCTATTTCCTCGCTGGCTACGGCCAAATGACTATGAATTCAGGAACATCAGATACATGGACCGCTGGTGGCGGAGTCGGTTTCTGGTGGAACAAGTATGTAAGTTCACGTCTTGAAATTCGTCAGCAAGGTTACCAGGACCGCGTTGGTCCCGTCGGCAGCACCGTCACTCGTGACGTCGGTCTCACCATCGGTACACTTGGGATCGGAATCTTGTTATGATCTCGGTACGCCAAACACTTACATTTGTCCTTGCGATGATCGCACTGATCATCGTTGCTCAGACGGCGAATGCAGGAAAATACTTAACTAAAGTGTCTTCGGGAAAAGTCGCGAAGCCGGCGGCAGCTGCAAAGTCTGCTGTGAAACCCGCGGCGTCGAAATCGACATCGTCGCAGAGTGATCGCACGCTTCTTAAGAACGCACGCATCGCTTTCGAGAAAAAAGACTTCAAAAGAGCTCAGTCAATCTATGAGCAAATCCCCCAATCTTCTGACTTGTGGCCAGAAGCGCTTGAAGAGCGCGCTTGGACACACGTTCATTTGATGGAGCACGATCAGGCGTTGGCTAGCGTAAAGACGCTGTTTGCTCCGCCGTTCAAAGCAGAAATCAGCGCGGAACCATATTTACTTTCATCGCTGATTCAGTTGCGCCTTTGCAACTACAACGAACTCTTCAAAGTTATGAAGCGTTTCAAAGAAGACATCCGTCCTCGTCACGAAGCGATGCAAGCGCTTGCTAAAAATGGTGAGTCTGAAGCGTCGGTACAGATGATCGGTCGTTCGATCGAAGCTGGTCAGATGTCTCGCGTAACGGCTGGTTCGGATCTGCCAAACCTTCCACGTCTTTTCTATCGCGATGCGAAGGCACAAGCCGCGTTCAGCTCAATGTTGAAACCTGGCGCTTCGGACCGTTTTGCGAACATCGTAACGATGCGCCTCAAGGCACTCGCTCAACGTGACGTGAAAGATACAGAATCTATTTTACGCAAGATGCATCTCGTCGAAGTTGAAGCTGTAAGCCGAATTTATTCGGAACAGCACTTGGCGGACGCCAAGAAAACTTCGGCTCCGATCGTTCGCGATGCAAACACCCTCGTATTCCCAGACGACGACAAAGACGTTTGGTTGGACGAATTAAATAGTTATCAAGTAGACGCAAAGGGTTGCCCTCAAGTAGCAGCAAAAGGGAAGCAGTCATGAAAACGGTATCGGAAATTCTCATCACAGCGGCCTCGCTTGCGGCCATTGCGGTTGCTGCTGCGGGATGTTCACCAGAGAATCCACGGCTAATGGCTCCGCCAGTTACCTACGGGAACGCAGCGGTTGAAGCGAAGCCGGTGGTTCTAAACGTAACTCCAAAAGTTGACGTTCTGTTTGTTATCGACAACTCGGACTCGATGGTTGACGAGCAAGAGACCTTGAGCGCCAACATCAACGAGTTCACTAAGAAGATCGCATCAAATACAGGAATCGATTTTCACATCGGCGTAACGTCGGTTTGGGATACAAAGATGTTCGCAGGAATGACCAAAGAGTACGGTCACGGCGAACTTCGTCGTTTGAAGGATCCAAAAGGTCAGAGCCTTCCAGAAAACTTCGGTCGTTTCGTTTCTTCGAAAGAAGATTACGATTCGTACTTAGCAAAAGCTGGGTTTTCATTAGGTAAAAAAGCGGGTTGGGAACTCGTACTTCAGTCGTCGTTGAAAATCGGCGTTGAATCGTACAATCCAAAACACGAGACAGAGAAAACCGGCGGACCAGAGAACGAAGAAATTTTCTCGCCTGTGAAAGCCGCTTTGAGCAACGACAAAGTTGCAGCGGCGAACAAAGGTTTCCGTCGTACCGATGCACATTTGGTTTTGGTCTTCATCACTGATGCAGACGCATGGACTCCAAATAAGAAAGACGGAACTCGCGACGATTTAGCTCCAGGCGATCTCGAAGAGTTCTTGGCGAAGTCTGTTGGTCCTGA
>JAYSYF010000293.1:0-3501 GCA_043716655.1 Bdellovibrionales bacterium | reverse complement strand
CCATCTCGACCGTCGCTTGTTCGAGATTTCCCGATTGAGACGCAATCATGGATTGAAGGGCATGTGCACGCGCGGCATCGACAGGGCCAAGCTTCATACCCATCGCTTGCATAAGAAGCATTTGTCCAGTCTTCGGATCTTTTCCCGCAATGTGAGCGTCTGCCAAGTCGAGCAACTGTTTCGCGCTTGCGAAATCGGCACTCGAAAGACTTGAACCCTTAATCCCTTTAAAGGCGGCCATGGCTTTCGCGTAATCGCCGGACGCCTGCGCATCGATGGCAGCCTTTAACATGGCCTTGTCTTCCGAGCTGTCGCCAAGAGAAGTGAAGAAGTAATAGCCCTGAGTAGTCACCAGTCCGAAAACGACAACTCCAAGAAGCACGTACATTCGTTTTCGATGCACGGGGTTCGTCGTCTTAAAAAGATCCTGCCACTTCGTTTTCTTCGGCGCGATCGGCACGAAAACGTTTTGATCGTCCGCATGAACTTCATCTTTGTAATCTTCTTTTTCAACGAAGACGGTCTTACGATTATGAATGATTTCTTTGCGCAACGAGTTCAATTTTTGAATGTTGGCCGTGAGTTCTTCGAGCTGGCGAGCGTGCTCGAGCTGTTCTGTGATTCCGTCGGTTGCGCCGTGAAGTCCAAACACTTCGCTGATTTCGAACTCTTCCTCATCACCGCCGGCTTTCATTTGACCAACGTTGCCTGATTCCCCCGAGTACACGCGGATCCGCGCGTTGACGAGTTCTTCGAAAAAAGGTTCGTTACAAATCGCTTTCCAATTTTGGCGATCACGTGACACGCGGTGGGTGACCGCGACTTCATCTTTGACCATACGTTCAAGAATCTTCATGCCAGGGAATGGCCCGCTGATTTGTCCCTTTAGTTCAAGGAACCATCGATCGGGTTCTTCTCTTGCTGACTTCTTTACGTCTGACATAGAATAACCCTAACGCGTTTACGCAGAAGCGGTCTGCAGAAAGTTAGACGCCGTGGCTTGCGAAATGATTCCGTTCTGAACGAGAATTTTCACTGAAGCCTCGTACGTCATCATTCCATGACGTGCGTTCGTCTGCATCACCGAGGGTATTTGAAAACCTTTGTTTTCACGAATCAAGTTCCGAATAGGTGGGGTCGCGATCATAACTTCCATCGCTGGCACCATTCCGGCCTGATCCGCGCGCGGAAGCAGCGTCTGCGCAACGATTCTGAGTAAACTTTCGGACATCATTACTCGGACCTGAGGCTGTTGTTCCGGCGGAAACGAATCGACAATACGATCGATCGACTTTGCCGCGTTGTTCGTATGCAGAGTGGCGAAGACGAGATGACCAGTCTCTGCGGCGGTGAGCGCGAGCGACATCGTTTTATGATCGCGCATCTCACCAACCATGATGACATCCGGATCTTCGCGTAGCGCCGCCCGAAGTGCGCCAGCGAAAGACTTTGTGTGTGGACCAATCTCGCGTTGGTTGATCAGACAGTTGCGCCCCTTGTGAACGTATTCGATCGGATCTTCGATCGTGATGATGTGTTCTTTGCGAGTATTGTTAATGTGCGAAATCAACGCCGCTAGCGTCGTTGATTTTCCCGAGCCTGTTGGGCCGGTGACAAGAACAAGTCCACGAACGTTGTCCGCAAGAAAACGTAAAGATTCTGGAAGCGCGAGTTCTTCGAGTGTTCGAATGTGTTCTTGCACGAATCTGTAAACGGCGCCGATGCCACCGTATTGAATAAACGCGTTCGCACGAAAACGACCGACACCTTCAACCTTGTAGCTCCAATCGAGCTCGAGTTTTCGCCTGAAGGTTTTGATCTGTTCATCGGTCATCGTTGAATAAACGAGTTTCTCGGCCGCCTGAGGAGAAAGAGGCGGAACGTTCAATCGAATCATGTGTCCATGAAGGCGAAAAAATGGAGGGTACGTGGCCGACAGATGAAGATCTGACGCGCCTTCTTTAATCATCATCGAGAAAAGTTGATCTATCGCTGCCATGGACAAAGTTAACACGCGCTGAATACCGTCGGCAGTCCAGTCGACAGAAGCTAGCCGAGTGGCCAAAATGAAAAAGCCCAGCGCTCTTCATCGAGTCACTAGGCTTTCATCTGAGTCTCAAAATCCCATACGAGAACCGCGAAGTTCCCGAGCGGTTTACTTCAGTTCGCGGTGAACTGTGTGACGTTTGAGAGTCGGGTTGTACTTCTTTTTTTCCAGACGCTCTGGGTGAGTCTGAGTGTTCTTAGTCGTCGTGTAACGAGAAGGAGATTTTCCCTCTTTACGAGCTTCAGTGCACTCAATAGTGATGATACGAACTTTGCCTTTTTTAGCCATGAGAAATGCTCCTGAAGTGAAAAATGCGAACAGATGAATTAGCACGAGAAACTCGGTGAAGGGAAGGAAATCCAGTTTCCATTCTCGAGTTTATCAGGGCGCATCGTAAGTTATTGAAAATACACGTAATTAGGAGCAATCTTCGACCCATGCCCCACGGATTTCAGACAACGGAAGGTCAGAGCGCTCTTTTGAGCGAAGTTGGAAACCTCGATCGCTTCTATGAAAGCGCCGTGCTTGCTGTTGAACATGCGGCCAAAGCGATCACAGATGTCGTAGCGAAAAACGGGTCGCAGAGTCTGCAGAGTCGTGAAAAGACCGACGGAAGCCCGGTCTCGTTTGCCGACCAGGCCGCGCATGAAGAGCTCGTCAAACATCTACGCAAAAGCTCGCCATTCCCGATTATTTCCGAAGAAGATCCTGCAGGAGTTCCAGAGCTTGGTTCCGTTTTAAACTCGCCGTTTTTTTGGCTCGCAGATCCTCTCGACGGAACTCGAGATTTTCTCGCAGGCGAAACGACATTCGCCGTATCGCTCGCGTTGATGCGGGTGTTTGAGAATAAAGTGACTCCTTATTTCGGATGCATCGCAGATCCCACGTTGGAGACCACGTGGTGGGGAAGTCGCGACACGCCGTTAAACAAGCGGATTCATAGCGAAGACGTCGAGTTGCCTAGCGAAGTCATTGGTCAAGGCGGCGTCGACCGGAAGCTGCGAATTCTTGGCAGTCGATCCATTCCGAGCGATCGAATGAATGCGCTCTACAAGTTTTGGGACGTGAGTGAGATCACGCGAATGGGATCCGCTTTAAAATTCGCACGAATTGCCGAGGGCTCGTTTGATGCGTATCCACGCTTCGGTCCCACGGCCGAGTGGGACACCGCTGCCGGTCAATTGCTGCTCGAAATTACGGGCGGTGGTCTGTTTTCGCTAGAGAGCGGGCAGCCAATGACCTATGGAAAAGCGCAGTGGCGCAATCACGGCTTTCTCGCTGTTGGACGCGCGGACATGGCGGCCGAATGGATTCCCCGCATTCAAAAACGGATTGAATCTTAACCTTCACATAGGTCGGTTTCTCGTGGCTCGCGAATCGCTATAGTAACGTGTAGAGCCCGATGTTGGAGGCTCACACAAGCAAAGCGGTTGGTAAAAAATGAGCTCGCACAG
>JAYSYF010000292.1:0-3507 GCA_043716655.1 Bdellovibrionales bacterium | reverse complement strand
GCTTCGTGCGAACGTCTTGGCTATCGCAATCGACTGCACAATCTGCGGGCGGCCTCGTGCTGAGCCTTCGTAAAAAAGTGGCAGCGCAGCGACTTGAGTTCACCGGCAAAACGACCGGCTACGTAAACCTCACTAAGGACGGATTTGCGGATGTCGGCGTCATCTTCCCTGCACTTCGTCGCGATCAACTTGCATCACTGCAAGTCACAGATTTGATCAGCCCAGAAATCGACACGATCACGATCATGGGACAGTCGATCGATATCCCGAGCAACATTTCTATTCCTAAACAAGACGAGAAATATTTCTTTACGATCACTCTTGAGAAGCCGATCTTCCGCACGTACTTAAAAGAGATGCGCACTTGGAAAATGGTCGCGACGCATGCACGTTTCCCATTTGAAGATGTTGTCGACGATCTTCGCGGGGGCAAATCTTTCTTCGACGTATTGAACTACTTCGAATTCAAGAGCGCTTCCGTTGACGACATCGCGATCTCGACGCCATCGACGAAGAGAGATATGCCGATCAACACGACAAAGTTTGATGCGCTTGTCGACGTTGCGGCCCCAAAGTTTAATTCGAAGTACACGATGCTAGCGGTATCGGTCGCTGACAATGGCGGTCTCCTGTATCCAACTGACGTTAAAAAATTGCTTGCAGGAGAAACACGTCGCTTGGTTGCTCCGAAAGGTGTTCCCGGCTTTATCGTCGGAGCTCTTCGCGATACAAATGCACCGACTTCTGGCGCGGGCGCCGACGCTCTGTCAGCTGTCATAGCTCCGAATAATATGACGACTCGGTTCGAATTCCTGGACCTGCCAGGTCTACCAAAAGCACGAGGTTCAACGATCGTTCTTGATCCACCAAAAGCTTCGGTCCCAACCGTGACACCCGCAGTGACCTATGCAACTCTGAATAAGGTCGATAAAGTTACGGCAGGTAAAGCTACGCTCGAGACGAAATCCCCAGTTTGGGATGTCTACTCGAACGGATGGGTTCCTTCGATGGATTTGCCGGACTTCTCAACCACACTCACCGGCGCTCATCGCTGGGAGGTTTTGTTCGGTGGTGCACCAAATGGTACGACAGTTCAGCTTGGCCCAAATATCATTGACGGCCTTTCGCACATTTCAAAAAGTGCAGCCGATCTTTAAATTATACTTTTCAAATTTAGTTCGCGAGCGAGCCCGTGGGTTCGCTCTTTTAGCATTCACTGCTTTCCTTCTTTCGGGCTGCGCAAGCGCCACCGAAAAACTTGAAGCACGCGAGGGCGACGCGCCCTATAGCCGTGTGTTCTATGCAAACTACGAAGATGTCGAAATTGCGCTAAAACAATCGATGATTCGATATCCGCAAAAGGTCGACAACACCGAAGCCGGAATTTTCGAAACCGATTACATCAAAGGCGATGCACGGTTCAAATCTCCAAACCGAACCGCCGCATTTTCGCCAGGCTATCGCTACAGAATTTTAGTGAGACTCGTTCGCGGCAGAACCGAAGATCGTCCGGCAATCAAAGTGCAGATCTCCAAAAAACCAGAAATGGTTCGAGATTTCTTTTCCGATGCGAACCAAGTGACAAGCGATGGGTTGGAAGAACAAGTGATCTTGTACAGAATCGGGCGTGAGCTTCAGCTCGCGCGCGCTATCGCCAAGGCGAGTGAGAAAGCTAACAAGAAACCCAAAACAAACTGATCTTCAGTTTGTTTTGAGTATCTTGTGTCGCGGGTTTTCCTTAGCTCATTCAATTACTGATTAATCAGTGAAGACGTAAAGCCTGACATGTTTTCAACATGTCTGTATGTCTGTCTGTCTAACCGCGCGAAACATTCCACTGCTGCCACAGAGCGCGTCTGCGCGCAATCGGATCACTTGGCTTTCCCAAGTTCTGCCCAGTCAGTCGTTCAAGCGCAGCAATCGCTGGTGCATAAATATTCGGATCGCGGTCTTCGAGAAGCGCTACAAAGCGCGATTCCGATCCTTGAGATTCAAGTTTACCAAGCGCTTCAACAACTCGACGGCGAATGAAAAGACTTTGGCTGCGTTTGAAATTTTGCGCGCTTTCGAGTTGCGCCCACAATTGCGGAACGGCTCCACGATCTTGGATCGATTCCAAAGTTTCGACAGCAGTTAAACGTACCAAGAGAGCTTTGTCTTTTAAAAGAGAACGGCCCCATTTTGAAGCCGTGTTGCGATTGAAACGCGAGACCGCCATGAGCGAAGCGCTTCGCAATTCCCATACGTCGGCTTTGCTTGCTCGCTCGAGCTCGGGAATGCTTAGGTCCCCGCCGAGCCGACCCACGGCCATCGTAGAACGCCAACGCGAATCGATTTTAGATTTCGGATCGAACATGATCGCGCGAAGATTTTTGTAACCGCTCGGACCCTGCGCGCGCAGAGCCGAAATGCGATTCGCAAAAGGCAAATCTAAAACTGCCAACGTTTGTTGAACAGAAATGGAACGGACGCCAAGTTGGGGTTCGCCTCGAACCGGTGACTGCGTCGATTGCTTCGACCGTGGAATCGCGGCGAGAGACGATTCTGGGAAAAATCCCAAAGATGAAACCGCGATGGATGATAGGAGCGCGAGCCTAAAATGGTGGTGTTTCATGTGCTTCAAGACCCCTTCGTTCCTTTTAAGAAATCTGTATCCTTAAATTCTGCTAATAAGTCATCGACTGGAATTTCGCTTTCGACGATTTGAGGCGAAACCGCTGCAGCTCGCTCGGGCGACATGGCGACAGGCGCAGGTTCGGCCGGTGCTTCGCCCATTCCCATTTCAGCCATCAAGCGATCGGTATCTAACTGTTCATCGAGTACCGAGCTCGAATCTGCGCCCGCATTCGCTTCTTTCATGGAAGCGACTTCAGCCAACATTTTATCTGTGTCGAGTTCGCCAAATGAATCGCTCGGCTCTTCTGCCTGAGATTCTGCCGCCGGTTCTGCGAAGAGTGCATCCATCGCGGCCTTCGGGTCAGCAAGCTCGGCACCTGATCCAGATATGAGACTTGTTTCGAGGGTCACTTTTTTAGCTTCTTTTGGAGCTTGCGGTTCTTTCGTCAGAGCCTGGGCGAACTCGCCCATAACATCGTCGTTGGGATCGAGCTTGAACGCATCAGCCGCTGGCCGGACCGCTGCCGCTGGCTTCGCCGGTGCTTCCAACGCAGCACTAACGACCGCGGCTTGTGCCGCTTGAACCGCATCGACAAGCGGAGCTGGATCCGTCGCCACTTGCGCGGCCTGAACTTGAGTCTTCGCAGTTTCAACAGCAGCACGAAGTTTCTCGACTTCGTCCTTCAATTTTTTATTTTCTTCTTTGTAGATCGAGAGATCGGCAATGTCGTCTTCGATAATTTCGTATTCTGCAAGCTTCGATGACAGCTCTTTGATTTTTGATTGAAGCGATGCAGTTTCTTCTCCACTGCTCGATCCGGAAGATTTTTCGATTTGGCCTTTGACCATTTCGAGGTCGCTCATCAGCGCTGAAATTTTTGCTTCGCGCTC
>JAYSYF010000291.1:0-10626 GCA_043716655.1 Bdellovibrionales bacterium | reverse complement strand
GCCTTTTAAGCCTGCAGGAACTTGCGTGACGTTCGGAAAACCAACCATCGATACACAAACGAATGGCAAGCCACGCAGTTCGGGCTCGACACGCAACCGCGGATTCAGACTGCTCAACTGTCGACCGATGCTTGCTGGCCATCCTCGAAGTGCACATGTCAGCGCCATGGTCTTTCGTGTCCACCAACCGCTTCGACGATTCGCAATTCCCGAACCACCACGTACGAGACCCGACACGTTGATCCACATTTGAATGCCTTCAAGTTCGTGCGGAGCAGTTTTCAACAATTGTTCAAGCAACAGACGAAACTCGGCGCTGCCCTGGCCAATCGTTGCGATAATGCGACGATCGTGCGGCTGATTCGCCAATTCTTTTCGTATAATTTCAGCGTTTGCGATGAGGCTATTATTTTTGTTCGTTTGAATGACGTCGGTTGTAAGACCGACTCGGCGTCCCCATGAACGCCATTCTTCAACGTGTGCTCCCCACATCGCCCCTGGCGTGAGCGGACTTACGCTTTCGATAACACAGAGTTCTGCGCGCTCGTCCTGAGGCACGTTAGTGTGCGTGACCTTGCGCTGGCTCACGCCCCGCGAATCGAGTCGAATATCCCGCCCGGCTGAAAGCCGGATATCACGGTAGATGCGATCGACGCGCTCGAGGAAAAACTTGTTAGGACTGATCGTCGCAAGAATTTTTGCGAGAGAAACAGAAACCAGTTCGAGACCGAACGCGCGAGTCATGTCTTCAAGTTCGCGCGCGTTGGGAATTCGATCCGGAAATGCGTCGACGATCATCGCCGACTTGTGAGCGAGATTGACGAGCGTACGATCGCTCGCTTCAGAAAAGGTCGGCAATACGGGAGCGTCCGGTGGCGCGACAGGTGAAACCTGCGGCGTCATTGGAAAATCTTTGCCTGAATCGTCGCCGACCTGTTCGTTATCCAATTCTATTCTTCCGAAGTAGCTGCGTTGCCCATTGGCTGCGACAGCGCTTTAGTGTCTTGCTTCATTTTCGCAGTTTCGGTCTGACGTGCCTTCAACTCGTTTTTGCAAATTTCAACTTTGTCTTCGTACTCGTCTTGGCGTTTCTGAAGCAAAGTCTTGTAACCTTTGAAACGGTCGATGCGATCTTTCAAAAATTCTTCGCTGATACCGATCAACTGTTTCTTATCGTCGAGTCCGACTTTGTATTCTTCTTCTTTGTCAGTCACCCGATCGATTGGCTCGGTAAACTGAAGCTTGCCGTTTCCGCCAAGATTCTTTGATGAAATGTCAGCGCGGCAAGTTTTGAGCACTCCATAGAGACCCAATGAACCGTACTTTCGGTTACCGTAGACGCGATCTTCGAGTTCAAACGTTTCGTTTTGAAGGCGACGGAGTTCCTCGTTCATCAAAACTTTCTTCTGAACGACCATGTTGCCTTCTTTGACGCCCAAAGAAGTGTCGCCAGAGATCTGACCTTTGTTATCGATCTTCGTGTCGATAACTTCTGCTTTGTGCGGATTCGTCTTGCAGCCGACGAGCGACAAGCTGAGTAACCCTGCTACAACCAGAACGAGAGCCGAAACCGAATACTCGCTAATAAGATTGAACCGGCCAAGACTGAAACGTTTCTTCTGATCCACTTAAGAAATCTCCTTGTGGCTTTGATAGCCATGCTCACTAGAGTAGAGATCCTTCGCATTTTTCTCCATCTGTTTTTTTAGAATCGTTAGAAGCGTTATCTTATGTTATCGAGCACTTAACGCATCGCACTCTCTCTTACTTCGAAGGAAGAGCTGTGACTCATGCGTTCCAATTGCGGTACACTGCCCTTCGTGGATTCACGAACTGAGAAATCGACCTTTTCGGTCATCGTAAAAAAATATGGCGGCACATCGGTTGGCTCGATCGAAAGAATCGAATCGCTCGCTGATCGACTTCAACGCGAGATCGCATTGGGGCAAAGACCGGTTGTCGTGGTCAGCGCGATGTCTGGCGAAACGAATCGCTTGATCGCGCTCGCCGAAAAAATCGATCCCGACTATCGTGGAAGCGCCTACGATATGTTGATCGCGAGCGGCGAACAGGTTTCCATTTCTCTACTAGCTATCGCGCTTCAAAAACGTGGAATCAAAGCTCAGCCGTTGCTTGCCTACCAGCTTGGTATTCGAACCGATTCGATGGCAGCAAAAGCACGCATTCAATCGATCGATGTCGAGCCGTTACTCGAACTCGTAAAAAAAGGTTTTGTCCCGGTCGTTGCCGGCTTTCAAGGCGTAGATGAAGACGACAACATCACGACCCTTGGTCGCGGCGGAAGCGATACGACGGCCGTCGCGCTAGCGGCGGCGATCGCGGCCCAATCGGAATCTGGAAATCAGGACTGCGAAATTTACACCGATGTTCCCGCAGTTTTTACGGCTGATCCCCGCCTCGTTTCTCGCGCCAAAGAAATTCCATTTCTTTCGTGCGAAGAGATGATGGAGATGGCCGCGCTTGGTTCTAAAGTTTTACATATCCGCTGTGTTGAAATTGCGGCGAAGTACGGTGTTAAAATTCACCTGCGTTCAACTTTTGAAGAACGCGAAGGCACATGGATTCTTCCCGAAGGAGCGACAATGAACGGTAAAGTGAAGATTCAGATCGAACAACCTGTCGTCTCTGCGATCACCCACGATGCGAACACGGCGGTCTTTAGTCTCTTCCCTGTTCCACGCGGTCCCGATTTTCTAGCGCGACTCTTCGACAACCTCGCGAAGCGCGGAGTCGTCGTCGACATCATCACGCAGAGTGAAACGACTGAGGGGCAACGACTCGCGTTCTCGGTCACAAAAGAAGATATTCCGCTTTCAAAACAGGCGCTGAAAGATTTCATCACTGATTCGAACCATATTTCGTTGATCGAAAATATGGCGAAGATCTCGATTGTCGGAGTCGGAATGAGAAACCATCCGGGTGTTGCGGCCCGTTTCTTTGGCGTACTTGCAAAAAAGAATGTGCAAATTCAAATTGTGACGACGTCCGAAATTAAAGTGAGTGCCGTGATCGATGCTGCGCACTTGAAAGCCGTCGCAGAAGCACTACACACTGAATTTGGGCTCGACGCGCAAGAGTCAGCCTCGCGACTCGACCCTCAAGGGTCGGCCTCGGGAACAGTCGCGTGAGCGAAACCGCTGCGTTCTCTTTCAACCAAGGTCGCATGCAGTCGGGAAAGCTCGATCTCGAGAGCGCTTTCCGAGATCTCGAGACACCATTTTATTTCTACAATCTTCATCATCTCGAAGCTCGAGCGCGAATTTTAACTAAAGCAGTTTCGACGGACGTGGGACTGCCAACCGCTATTCATTATGCGATGAAGGCGAATGCGAATCCTGCGATACTTCAGCTGTTAAAAAAGGGCGGAATGCAGGTCGACGTCGTTTCAGGTGGCGAAGTTCGCTGCGCGCGAGTGAACGGCTTCGAGTCGTCTGACGTACTATTTTCAGGAGTCGCTAAATCGAAAAAAGAGCTGAGCGAAGCGATGGCGCTCGGAGTGAAGCAAATCAATGTCGAGAGTCTCGGCGAGCTCGAACGCATCGAGAAACTCGCTCTTGAAATGAAACTGACCAAACCGATTTCAATCGGCTTGCGACTCAATCCCAACGTCTCGCCGGAAACTCATCCGTACATCACGACCGGCCTCAAAGAAAACAAGTTCGGTCTCGAAGAAGATGCGGTCGTCGAAGCCGTGACTCGCTTGAAAAAAACGACAGCGCCCATTCAGCTGCGTGGATTAAGTCTGCATATTGGGTCACAACTTCTCGAACTGAGCGCACTCGACGAAGCGCTGTTCATTGGAATTCGCGTTCAAAGAAAAATGGCGGAACTGCTAGGTAAAAAGCTAGATCGGTTCGATGCTGGCGGCGGCATCGGAATCAATTACGACACGATTGATGAAGGCCAAGAGAACGATGTCGTTTACGACTACGGTAAACTTCTTAAAAAACACCTGGCTCCCGAAATTTCGAGCGGACGAATTGCAGAACTTCTGCTCGAGCCGGGTCGATGGCTCGTTGCCCGCTCGGGAATTCTGGTAACCGAAATTCAATATGTGAAAGCGACTCAGCACAAATCGTTTGTCATCGTCGACGGTGGAATGAATTTGTTGATTCGCCCCGCTCTTTATGAAGCGAAACATCGCATTGCACCGCTAGCGTCTCGCGATTTATCGAAACAAAGTACGTTCGATGTCGTCGGACCAATCTGCGAATCAGCCGACTTCTTGGGACGCGATATTTCACTGTCCGAAGTCCAGGCCGGCGATCGTCTGGCCGTGTTTGATGCCGGAGCCTACGGCCGAACAATGGCAAGCAATTACAACCAACACGGCTGGCCTTCAGAATACGTTTATCATAATGGAACAGTGAAACGCGTCGACTCAATCTGAGAATCTAATAAGCAACTTGATGAATCTTAACCAAGCCATTCATCTGTGCCTTCTTAAGTGCCGATAATCATATGTGGCCGGTCGTTATCTCTCGAAGACATTCCATGCAGCCGCTCTGATCACCGTGCTCGGCACAGCGATGTCGACTGTTGGCTGTTTAAAGAAAGCACCCGAACTTCCAGCTAGTACGAGCAGTGGAAGCACGGGCGGCGGAGGAACAGGCGGCGGAACTGTCGCGCCGATCGATATAGCTCCGAGAAATGTGCAAATTTCTTGGACCGCAAGCAAAGCCCTTGGTGTGCCCGCTGGCGGCTACAAGGTCTATGTAAAACTCAACGCAGTTCCTACGACGACAAACACAACGCCAGTGACGCTCGCAAATGTGGCTCTCGCCCACACGACGTCAACGACTATGCCACTCGCCCCCGGCACATATTATATTTCGATTGTTGCGTACACAGCTGATGGCGATTCTGCGCTCTCAACTCCTTACCTCATGCAGGTGCCGTGATGAGAAACACGATTCTGCTTTTGCTCATTACATTCTCTTTCGCACTAACCGCTGCCGCGGATTCGTCGAACGAGCCGGCCCCATCGTTGCTTGTTTCTAGCAAACAAGAAAAACCGAAGTTTCATAGCGACCGCGTACTCGTACAAATGAAGTCGTCGTCGTCGTTTCTAAAAACGAACTATTCATTTCAGAAAACGGCCGAAGCGCAAGGTCTCACCTTCGACCGCACGATCGCCGTGGAAAAAAACGCTTTGAACGGCACCGAGACCGCATTTGCCATGATGAAATTGGATACGGCTAGCGACAGCGTTGAAAATGCGGTTGCTCGTCTGAAAAATCATCCCGACGTTGAGTTCGCGCAGCCGGATTTTATTTACGAGCTGTCCGCCGTCCCGAACGACCCTCATTACGGTTCACAGTGGGGACTGAAAAATACAGGCCAAACAATCGGACTTCATCATCCATCGCAAGATCTCTACACAGGAAATCCGGGCACTTCAGGCGCTGACATGGGAACCGAGACCGCGTGGAATACTGTCACCGATTGTTCAAGCGTAGTCGTAGCTGTGATCGACACGGGAATGAATCTCGCGCATGAAGACCTGGTCGACAACTTGTGGACCAACGGAGCGATGGAACACGGTTATGATTTCGCGGACACGGACAACGATCCGACAGACGTCAATGGTCACGGCAGCCACGTCGCCGGAACGATCGGTGCTCGAGGCAACAACGGCGTCGGCACGACCGGTGTTTGCTGGCGCGTACAGCTGATGGCGCTCAAAGTGTTCGCCAATGCCGGCGGCGGAGCATCGACATCTTCATTAGTCGGTGCCGTCAATTATGCTCGCGTGAACAACGCGAAGATCATCAACATGTCTCTCGGCGGACCGAGTTTCGATCAACTCTTCTTCAACGCGATAAAAACGGCGAGCGATGCCGGCGTCCTCAGTGTCGTTGCTGCTGGAAATGACGGAACCAACAACGGTTCAGCGCCGAAGTTTCCGTGCAATTACGAAATCGCAAACGTTGTCTGCGTCGGCGCAGTCAACCAAAGCAATGCACGAGCCGCGTTCTCGAACTTCTCGACGACGTATGTCGACATTGGCGCGCCAGGAACGAATATTCTAAGCACGTGGTTTGCCGAATGGGACACACCTATCAACATTCCGTTGACGCCGGGAACGTGGACCCGAAGCGATGCCGACTTCGGGCTCGACGGAACAAATCTGATGTATCCAGCTTTATGGAATGGCGTGGTCAATTATGCGAACACTCAAGACGACAACGCATACACCAGCGTCGATACATCCGGAACTTTGGTTGGCTCAAATATGTACTTTACCATCCGCGGCGATAGTCAATATACCGTCGACTATCTCGGTTTCTATGAAAAGGCCACCGGAGGCAATCCCATCACGACGGGCACTCAAGGTTTTGAGGTTTCTGGAGATACAAACGGAGTTCTTGTGACTGTCGTGAGGCCGCTTGTCGCTTGCTTCAATGCACCGGCTTGTACTGTCGGATTTCGGTTCGAGTCGGACGCAGCGACGACCAAGATCGGATATAAAATTGAGAGCCTCAACATTGATCCCTTGGTTGCGGGAAACGCTGGCTATGAAGGAATCGACGGAACGAGCATGGCGTCTCCGCACGTCGCAGGTGTTGCAGCCCTCGTAAAAGCTTCGAATCCCGCTTTCACTGCTGCCGACCTTAAAAATGCGATTGTGACAAAAGGTACGGCCGTGACAGGCCTTGCGTCGACATTCAAGTCTGGCGCTGTCGTCAACGCGGCAACTGCGCTGAAATATGTCGATGCTCCACTTGGCGTCGGAGCGGCTGTCGTTCCTTAAATCTCCTGCGAAACATTCTTGATTGACCCGGCAGAACGCTTCGTGCGAGCCAATGGTCATGCAACCAACAACTCCGAACAGCCTCCTCCCGATTCCCCTTCTCACACGCCTCGCTGAAGCATCCGGCAATTACCGCGGTGAAGGGATCAATCACGCTGAGGAAAAATTTGTCGGCGAATTTGAACTTCGCTCGAAACTCGATAATTTGCTGATCGAGATCAGGTTTCGCGCAGCTGAAGATGAGTCGAAGCCAGACTCGGTCGGCGCATTTCACCAAGAGCGCACGTGGATTACCGAAGATCTCTTAGCCGGCGGCATCGCAATGTGGACTGTTTCGAGCAACACCCCTGGTGTCCTACAGCTGAAACTTATCGAAGATACCTCAGACGGTTCATACGCGACCCGCGTGGTCTTTCGTCTAGGCGAGCCGGCTGACACCACACGTTTCCGCGAAGAAATCAGCCTCAGCATTCGTCACGACAAGTCGATCGAGTACGTGTATTCGTGGGGTGTTCCACACGAAAAGTTCGGCGTAAAATCACGCGTTCTCTTACAGCCCGTTCGATAACAATCGACACAGAGCGCAAGCACTGACCCCGCTGCCTGTCATAACGTGACCTGCACGAGTCTCATGTTAAGATTTCGACTCTTAACGAGGAGACTTCATGTCGGACAGTGCTAACGCAGCTAAAGGTTCATCTGGCAGTTCTAATGGCGCATCACGCGCTTTCTGGACAGCACGCTATCCAAAAGGTGTTCCGACCTCCGTCGAAGCGACTGTGAATCAGTATCGTTCGACCGTCGATGTTTTCGAAGAAGCCGTTGGACGATTTGCAACCAAGCCTGCTTTCACCAATATGGGTAAAACGCTGACCTTCAGCGAACTCAATCGTAAAGCCGAAAGTTTCGCGGCGTTTTTACAAGGCGAATTGAAAATGAAAAAAGGCGATCGCATCGCCATTCAAATGCCGAACGTCCTTCAGTACCCCGTTGTTCTATTCGGAGCGATCAAAGCTGGTCTCGTTATCGTCAACACGAACCCGCTTTATACTGAACGAGAAATGAAGCATCAGTTTAACGATGCGGGCTGCACAGCCATCGTTATTCTAGCGAACTTCGCGAACAACCTGCAAAAAATTGTTCATGAAACAAAAATTCAACACGTGATCGTGACTGAGCTTGGCGATCTATTGGGATTTCCAAAAAGTCTCGTCGTTAACACCGTCGTAAAACATGTCAAAAAGATGGTGCCTGAATATTCTTTGCCGGATGCAATTCCACTTTTATCGGCACTCGAGCGCGGCGCTCGACTCACGTGTTCGCGAGTTCCAATGGAGCTCGATGAAATTGCATTTTTGCAATATACAGGCGGTACAACCGGCGTCGCAAAAGGCGCGATGCTTACTCACCGCAACGTCATTTCGAACATGGAACAAATTCGATGTTGGATGCTTCCACGCCTCAAGGAAGGTGAAGAAATTGTCGTTTGCGCGCTTCCGCTCTATCACATCTTCGCATTCACTGTGAACGCACTCGCGCTGGCGAAGTACGGTAGCCACAACATCCTGATTACAAATCCGCGCGACATTCCTGCGTTTGTAAAAGATCTGAAAAAATACCGAGTGACCGTCTACACTGGCGTCAACACGCTCTACAACGCACTCATGAATAACGAAGACTTTAAAAAACTCGATTTCTCTCAAGTCAAAATTGCCGTCGCAGGCGCAATGGCATTACAAAAAGCAGTCGCGATTCGTTGGAAAGAACTGACTGGTTCGGCCATCGTCGAGGGATACGGTCTGACTGAAACTTCGCCTGTAGCTTCGTGCAATCCAATCGACGGAACCGATCGTACTGGAACCATCGGGCTTCCACTTCCCTCGACTCTTATGAAGATGATCGACGACTCTGGTAAAGATGTTGCGATCGGCGAACAGGGCGAAATTTGCATCAAGGGTCCACAGGTCATGAAGGGCTATTGGAACCGTCCCGATGAAACTGCGTTGGTGATGACAGCCGATGGCTGGTTCAAATCGGGCGACATCGGCATCATGGACGCAGATGGATTCAGCAAAATTGTCGATCGCAAAAAAGATATGATTTTGGTGTCAGGCTTCAACGTTTATCCGAATGAAGTTGAAGACGTGATTGCAACTCACCCTGGAGTTCTTGAAGTTGCGGCCGTTGGAGTTCCGGACGAAAAATCTGGTGAAGTCGTAAAAATCTTTGTCGTGAAAAAAGATGCGAGCCTCACCGCCGAGCAGCTCATCGCACACGCGCGCAAAGATTTGACTGGCTATAAAGTACCGAAGGCCGTCGAGTTCCGTAGTGAACTACCGAAGACGAACGTCGGTAAGATTCTTCGTCGCGCACTGCGCGAAACGCCCAAAGCATAAGCGCAGAGCGCCATTTGGGCCTTTTCGTGTTGCCTCGAGCGCACCTCATTTCCTAGCCTAACCGCTCCAGAAATCTTTCGAAGGAGCAGCGATGCGAAGAGAAATTAACGAGAAGTGCTTGTACGTTTTTTCGGTATTTGTTTCTCCAGCACTCCTCGCTATCGTTCTCTTTGCTCAATCCGTTCAAGCTAGTGCCACTTACCCTTACGCGATCTACGGCGAAGACAGTCGTCGTGAGGTTTTCGAAGAACAAGATCCGGCCCGCAAACTTCTCGCTCGCTCGGTCGTCGCAATTATAGATTCTAAGGACATCTCGACAAACTTAACCGGTAATCTAAAAATCACGGCCGGCAATTATGGCGAGGACTACGAACTTTGCATGACCGAAAGATTTGTCGAGCAACCAGATGCCGCTTGGTGCTCGGGTTTCTTAGTCGCCGACAACATCGTTGCAACGGCGGGACATTGTTCTGAAGAGCGCGGCTTCTGTAAAAACATGAAGTTTGTTTTCGACTACATGTACGATTCGAAAAGTCGCGACCCGTTGATTGCGAAACAGGAAGACGTTTACAACTGCAAAAAAGTCATCGACGAACGGGCGAACTTCCATGGCAGCGACTACGCCCTTGTCGAACTCGATCGACCGGTCGTCGGTCGTACGCCTCTCGTCATCGCCACCAAGAAGCCGGGCATTAAAGAATCTGTATTTGTGATCGGAAATCCCGTTGGCCTTCCGGCGAAGTTTGCGGATGGCAAAGTGCTTTCTCAACACTCCGGTTACTATCTGACCGATCTCGATGCCTTCAGTGGCGATTCAGGTGCTGCTGTATTCAACTCTAAAAATGAAGTCGCCGGCATTGTCGCGCGAGGCGATGACGACTTTGTGAAAAAAGGCGGTTGCTACGTAGCAAACCCCTGCAAAGATGAATCGTGCCGTGGGGAAGACATCTCGAACCCGGGAATTCTCCGTGCGTCGCTTCGTCGACACCTGGCGAAGAAGAAACCCACCAGTCCCTAGTTCAGTGACTCCTTAAATCTTTATAACGTTCAGAGTTTTAACTCTGACGCTTAACAATATCGCACTTCCCTTCACTAGAAATTAACTTAGCGATATGTTAACAATAGAGATTCGACCTTGGGGAGGTTTTCTGTGGCTAAGAAGCTGTACGTAGGTAACTTATCTTATTCAACGACTGACGAAAGTCTTAACGGCGCATTCGCTGTGTTCGGACCCGTCGCCAGTGCGCGCGTTATAATGGACCGTGAGACTGGCCGAAGCAAAGGCTTCGGATTTGTCGAAATGGCTTCTGACGAAGACGCTCTCAAAGCGGTTGCCGAAATGGATGGCAAAGACCTTGGAGGTCGCAATCTCAAAGTAGCGGAGGCAAAACCGATGGAACCTGGCGGTCGCGGAGGCGGCTCGGCTGGCGGCGGAGGCGGCATGGGCTTCGGCGG
>JAYSYF010000030.1:0-22105 GCA_043716655.1 Bdellovibrionales bacterium | reverse complement strand
ATCTTGAAGACGCGATTTCAAAGATTGAAAAACGCGAAGTCGATATTTTGATCGGCACACAAATGATAGCGAAGGGACTGGATTTCCCTGGCCTGACGCTTGTCGGACTTGTTCTTGCGGATGTCGCATTTAACCTTCCAGATTTTCGCGCCAGCGAACGCGCTTTCCAATTGTTAACTCAGGTTGCAGGTCGCGCCGGTCGCCACCTGAAAGATCGACGCGGACATGTCGTTTTGCAAACCTACAATCCTGATCATCCAAGCATTCAGTACACGCTCAATCACGATTACGAGGGATTCGCGAAGCATGATCTCGGGTTTCGTGAAGCACTTGGTTACCCACCGCATGGTCGGCTCGCCGCTTTGAAATTTGCAGGCCCCGATCTCGCTGTCGTCGAGCGCGCGGCGCAAAACGTCGCCAACCTCGCGAGAAAACTTGCCGAGAATCACGCCCGCAGACTCGCGAACGATCCGAATCGAATTGCCGCTGACGGAAAACAAGATGCGGTGCTGACGATTCTTGGTCCAGCTCCTGCGCCGCTTGCGAAACTTCGCAACATGTACCGCTATCAAGTGTTGATCAAAGGAAGCAGCGCGAATGCTCCCGTCAGCCCATTCTGCCGGACCTTAAGCGAGCATCTTGAATCGCTCGCAAAACACCCTTCGAACCCACTCCCGCCAAAGGTCAAGCTCGCTATCGATATCGACGCACTTCACCTGCTATAAACGACGAGTCTTGCTAGCATAAACGTATGGTTCACTTACGATTTTTAAAACCGGCGACATTGCTCGTTACTGCACTCGCAGTTCTCTCGACAGCCGGCGCTTCGACGACAAACGCTTCAAACATCCAGGCCCGTTACGAAAGTGCTCAGGCCGTCGAGAAGATCGTAACGGCGCTTCAGTCGAAAATTATTCCGGCGGAAATTAAATCTTCGCTACTCGATGGTGCACGGGCGGAAGACAAGGATTTCGCCAAATCTGTCGTCGTCAATTGGAAAAGCTATAACGACACGAATGCATTCGCTGAATTTGACGAACTCCTTGTGCTCGACGAAGAAGGCCGCGAATCATTGCGAATGAAAGTTCTTGAGGCTCCGCATTCTTTCCAAATCAATGGTCGCGCGTGGACGGTGCCAGCAACGGGCTCGATTTCAAAATCGTTGCGCGAGCATCTAGAGACGGCGACAGACGATTCTGCTTCCGCGAGTTCGGCGTCAAAAAAATTCGCGCGCTACTTGAATCGGATGCTGCCCACCGCTTTTGCAGCAAAACCAAATGCGGCTTTAGCGCCCGCATATTTGTTTGCTTCCGGTGTGACGAATCGAACTTTGCCTGGGCCTCGCGACGAGGGCCCTCGGCCAGAACTCAACAATCAGCCTGCAACGACCACCGAAGCCTTGATCGAAAAATCGCCCAAACAGTATCTCGTGCATGACGGATCGCTGCTTGGAATTCTAAAATCGTTCATAAGTCTCAAGGTTGAGTGTCGCGCAGGAAGCGCGCACGGTTCAGCCAGAGTGAACGGAGATCGCCTCGCATTTGAATCGCGTCCGGACGGATCGTTGATTTTCACTGTCGACGATGAAGCAAAAACAAAACTACTCGTCACCTCAGAAACTTCCGATCAACGCAAGTGGGTCGCAGATCAACAAGCCGCACTTGCTAGTTTCTTGCAATCGAAACCTATGAACCAAGCGCTCGCAAAAAAGATCTTTCAGGGATTTTTCACGAACGCACCACTCGATGATCATGACCGTATGTATCGTCAGACTGCGGAAACGCTGCGCACGACAATGCATCAGCTGGCGAGAGACGGCGACTATGGGCGTGCCGTCCGCAAACACTCTCATGAACTCAGCGAGTTTTATAAATCGCGTACGCGCCGTGTGATTTCAGAAAAAATGGCGGCTGCGAAATGCGTTAATCCAGATTGTTCGACGATCGAGTCGGGCAATCAAAGATCGACAATCCAACACTGGCTATCAAAAGACGGACAACGGCACATCGCGAACGCGTTGAAATGGACACCTAAAAATTCACCACGCTCGCCGGCGCGAATTACTCAAACCCAAACGACGGGTACACCGGTTTATGCAATCGAGCCGATAAAGTACCTTAGCAAGTCGGATATGGCCGAGGCGGAGAAGCTCGTCACCGAAGCGCATCGTGCGTCTCAGCGCAGTTCAAACAATGTGAAAAACATGACGCTTTCTTTGCGGCCGCTCGGCGCTTGTTGCGCAGAAACCGAGTGCCGAAAAAGTTTGCTGGATACTGACACCATGCCAGAACCGAAAAAATCTCGGCCGGTTAAAAAGTAATGGCCGAACAAGCAACAGCTCCCCCTGAACCATCCAAGAAGAAAGCGAAGCCCACGGCAGCGGATGCCGACGGCTCGATCAGTTGTCCCTACTGTGGCGACACGGTTCCAGCACTGATTGCAATTAACACCGGAATGCGAACGGCGCTTGCGCAGAATCCAGAATTGAAAACCGTTCCTGATGCGGTCTGCGCCGGTTGCCACGCCATTTTATCGAAGATGATTTCCATGGGCGCCGTCCTGCGTTCAAAAGCACAAGCGAAGGAACAAAATCGACTTCTCCTTTGGAGAAATCGTGTCTCGCTTGTTCGGAAAGCAAAAGATCATTTGGCTGCACGCGAATATGGCGAGTCGGCCGTCTACTTCGAAAAATATCTGCGCGTACTCGAACTCGTGTATGACAAAAAGCCTGGCGAACTTACTCCAGATCTTTTTTCCACGGACGCCCGCAGACAAGAGATGACGGTGGTCGCATCGGTGTACTGGGATTTGATGCGGATCTACGATCAGTCGCCAAGATACAAAGACCGACAGACTGCTGCCGCTGTTAAGCTTGGCGAATTTGTCAGGTTCACACCGATCTACGGTCACATTATGCGAAAAGCTGAAGTGCTGACCCGAACGGCGAAGAGCCCCGATGTCTTCAAACATTTTCTAAAAATTTCGAACAAGAATCGCCCGCGTTGTTTCATCGCAAGTGCCGCCTTTGAAGGTGCTGACGATCCGGCAATTGAAACACTTCGGTTGTATCGAGACCGCGTTTTACGAAAAAATGCCGTGGGAAGAAGATTCACGCGCCTCTACTACCGATACTCCCCGCCCGTTGCACGACTGATTGATCGAGGGCCCGCGCCCCTGCGAGCAGCCCTTAGATTTTTGTTCAGCAAAATCGCTCAAAAGGTCGCCAAACGCGCAGCCAAAGCGCATTTTACCATTTGATTCGTAGCTTCGCATGCGCTCTGATCACGGTCATGGCACAAGTGAAAACGACCAAGGCTCAGGAATTCGACACCATTGTCATCGGCGCAGGGCTTAGTGGTTTGATCGCAGCCAACGTGCTCGAAGCCACCGGTCGCAATGTTCTGCTGATTGAGTCACTTGAAACCGTTGGCGGATCAAGTCGTGCGGCTCAGACGATGGCCGGCGAAATCAATCATGGCCTCAAAGTTTTTCCAGATTCTGAAGCGTCACACGCGGCACTCGATTGGCTTGAAACATTGCTCGGGGAAAAAATCGAACGCAGTGTTATCGAAGCGGCTCCCGTCAATTACGACGACGGAAAGTTCAAACCTTATGTTGGTTTCGGGAACGAGAACATTCAGACGGGTTCGGAAGTTGAAGCGTACGCTTTACATCGCCGTCTGAAACTTTCATCGACGCCGATGGACTGGACAAAAAAACTCGCTGAACAGTTTTCGGGAACGCTGCTGACGCAATCTTTCGCGACTCGTATGATTGTCGAAGATGGCTTCATCATCGAGACGATCATCAATGGATCGAAAAGAATTACCGCGCGTGAAGTCGTATTCGCCGCTTCTCCACAATTAATTCCATCGTTGGTTGGCGACGCTGCGATCGCTCCTCGAGTTCGGCAGAAACTTACCAAAGGAGATTTCTGGACCAGCGTGAATCTTGATCTCGTGCACAGCGAGCAAGTCACCGATTCAGAATCAGTTCACATTTTAAAAGGCGCAAACGAAGAACCGACCGTCGGTCTCTTCCATCCGCCGACAACGACGGAAGACGGCCGCAAACTTCAAGTTTCGCAGTGGATGACATTAATTCCCCGCGAAGAAATCGACGAAGAAGAGCAAGTGGCAGCTGCGCTGAAACACATCAAGCGCCAGGTGAAGAGAGCTTACGAATCTTCGTTCGAGAATGTGGCACAAGAACGAATTCTCGTCGTGCCTTCTTCTCACGGTTCGCTCGATGGAGCATTCGATGCGCCCGGGCACCTCCCAAAAATTTCGAATATTTGGATGACGTCTGCATTCTTCGCAGGAGAACGAAATACGCTGGGCGCGCTGATGCAAACCCGACGTATCCTCGAAGAAATGGGCGACGCCTTCAACGACACGGACATCAAAGCCGACGAGCCGCGAGCCTCGGCTGAAGCGTGATCTTGAGATGCTTTTAAAATTTTTCTGCGGCGCAGTTTTTCTGATTTCCATCGGATGCGCCACGGCCCTCAAACTCGCTCCAGCCAGCGTGGAAACGCGATTGAATAATCCCGCGCCTGGCGTCGCAGAGATTCGCTACAAGCTTTTGAAAACCGAAAGTTCCGAGATCGGCCAGCGCATGGTTGCCGGTCGTCGAAGTTACCTGGTCGATTTTTATCGTCAGACGCAGGATCCCTACTTCGGCACCGAACGCTGGAGCGCCGACTGCCTTCAGAAAAACCAAATCGGAAGTCTAATCGAAACCAGAGAAGCGACTTCGTTTCGAGCGCGACTCACCGCCGATCGTGAACTGAAAACTGGTTCATGTTCCGAAGATTCAGTCGAAGTCCAACAGCTCGTGGGTTATTGCCGACCGACCGGAACGTTTTACGAAATCGTGCTTCGCGGAGACAAGATTAGTAAGGCATCATTTGTTTGCCCTGATTCAATTAATTATTAGCGGTAGGGGATCGGCTTGAAGACTCAATTAATCGCCTTTCTGGCTTCTATGATTCTCGTATTCGCAATCGTTCCGGTACGCGGTGAAGGCGCCGCGGGTAAACTCGATCTGACTCGCCTCAATCTGATCGCCGGCTGCCGCGTACACAATCCGGAAGGTTTGGCGATTCGTGAGTTCGCGGGAAATTACTGCCTGTTCTTTGCCGATGGTCGCTATCTCTCGGCAGATGCCACTCGCCTTGCAATGTTCAAGAGCGACAAAACTATTCAGTGGCAGATTCCCGGGCATTATCACCATCAATTAAATTGGTCCGCGGATAAGAAGCATATCCTTGCGCTGACCTCCAACTTCGAAAAAGTCGATGGCCTCACAGTTCGCGTCGACGTGCTTAAAAAAATCGATCTCGATGGCAAAGTGGTGTCTGAAATCACGTCGAGAAAAATTTTTGACGATCTTAAAATTACTCGAATCACATCGCCTTTCGACTGGGATCCAAGTTCGAAACAAAAAGCGAACCACGAAATTTCTCACTTCAATAGCTTCTATGAAATTCCTCCCGGCGTACGTCACCCGAAAATGAATTCGGTCGTCGCCGGAAACTTCATAGCGAATTCGACTCATTCTGCTGCTGTGATTCTTAGCTCGGATCTAAAGACTGCGCTGGCGAGAATCCAGTTTCCGAGTTCGATCTATGAAACGATTCACGATGTGCAGGTCATGAAAAATGGCCATGTGCTGTTTCTCAACAATGAAGCCGTCTACGACGAACGGACTTCCGGTCCGCGAACGACGATCGAAATCATCGATCCGCTGACAAAGAAGAACTCGTACCGCTTCCAAGCCTCTCCGCCCGAGATGTTCTACACCCCGCTGGCTGGCGGCGTTCAGCAGGTGAGCGACGATTACCTTCTGATTTCGCACATCACGAACGCCTATTTCTTTTTAGAACGCAAAACGGGAAAGATTGTCCGTTCGGGCGTCTTCCGGGACGCGAAGAAGGGGCACAGCTTTCGAAGTGTCCAAGAGATCCGCGCTGAAGATCTGACCGAATTTCTCAGCCACTGGCAATAGCACCGGTCTTCCCGGACAAAGAGTCGCAATTTTAAAATACTGTACTAATGACGGCTACTTACGGACACTCGTGGTCGATACTCGTCTTAGAACTTGGTCACCCGCGACGCCGCGGGTCACGCTGCGTCAATGTCGGGTATTGCACCTCCTGGCGATGCCGCCCGCAGAAAATCTGCTCTCGACGATGTCGCGCGAACGGCCGCCGGCTGTCATTCCCGTGCTCAAATCCGAAAGTTCACGCGGCTTGCCACTGATGAGACCACCGTGATACCCCTGATCCACCGCAAGGCTGACTATTTTTCGGCCGTGCGAGTTCACACGTCCCGGACTCCGCTGGTGATCGTCGAGACTGTTCGATTTTCGAAGCTCCGCTTCGAAATGATTTCAGCCAAAACGACGGGGGAGTTTCCCGATCGCAAGATCAGGTAACGGCTTCCAAATCTGGGACGGAGGTTTAACCAGAAAAGCGTTCGGAGCGCACACAATCGCTGCTTGAGATTTCCTCGAGCGACGACACGGCCACGAGGCCATGTGACAACAGACCGCCCAGCGTCTGTTTGCTTCCTCCAAACGCAGTTTTAAGTTCGAAGCGAAATTATTCGCATCGAACCTACTTGGAGGTAAGTGCTAATGGCACAAGTTACTATGAAAGCCATGCTCGACGCTGGCGTACACTTCGGACACCAGACACAGCGCTGGAATCCAAAAATGAAACCTTATGTTTTCACCGACCGCGGTGGAATTCATATTATCGATCTTCACCAGACGGTGGATTTCGCGAAGAAAGCAGCAGACTTCGTAAAACAAACTGCATCTGAAGGCGGACGCCTGATCTTCGTAGGAACGAAGAAACAAGCCGTTGAGCCAATCCAAGAGGCAGCAGCCGCTTGCGGTCAGTTCTACGTCACGAAACGTTGGTTGGGTGGAATGCTCACGAACTTCGCGACAATCAAAGCTTCGATCGATCGTCTGAAAAAAATCGATCAAATGCGTGAACAGGGCGAACTCGAATTCTTCTCGAAGAAAGAGCGCGCTGGAATCGAAAAAGAATACACAAGACTTCTCGATTATCTCGATGGAATTCGCGATATGAAAGAGATGCCCACAGCAATGTTCGTTGTGGATTTGAACATGGAGCATATCGCCGTTGCTGAAGCAAAACGCCTCGGAATCAAAGTTATCGGTATCGCGGACACGAACGTAAATCCAGAGATGGCCGATTTCCCAATTCCAGGAAACGACGATGCGATCCGCTCGATCAAATTGTTCGCAGGTCTCATCGCTGATTCGTACAACGAAGGCGCGAAAGAGTATCAAGCGACTCTTCGTACGAACGTTGATAAAGATGAAGCTCCACGCGCTCCACAAAAAGATGAAGCTCCACGCCGTCGCGGCGCTGCTCGTCCAGAGCCGGTTACGATCGAGAAAAAAGCAGGCCCAGCCATCGTTAAAGCTTCGAAAACTCGTAAGCTCGTTGCAGCTGGAACAGCTGATGACGTTGAAATTCAACAGGAGCTCGAAGAAGGCGAAAAGCCAGCTGTCGAAGCGACTGAAGAACCAGCGGCAGAGTAGAATTCTAATCGGAAGCGCTTAGGCCCTAAGCGCTTCTCCTTTTCATCGCAACTCACACAGCCACTTATATTTCAAACGTGGCATCTCAATGAGGATCAAATGAGCGTTACAGCAGCAAAGGTTCAAGAACTTCGCACAAAAACCAGCGCAGGCATGATGGATTGCAAGAAGGCGTTAGAAGCGACTTCTGGCGATTTCGAAAAAGCAGTCGATTGGCTCCGTCAAAAAGGTCTCGCGTCGGCGTCGAAAAAAGCCGGTCGAGTTGCGGCCGAAGGCACTGTCTTTTCTTACATTCACGGCGAAGGCCGCGTTGGTGTACTTCTCGAAGTGAACTCTGAAACAGATTTCGTTGCCCGCAACGACGGTTTCAAAAATTTCGTTAAAGACATCGCGATGCACATCGCGGCGACGGCTCCAATGGCCGTTAGCACCGACGAACTTGATCAGAATATGATTGCGCGCGAGCGTGAAGTTTTGACTGCGAAAGCCCGCGAACAAGGCAAAAAAGAAGAGATGATCCCGAAAATCGTCGAAGGTCAGATCAAGAAATGGATGGCGGATGTCGCTCTTCTCGAGCAGCAGTTTGTTAAAAATCCAGATCTCAAGATTTCCGATTATTTGAAAACAACGATCGCGACAATCGGCGAAAACATCGTCATTCGTCGTTTCGTACGTTTCGAACTCGGCGAAGGTATCGAGAAGAAAAAAGAAGACTTCGCAGCTGAAGTAGCAGCGGCGCAAGGGGTCTAATTTTGGCGACGAAGTTCAAACGGGTATTATTGAAGCTCAGTGGCGAAGCCCTTGCTGGAGAACAGGGCTACGGCATCAACGCTTCGACGATCCAGGAGATCGGAAAAGGTGTCGCTGCGGCTGTCGAAACCGGTGTTGAAATCGGAATCGTCATCGGTGGCGGCAATATTTTTCGCGGTGTCGCAGCTTCGGCCAACGGCATGGACCGAGCAAGTTCCGATTACATGGGCATGCTCGCAACGTGCATCAACGCTCTCGCACTTCAGGACGCTCTCGAAAAACTCAATGTCGACACTCGAGTTCAAAGCGCAATCGAAATGGCCGAAATTGCAGAGCCATACATTCGCCGTCGGGCAATGCGCCACCTCGAGAAAAAACGCACTGTGATTTTCGCGGCAGGTACTGGGAATCCTTATTTCACGACCGATACTGCAGCTGCGCTTCGAGCGATGGAAATTGAAGCTCAAGTAATCATGAAAGCCACACGAGTTGACGGCGTTTACGATAAAGATCCGCTCAAGCACACAGACGCGGTCAAATTTGATGAGCTCACGTACATCGAGGTTCTCAACAAACGACTGAACGTGATGGACTCAACAGCGATCAGCCTTTGCATGGACAACCACATGCCAATTCTTTGCTTCAATTTAAAAGATCCCGGGAATATTTTGAAAGCCATTCGTGGCGACAAGATCGGCACACTCATTAAGTGATCGTGCGCCATAGGTGCACACACCGTCGGCGCAACAAGTAGCGCCGCCAACAAGGAGAGTTTTATGGTCGAGAATACGAAAAAAGCTGCCAAAGATTCGATGGAAAAAGCGATCAGCGGCCTCAGCGCAGAACTCAAAAAAGTGCGCACCGGTCGAGCGCAGGTCTCGATGCTCGATAACGTAAAAGTAAATTATTATGGGAATCCGACTCCCCTCAGTCAGGTTTCTGCCGTATCGACTCCCGACGCGAAAAGTTTTTTGATCGCACCGTGGGAAGCCCAGATGCTTAAAGAAATCGAACAAGCGATCATCAAGAGTGATCTCGGTATGAGCCCAATCAACGACGGAAAAGTCATTCGACTGAAAGTTCCTGATCTCAACGAACAACGTCGTAAAGAAATGGTGAAAAACACCAAACAAATCGTTGAAGACGCGAAGATTGCCGTACGACTCGCACGTCGCGACGCGAACGAAGCACTCAAAGCTGCGCTCAAAGCCAAGTCGGTTAGCGAAGACGAAAACAAGCGAGCTGAAACCGAAATTCAAAAGATGACGGATAGCTACGTTGAGAAAGTCGATAAGATGTCGGCTGAAAAAGAAAAAGAGATAATGACGATCTAACGTCAGAGAACGAGCACGTGAAAAAGCCTCTTCCACAGCATGTTGCAATCATTATGGACGGAAACGGTCGCTGGGCTGAAACCCGCGGTCGCAACCGTACGTTTGGACATCTGCGTGGCGCGCGCGTGGCTCGCGAGATGATCGAAGCTTGTTCCGAGCGTGGAATCGAAAATCTGACTCTCTACACTTTCAGTTCGGAAAATTGGTTGCGCCCGCTTGAGGAAGTTTCGTTTCTGATGGCGCTTCTTTCGCGTCACCTTAAGCGCGAGCGCGCGAATCTGATCAAAAACAACATCCAGTTTTTCGCGATCGGTGAACTTGATCGCCTCCCGCCCACAGTGTTGGACGAAGTGAACGAAACGATTCGCGCAACAGCTGCTTGCACAGGTCTTCGCCTCACGTTCGCACTTAGCTATGGCGGCCGACAGGATATTTTAGGGGCCGCGAGAAGTGCTGCTCAAGAAACAATGGCTCGCCTCGCTCCCGATCTCGCCAGCGGAAAAATTTCTGCCGAAGAAGCGATTCGCCTCGCCGGAGAAGCAATGACCGAAAAAGGGTTTGCTGCCCGACTGCAAACTGCCGGCGTGCGCGATCCCGATCTCATTATTCGTACGAGCGGAGAATCTCGGCTTTCGAATTTCTTCTTATGGCAGAGCGCCTATTCTGAAATTTTCATTACTCCGACGTTGTGGCCCGACTACGGAACTCAAGAACTTGATGCTGCCCTCGCCTGGTATCAGTTGAGAGAGCGCCGATATGGTCGGACGTCTTCGCAACTCGCAAGCGTGAAATCTCCCAACACGGATGCGTCGACCTCGGTTGATGCAGTGACACGCGCATGAGAATTCGTGCGATCTCAGCGGTCATTGCTGCAGTTTTGCTCGCTGCAATCTATTATTTTTTTCGAACGAAGGGTTTGCTCGGCATCGGAATCGTCGTCAGCCTCGCGTGTATTTATGAATACGGTCGACTTACGTTTCGCCCCGAACTTGCGCCGCGAAGCTTGCGGTGGTCGTTTGTTATTCTCGCGGCAGCACTTTTTTTAACAACCGCGTTTGTTGAAAAGCCTGTGGCTTCGATCGCCCAAGCGTCGATCTATTTCCTGACGATCGTATTGTTCAATGTGGCATCGCGCAGAGATTTGCCGACTGCCGTTCAGTTACAGGGCGCCGGTCTCATGGGATTTCTTTATGTCGGACTCTTCCCCGCCCTCGCGTTGCGACTGCTAAAATTCGACCACGGCGACGTTTGGTTTTTTGGTCTTCTCGCCATCGTTTTTGCGGGCGACACGATGGCCTACATCACGGGTCGATTCTTTGGACGGCACAAGTTGTTCGAAGCCGTTTCACCTAAGAAAACGGTCGAAGGCGCCATCGGCGGACTTTTTGGATCGGCACTTGCCGGGGTTATGATTGCGCAATTCCTTCCACCATCCGCATCCTCATGGATGATGATTGCAGCTGCGACGATCACTGGCGCATTCGCACAAATCGGCGATTTACATGAGTCGCTTCTAAAGCGCGTGGCGGATGTGAAAGACTCGGGTTCAATCATGCCAGGACACGGTGGAAGCCTCGATCGGCTCGACGGTGTTCTCTTCGCGGCGCCAGTCTACTTTAGTCTCGTTTCGTTCTTAACAACTCGATACTGAGCCGATTTCGTCGAACTCACGCCTATGTCGGATCAAAGTCCTGTCTGGCGGGGCAGCGCCCCAATATGAGACCGCAAGCTTTCCAAAACTCATGAAAACAGCTGGAGCGCGCGCTCGTGCCGGTCTATTATGGAGGCATGTCGAGTATATTTGCCTACGCCGTACCCTTGGTTATTTTGCTAGGTCTTCTGATTTTCGTTCACGAACTTGGACACTTCCTCGTGGCGAAGTACTTCAAAGTACGAGTTGAAGTCTTCAGTCTCGGCTTCGGAAAAAAGCTCGCGAGCTTTCGGCGCGGCGATACCGAATATTGTCTGTCGATGATTCCGCTCGGCGGGTACGTTAAAATGTTCGGCGACGATCCAAGCGCGGAAATCAGCGAAGCTGATAAGCAGGCCTCGTTTCTTCACAAGCCGGTCGGTCAGCGAATTGCTGTCGTACTCGCTGGCCCTCTCATGAACTTGTTTTTCGCTTTTATTCTTTTCACCGCGATCGCGATGATTGGCGAAAAAGCTGTGTTCCCTGCAGTTGGCGACATCGAACCTGCGTCTGCCGCAGAAGCTGCGGGATTTAAATCCGGCGACACTTTGCTTTCAGTTTCTGACTCAAGTGGAGTCGCGCGGCCTATCGCAACTTGGACAGATGTTGATAAGGCGATTCAGGCGAACCCGGACTCAGCATTGAAGTTTGAAGTTCAACGCGCAGAAGGCGCTAAGGAAATCGTCGAAGCAACACCGAAGCTTTCTGCGAACCCCAATGTCCTCGCTTTGAAGCGTGAAGTTGGCGTCATTGAAGGTCTGTCGTTCATGTCTCGTGCCTCGACAATTGCGGTCGCAGGAACCGAGGGTGCGGCTGCAAAAGCGGGTCTGCGCACGGGCGACACGATTACTAAAATCAATTCGACACCGATCCGTCGATGGCGCGAACTGCTTTACAGCGCTGAAACTTTCGCGAAACAACCTGAGCTAACAATTACTGTTCAGCGCGGACTGCTCGAGAGTTACCTCGAAGAAAAGTTTGAACCCAAGACGCTTGAGTTCAAAATTGCCGTTCCCGCTGGCGCAAAAGGCAAAACTGGTTTGGCCGCGCTGAAAGCACTTGGTTTTGACGACCCAGAACTGTATCTCGGCTCGGTCGAGAAAAAGTCTCCGGCGGACGTTGCCGGTTTAAAACCTGGCGATCTGCTGCTGTCGATCAACGGCGCGTCGATTTCGAAGTTTGAACAAGTCGTCTCGATGATCCGCACCTACACCGGCGAAAAGCCGTTGCAGTTCTCGGTTCTCCGCAATGAAAAGCCGACGAACATCGAAATTGTTCCGAATGTAAAAAAACGAATGAACGGAAGCGGCCAGGAAGAATCGCGCTTCGAAGTCGGCATTCGTCCGATGATCATCGACGACGCCGTCCAGACGATCGATACGACCACAGGTAACCTTCTCGAAGCGATGGAACGCGGAGTGATTCGCTCTGGCGAAACGTCAGCCGCCGTTGCAATGGGCGTTGTCCGATTGTTCCAAGGCGAGGTTTCTTCGAAAAACGTCGGTGGATTTTTATCTATCGGTCAAATGGCGAAAAGTTCGTGGAGCCGAGGCGCCTCTGACTTCCTCTTCGCTATGGCGCTTATCTCTATCAACCTTTTCATTCTGAACCTCTTGCCGGTTCCGGTACTCGATGGCGGACACCTCGTGTTTTACACGATCGAAGCGATTCGTGGCGCTCCACTGTCATTGCAGAAAATGGAACTCGCTCAGCGTGTGGGCGCGGCACTGCTCGTTGGACTGATGGTCTTTGCTCTGTTCAATGACGTCTCTCGCCTCTGGTTCCGATGACTCTAGCGGCGGACTCTTCGGCGCCGGGAATGCTAGCTATAGAAACTTGCACGGCTGCCGGTTCGGTAGCCGTTCTTCGTTCTGCGGATACCACTCAAGAAAAAATATTAGCAAATAACGAATGGGTTCGTAGCCGAAGCCATGCCGAAGTCGCGACTCCTGCAATTGAAGATGCGGTGAAAATCGCAGGCGGCTGGAAAAATATCGACATTGTCGCCGTTGGCGTCGGTCCGGGAAGCTTCACTGGGATACGCGTTGGCCTCAATGCCGCTCGTACAATCGGATGGAGTATCAATCGTCCGGTCATCACCGTGCGCACGACGGATGCGATGATTGAAGCTGCACGCAGCTCGGGTTTGTCTCCGCGTGGAAATATCATCGTTGCCGTTTTGAATGCTCAAATGGGTTTGCAGTTCGCCGCATGGGAGCAAGGTCAGCAAGTGACCGACCCAGCTGCGTTCGATATCCCGGCGCTCGCTCAGAAACTCTTAGCGTTAAAGAAGCCAATCACGCTCGTCGGAGAATCCGCAGCATCGTGTGCGAGTGAATTGCGGGACCAAGGTCTAGCGATTCACCGTATGACCTCTGCTCATCTCGACTTTCCGCATGCACTTTCCGTCGCCCGGCTTGCGGCCAGAAAAACGGCTTCACTCGATGCCTCGGCTTTAGTCCGGATGTATCAGTGGAGAGCGGCACAACCCCTCTATATTCGGGGCAGCGGTGCCGAAGAGAAGATGGGATGAATGAAAACACACCTAACCCATTTAAATTAAATCCGAAAGGTGCCGTCGCGAGCGCCGTTCAAGCACCTATGGTTTGGGCCGTTGGTGGTGGCAAAGGCGGAATCGGAAAGAGTTTTATCAGCTCTTCTCTCGCCATCTGTCTGACACGAATGGGAAAATCCGTGACGCTGGTCGATCTCGATCTCGGCAGCGCGAATTTGCATACGTGCTTGGGAATGAAAATTCCATCACAAACACTTTCAGATTTTATCACAGGACGCGTGCCGCATATTTCTCATGTTGCTGCACAGACTGAAATTCCGGGGCTCAGCTTCATCAGCGGTTTCAACGACGCATTAAACGTCGCTGACCTCGATAGCTCTAGCAAATTTCGCCTGATAGAGGCGATTCGAACTATCAAAACTCCCTATGTAATTCTCGATCTTGGTGCCGGCACGAGTGAAAACACTCTCGATTTCTTTCTGGCCGCTGATCAAAAAATTATCGCCGTGACTCCGGAACCGACATCGATTGAAAACGCGTATCGATTTATGAAATCGAGCTTCTATCGCCGGATGCGCATGGCTGAATCGGAACTCGGTATTCAGAGTCTGATCGAATCAGCAATGGATTCGAAAAATCAGCTTGGAATCAGAAGCCCTGCAGATTTGATCCGATATATTTCGATGTCGAATCCTGAAGCTGGAAATCGTCTTCAGAATGAGATCGGCGATTTCAAGCTACAGATACTTCTCAACCAGGTGCGCACTCGCCAAGATGTCGATCTTGGTCATTCAATGAAGAGCGTCTGCAAAAAATATTTTGGAATTGAATCCGAGTACCTCGGCTATATCGATCACGATAACGCCGTGTGGCAGTCGCTGCGCAAAAGACGACCACTGGTTATCGAGTATCCGTACTCAAGCATCGTTGGACAGTTTAACGGGATCACAAAGAACCTGTTGAATCCTACGGCGCTTCGCGCTGTCATCTAAGTCAGATGTTCGGCGCAAAAGATAATACGAATTATTATGAAGTGCTTGAGGTGGCGTACGATGCGCCTCAACACGAAGTGCACAAGGCGTATACCCGCGCGAAGGCGACGTACGCTCAAGACAATCCAGCACTCTATTCGATGTTCACACGCGATGAAGCGCGCGATCTTCTGAAGCTTATCGAAGAAGCATATGCCGTTCTCGGCAATCACGGTCTTCGCCGAAATTACGACGACAGTTTGATGAAGGCAGGAGCCGCTCGAAAATCGACTTTGGTTTCGGTTCCTCGTCCGGCGCCGACGATGCAAGAATCTCAGGCTGATCACAATGCGCTTCCAGATTTCATGGTGCCCGATCCTTCGATCCCTGGATCTTTCGGTGACGAAGCACCGCCCGGATTTGCGGACTACTCGTCACCGCAGGTTCACGACATCGCGGCACCTCAACATGCGCAACCTCAGTTCACGGCATCCGTTCAAGTTGTACAGACGCAGCCGAAGGCAGCCGCGGGGCAAACGGCTCCCGCAGCTGCGGCGAAATCAAATTCGCATCTGATGGATCCGATTCACGCTGCGGCTACCGGAAAACGCGAATCGATTTTGGTTACGAATGCAGACTTCACGGTTCGAACGCGAGAGTCTGACGTTCCTATGATGCCACCAGATACAGGCAAGTGTCCGCTCGGCACTTACAAGTTGAATTCCGAAATGGAAACCGAGATCTCGGCTCGTGAAGAGTTCGACGGACCGTTTTTGCAGAAAGTGCGACTCTACAAACAGGTTTCGCTCGAGAAATTGAGCGTTTCGTCGCGCATCGGAAAAACTTACTTAATCGCGCTTGAGTCCAATGATTTCAAAAATCTTCCCGCACCGGTTTTCCTCCGAGGCTTCCTCGTGCAAATGGGAAAACAGCTGGGACTTCCGGAAGCCAAAGTCGTGTCGAGTTATATGAACTTGGCGAAGGCATCCGGGAAATATGGTTCCTGATTATCGCCCGCCGAATCTTCCGGCGCTTCTTCCGGGCGAAGAGTTTCATGAACACACCGTCACAATAGAAGAAAAAAACGCAGGCATTCGAATCGACAAAGTTTTGGCTGGGGTCGAAGCCGTTGGCACTCGGTCGCAGGCTTCTCGTCTGCTCGCACGCGGCTTGGTTTTTCTAAATGAATCTACAATCAAGCCTTCGCACGTGGTGAAAGCCGGCGAAGTGTTTCGCGTGTATGTTCCATTCATTCCAAAGCTCACGCTAGTTCCCTATGATTTTCCGCTCGAGATTGCGTACGAAGATAAGGACTTGATCGTCGTCGACAAACCTGCGGGACTTGTCGTGCATCCCGCTTACGGCCATGCACAAGACACGCTGGTGAACGCACTTCTGCATCACACGAAAGATTTGTCGCAGGGATTCGACGAACTTCGACCGGGACTTGTGCATCGCCTCGACAAAGATACGAGTGGGCTCATTGTCATAGCGAAAAACGAAACTGCTCAGCGCGCTCTTGCATTGCAGTTTCAACGAAAGATTACGCATCGAATTTATCGCGCGGTGATTTTCGGCGAGATGAGGCCGCCAAGTGGAACCATCAGTTCTTATTTGAAACGGCATCCCGCCGATCGCCGTCGAACTGCATCGGTTGAACCCACGGAACCCGGCGCTAAGCTCGCGATCACTCACTATCGCACTCTTGAGACGCACGCGTCCGGCCTGAGCCTTGTTGAACTGAAACTCGAAACAGGAAGAACACATCAAATTCGCGTTCACGTGAAAGAAGCGAACCATCCTGTTGTGGGCGATGTCACCTATGGGGCAGACAATCGTGTTGGCGGATTGAAGTCCGTGGCTTTGAGAAAACTAATCAACGACCTTCCACGTTTTGCACTGCACGCTTTTGAACTTGGATTTTACCATCCGACTGCACGTGATTTTTTGCGGCTGAAATCTAAATGGGCTGCAGATTTACGTCCACTCGTCGATCACTGTGGCTTTCCGGTGTTTGGCGATAAAACCGTCGTCGAACGTTTCGCCAAGCGACCCGACGATGAATACAAGTGGCCACTCTTCCGCGACGTCGCTGCAGCCGAAGAAGACGCCGGAGAAGCTGATGAGTAGCGCTTTTCACAATTCGGGCTTCACTGAGCCCGAAGATTTTCCGCAGCTGCTCAAGAGAAAGATCGGACCGTTTCTTTTTGGCTTCGGTAAAAAAGAACTCTCGATGGAATCGCTCGCCGCAAATTATCCGAGTCTTGCTTGGGAGCATCTCAAACAAGTTCATTCGGCGAAAATCGTCGAGTCTTTGAAACCGTCGGATCCTCGGTCATCTTCGGGCGCGTACGCAGTTGTTGAGGCCGATGCACATTTCACGGTAGTTCCAAATCTTGCGTTGGTAGTTAAGTCCGCCGACTGTGTTCCGGTCTTGATCGCCTGTGCAGCCACCGATCGGCCACCTGCCGTTTGCGCAATTCATGCTGGATGGCGCGGAGTAAATACGGACATCGTTCAAAACTCGGTCCGTGCGCTACTGGAACGCGGTTACGCACCGACGCGAATGATGTTGGCTGTTGGTCCGCACATTCAGCAGAAAAGTTTCGAAGTCGGACTCGATGTCGCGCGCGAGTTGAAAATGACAGCGATGCGCGCGGGACTCACCGATCTTTCGAAGATCATAGTTGCGCACAAGTCGGATAGTTCGAAACGCAATGTGGATCTAGCTGCGATCGTGCGTGCTCAGCTTAAGTTTTTTCAAATTACTGATACGTCCATCGACACCGTAGGTGGCATCGACACGCTAACTACTCCCGAGTGGTCGTCGTATCGTCGCAACGGAGCGAACGCCGGCCGGAATCTAAGTTTCATCGCCATTCAGAGTTGATTGTTTTGCATAGCGCCACCGGCGCCGGTGTTGCCTCGCGCCATCAGGACTTCGCCTCAAGACAGAAAATGAATGCGGTCTTCCGTTTGCCTAGCGGCTTTCGGTGGATCGTGATCAGGCCAACCGACAACCATTCCGCACAGCAGTTCGAGTTCACCGGCTTTGTGTTCTGGCAGTTGATCGACTCCTAAAAACTTGTCGACGTCCGCTTTAATTTCGAGCGGTGCTCCCATCGTGCAGCAGCCGAGACCTTCGGCGACGCACGCGAGATTCATATTTTCCACAGCCATGTAAACGCTGCCGATTGAAGTGTGATAGCGCTCTTCAGAATCGTTAAACGAATAACAAAGTATGACGACTGGAGCCTCTCCGAGCGTAAAGAAAAATCTCTCGGTGAATTCGTAAAGCGACGGCTTCAGCCTTTTTTCCAGAACGTCTTTAATTCCGAGCCAGCTTTTTTGCGATAGTTTTACGTACTCATCGCGCTTGGCCCCGCGCAAAACATAGAAGCGCCAATTCTGCCGATTTTTTCCCGATGGCGCCTGCAGTCCCGCCGCTAAAACTCGTTCAAGAATCTCGTTATCGATCTCTCGTTTTTGAAACTTGCGAATCGACCTTCGAGCCTCGAGAAGACGGTAAAACTCGTCGCGAAACGACGATGAAAACGGTGCGAAACGCGCTGGTTTTTTCTCAGTATCGTTCGACATTTGAGATCCTTTGAGGTGTCCAACTCATGACCGGTAACGTGATTTACAACACCCTAGCGAAGTGGCCCAATCCTAGAGATATCAACAGCTTAGCGATATATCCTGTTTCGAGTCACTAGGAAGCTCGCACGTGACCAATAATTAGACGGCCAGGCTCCGGCACAAGCTACTGAAATCACTCATTAATTTATGGTTTCGGGCCCCTGCTTCACGCCGATAAACGGCACCCTTCTTGGATACTAGTAGGTAAGTCAACGCCGCTTCGAGGAGTCCTACATGACGTTCAGCAAGCTCCAAATCAATCCACAAATCGTGCTTCGAGTTTCTCAGTCGCTTCTGGGACTCTTTGCCGTCGCTGCTTTCGTCGCTGTCGTTCATCCCGATGTTCGGGCGAGCGTCCGCGGGACATTCCGCTCAGATTTCCGCACAGTTGTTTCGACCGCAACAGGCGACCTCAGCGGCACCGGATCGATGTACACCGTTGCCAAAGTAAAAACTCGCGACAACATTTACCTCGAGATCTTTCAAGCCGTCGCCAACGAAGCACCGTTGCTCGTAGAACGAATTGAGTTGGCGGATACTCGCGATGCATTTTTCAATTTCGACGGGCAGGCAATCAATCTGGCGATCGAAGATATCAATGGCGATGGCCGGCCTGAAATTTTAGCTCCAACATTCGATCGGAATCTCGTCGGACGCCTCAACGTGTTTGAGTACGACGAATCGACACGCGACTTCCACAAGATCATCCGCTAATAAAAAAACGCGACCCTTTCGGATCGCGTTTCACATCAGCTTCGAAGCTGAAAAAGAATTACTTTTTAACTTTTTTCGCTGCTTTTGGAGCCGCTACTGCTTCAACTGCAACAGCTTTGTCGCACTCATACTTAATGTTCCACTCTTTAAGAGCAGTCGTCGTCGCGCTTGTTGCTGTGTTGTTGCTAGCTTGCTGACCGCCAGAAGTTACTGGAATGCCGAAGAGCGTTCCAACTTGCTGACCCGGACGACCTGAATTGTGAGTCTCAGAAGCGTTCGAGTTTGTCGTCGAACCAACAACGACTTCGCCCTCTTCAAGAACTTTCACGCCAGTCGCGCCGCAGTTCGAGTTCATCATCGACTGAGCCTTCAAACGATCTTCATCGCGATGCTCCTGCTTCAGCGCGATCTCGCCGCCGCCACCTGGTTGGCGCTTCACTTCGCGAGCGTAGGGCTGGTACGGCATAGTTTGGCAGCCGGCCATGACTAAAATTGAGAATGCCGTAGCTGCAACGCGCCCATGCTTCGAGAATAATTTCACGAGATACTCCTGTGTTCAGTTTCGAACAAAGTTAAAATTGAATTTCGAGAATATCAGTTTTGCTTGGGAGCGCAACGTAGTTCGCGTATTTTTTCCGCAAGAATCTCGAGCGGCAAAAGTCCTTCTTTTAGGATCGCGTCGTGAAAACAGCGTTCCTGAAAGCTCGCGCCCATTCGTTTAACTGTCTCATCGCGAATTTCACGGAGTTTAAGGTACCCATAATAATAACTCGGAGCCTGCGCAGGACTTTTGTACATGTAACGCTGCAGCTCTAGGTCCGCCCACTCTGGTGACATCGCCACCTCGTCGGTAATGACCTTCTTGGCTTTAGCGGGCGTAATGAGGCCGAGATGCAGCTCGGGATCGAGGAACATTCGGGCGTTACGCATCATCCGGGACATCAACAAAGCAAAGTGTTCGTCGAGAGTTAACGATGGTTCCATCAGCCATTCAGCGTAGAGTCCCCAACCTTCGACATTCACGCTATTGAATGCATATCTCGCTCGGATCGTCGAGACGCCGCGGTCCAGCACGGTACTAAACTGCAGGTCATGTCCGGGCCGACCCTCGTGAGCCGTTAGACCTTTCGCTGCGGCGACGAAGGAAAAGTCGTCGAAAGCTACTTTGTCCTTAGTTCCGACGGGAACCACGAACTCGGGGCGCTCACCCGTGTTGCCAATGAGTGGAGGTGTATTCAAATGGGGAACAGGTTGAACGCGGCTTTCAGCTTCCGAAGCGACACGGACTCTGAGCGGAATCAATGGCAGCGAAACGAGATCGCGCTTAACGATGTCGGCCGAAAGTTCGGCGTTAGCCTGAAGGTAGCGATCACGAATTTTATCCGCGTTCGTTTCGACGTTCTTCTTTAGATGGGTCAGTACAGCCTTTGGCGACGAATCTTTAAGTCCATCGCGTTTCGCGATTTGAGCTGCAAGATTTCGATATTCGACAAGTCCAAGTGCGAAGGCTTTGCGGGCGACATCGCGATTCTCTGTCGGTGTCAGTCGATTGCCCATGCGGTTCAACGCGAGCGCATAAATTTCCGGTGGAAGTTTATGATCCTTTCGCGCCATCGGGAGCAAGACGGTTCGCACCCAGTTGTCGTAGCTCGCCATTTGTTTTTTGAATGTAGCGTAATCCTCTTTCCAATCCGCTCTGCTGGTGTCGATGAGAACGCTTTCGATGCCCTCTACGATTTTGCCAGAGTTCTTAAGATAGTTTTCCACTTCAGCACGTAGCGGGAGAAATACCCGTCCGCCCGAAGGGCCCGACTTCTTAGTGAAAAGCTTTAACTTGGTTTCAGTAAATTGTTTTGCGTGAATGGCGAGTGGTCGAGATTTCTTTTCGCCTTCTTGAAACCCGCGAACGTAAAGTCGAAATCGATCGACGCCAGCTTTTTTACGTTCAACCGGACTTTGTTCGTTAACTAGATCGCGAAGCGAATAAAAAACGGAATTGGCGACTTGGTCGAACGAGATCTCACCGTATTTGTCTGACAGCTCTTTGCCTCGCAAAGACTCATCGATGTTATTCATGAGAACACGAATATCGATTTTAACTTCTGGGTCGGTCGCAGTTTGCAATCGATCCGACAATCGTTTCTTCCAGTCGATGAAAAAGTCTTGAATGCGACCTTCCAACTCGTCGTCGAGTCGCGCAACTCGCAAATCGTATTCGCGGTATCCGAGCTCTGATCCTGATTCTGGAATAATTTCGGCCCATGCGCGGCCGTATTCTTGGGAGATCAAATTGCTTTCGACGATCCACATTGGAACTGCCGTCTTTTTTTCGACGACCGGCTTTTTAGAAGCGCAGCCTAATAACATTGAACCAACTAAGATTGAACCAGCCACGAATGTGACTAAGAGATTCGTTGTACGCATGTGGGCACTCCTGGCTTAGCGAGAGGACGATTTCGCTGCGGGCGACTTCGATGGCGGCGCAGACTTCTTCTGAAGGTCGCGCCAAGATTTACCCTCGCGGGCCTTCCGGTTCAACTGGTAGTCACCTACCGCCGTTTTGTGTTGCCCATAGTCGCGGGAAAAAACGTGGGTTCCATCGTTGCGTGAAACGAAAAATAAAAATTCCGACTTCGCGGGCCGAACAGCTGCCATCAAAGCTGGCAATCCCGGGTTCGCGATCGGACTTGGGGGCAGACTTGGAATGACGTAGGTGTTGTACGGTGTCGGCGCGAGAAGATCTTGCTTCGATATGTTTCGATTCCAAACGCCTGTGCGAATCCACACGCCGTAAATAACGGTCGGATCGGTTTGCAACTTCATGCCTTTCCGCAATCGGTTGTGAAACACAGAGCTAATCAGTGGACGCTCAGCTGGAGCGCCAGTTTCTTTTTCGATAATACTCGCGAGC
>JAYSYF010000290.1:0-3515 GCA_043716655.1 Bdellovibrionales bacterium | reverse complement strand
AGACAACCGGGTCTTCGTTTTGAGATCTTGAATTCGACAGGTTATTTGTCTTACCGAACACGCTCTTACACGATGGATTCAATCGAATCATGCCGATTCGAAAATTTTAGGAGACTTGCGATGTTAAAATTTCTGACACTCTTCATAGCTACATTCGTAGCGACAATGACGACGACGACTGCTTTCGCCCAAAAGACGCCTGTTGAAACCTTGCAGCCGATTCGTCAAACAACGGCAAAAATAAGTATTACAAAATTCCAGATCGCTAAAAGTCCGACCGGTGAATATGTTTGGACGGGCGTACCAGTTTGCCAGAAGGACACCATGATTAACGTTTATGACGGTCGTGGTAAGGGATCGTTCGGTTATTCGAATAATCCGGTTATAGAATGTGATACTGAAATCGGCGGTTTGAAGTCGAAAATGATCGGGACTGCCTCGGTCGTTTTGCGCGATCAGCAAATTTTCACGGGCGAACCCGTGAGCGAAATCCGTTCGAACTCTTTCAGCTTAGATTCGGTGGATATTTTGATTCCTGCCGCGAAGAAGTTCATTTCGACCGCGCAGGTTTTAAGTCGTGACCTCAGTGCAACGGCGCTCTTAACTGCCGATCAGGGACTTAACTGGGATTGTACTTCGGGAACATGTACGGCTCCAACGACCGAGACCTTTATGGCCACTGTGGAATTTGGACCGTAGGTGTTCAAACAATTCTTTATCTTGCTAGCGGTGACTTTCGTCGCCGTTTCTGCTGGCGCGATTTCAAGGTCGGGTGGCGGAAGATTGAAAAGTACCGATCTGGGATTTGAAACCGTTGCTCCGGAAACTTTCGTTCGTTCGAATCCCGTCGCAAATGCCGGGCTTCGACTCTGGTCGAACGAGTACATGCCTGGTGGGCCGGTGTTTTCGGCAGACTCGTACCTAGAAGTTCGCGATTACAAATCTGAATTTTCAGAACTTGAAAAATTGGACCGAACGGACACGGCATCGGGCTTCGCTAAGCAATCTTGGATAAAGGGTCCGCAACCAGATCCATGCGTTGATCGCTATCAACGGGACTCTGCAACTGTGACCGCTGTGGCGCTCGTTTGGGGTTCAGGCCGTGGCATCGTGATCCTCGGCGGAATATCGGTTGCGGCAAAAGATGCGATTGATGAAATTGCCAATGGCTTGGTTCTGACCTCAGGAAGTTGCGGATGGTAGTCAGACAATGATTGAGGCAATTTCAAAGTATTCGAATGCGAGAGATTTTGTCGGCGCTTGGATTGAATTTAAAAAATCCAAGCGCGCGGGTTTTTCTATGCGACGTCTTTGTACTTTGCTCGAACTCCGAAGCCCAAACTACTTGAAGCTCATTCTCGATGGCAAGCGTGCGCTTACGATCGAGTTGGGCTTGAAGCTCTCGAAACAAATGGGATTACCGAAGTCGGAAAGCGATTTCTTTATTTCGCTCATCGAAGCCGAAGGTTCATCGAATGATCATGAGAATGATTTGAACCAGCGAAAAGTTCTGCGCGGTCGTCGCCATCTTGAAACGGAAAAAATCTCTGAAGATAAACACGAACTTGTCGCGAACTGGTTTCATCTCCTCGTTCGCGAGCTGACCTTTTTGCCGGACTTCGAATTTTCTCCTGCCTATGTCGTTCGAAAACTCTGTGGTCGAATCAGTCTTGAAGAAGCGGCTCGTTCGCTCGATCTGCTCGTCGCGCACGGGCTGATTGAAAAGCTGCCTCCAGGTAACTGGCGTTCGACGGACAAAGTCCTCGATACTGGAAATGAAACTTTTCAGCGCTCGGCGATGCTCGAGCATCACGCAGCGACTTTGAAAGTGTGGAGCGAGTCGCTCGCTCGACTCAATTCGAATGAACAAGAACTCGGACTGCTCCATGTTCCGATTTCGACCGAAAAGATTCCCGAACTTCGTCGCCGAATCCAGCAGTTCCAAGATGAATTGATTGGGTGGCTCATGACCGAAGAAAATCCCGACCGCGTCGTACAAGTCGGCACGTACTTAATTCCGTTCGATCGCTAGTGCGAATGTGATTGCAGACGTGCACGAGGCGGGCGCCCCCTATGGAGGGCTGCCGAGACGGCGAAGCGATACATTTAAACCGAGACGACTTCGCGGATTTCAGGGACTGCGTCTTGAAGGCGCGTTTCGATCCCGTGCTTGAGCGTCGCTGTCGAACTTGGGCAGCCGGCGCAAGATCCCTGCATGTGAAGGTAAACGATATTATCTTCGTATTTTGAAAAGACGACGTCGCCGCCGTCTTGCGCGACCATCGGACGAATTTCTTCGTTCAGAACGCGCTTGATTTCAATCACGGCAGCCGAATCGCCAACCTGTGCGACCGACTTGTCGTTCGTGTCGACGGTTCCGCTGGTGGCTGAAGAGGCTTCGCCATCAGTTCGTGCGTTCACGACCGGCGCACCAGACTCGAGGTGTTCTTCGATCAAACCCGCGAGTGGTTCGGCGATGACGTCCCAGTCGACCCAGTCTTGTTTCGTGACGGTGATGAAATCGCGGCCGATGTAGACTCCAGCCGCCCACGGGAAGCCGAATAGCTTTTTCGCTAACGGAGAAAACTGCGCTTCTGCCGCAGTTTTGAAATCGACAGGCTTTTCAGTGAATGACTGGCCCGAAAGCTTGGCAACGAAGCTATCTGCGGTGAAACGCAGAGTCTGTGGATTTGGCGTTGCTTCGAAGCGAACTGCGGAATTTGTCATCGATTCTCCTAGAGACATGTTACCACGGACTAGCGCTATGCGCCATCTGAGGAGTCATTTGGAGTGTGAACAGGCTCAGAGTCAATAGCAGTCCTTCGGAAGCACCTTCCCGTTCTTGATTTCCCTCTGTGTGATCGCTAGGTTCGCTTAGCCATACGCCCTTCGAATTCTCTTGAGGAGATATATCTATGACACCGCGAGTTCGCGAAATTTTGAGCTGGTACGGCTCGGACAACCCAGGAACCCTCACCAATCTCGCACGCATGATGAATCACGGTCGCCTCGCCGGCACCGGCAAGATGGTGATTTTACCGGTCGATCAAGGTTTCGAACACGGTCCCGCACGCAGCTTCGCGAAAAATGCGGAAGGTTACGATCCACATTATCATTTTAATCTCGCGATCGAAGCAGGGTGCAACGCTTACGCGGCTCCACTCGGATTCATCGAAGCGGGCGCACGAGAGTACGCGGGAGAAATTCCGCTGATTTTGAAAATGAACAACAGCGACAGTCTGTGGACGAGCAAGTCGCCGATCTCGGCTTTGTCTTCCGGCATCGACGATGCACTTCGCCTTGGTTGCGCTGCGATTGGCTTCACGATTTATCCAGGATCGGCTGATCGCAAACAAATGTACGAAGAAATTTCGATGGCTTCTTCCGACGCAAAAAAAGCGGGACTCGCCGTTGTCGTTTGGTCTTATCCTCGCGGCGAACAGCTTTCTAAAAACGGTGAAACTGCTATCGACGTTATCGCCTACGGGGCGCAGATCGCAGCACAACTTGGCGCG
>JAYSYF010000289.1:0-3519 GCA_043716655.1 Bdellovibrionales bacterium | reverse complement strand
GAAGCGCGACATTATATTTTCCAGCTTTGACGGATGCGCGAGCAATTTGAAATGAGTGCGGAAGAGTTCCCCACTGTCGAAGGTCGGCGCGGTCGCTGAGATTCATCGCAAGCCACGCCACAGAACCTAACAACTGATCCTTCTGACGAAGCTGATCCGCAAGAACGGCTTTAGCGACAACACCCGCGACACGGGAAGCTACGAGGCGCGAGTAATCTGCTTCGAGGGCTTTGATCGCAACATCGGAAATAATATAGATCGGCGCTGTTTGAACTGGTGGAAGATGCGTTGCTCCCTCACCTGCGATTTTCGGCGCAAGTGGGAAGATGGTCATGACGGCCGAAGTAACTGGATTCACGACAGGCAAGAGTTGTGGAAAGCGCGGCGCTTCGGGGCGCGGCCATTTACGTGGACCCCAACCGTTCTGAAAAACAAAAACGATCTCGCCGCGATTGCGATCTTTCCATTCAGGTTTAACCTGAACTTCTGGAAACGCCTTCTGCCACTTTTCAGTTTCTTCTGGACGCTGAGCTTGGATCGACGAACGAATCAGATCTTCACGAAGGGGTTTATAACCGGGCGCCACGTTATACGTGTCGGCGTAAGAAATGTAAGCGTCGTCATATTTTCGATCGGCTTCCCACAGAATCGCGCCGAGATAAAAAGCGAACGGGCTTTGGTTGAATTCCTTTTTCCCGTCCACTTTTAACTTATTCAATTTATCGTTCACGCGGCGAACTTCGACAACCGCCTCATCGAGATCACCCATCGCCAGATAGTTGATCGCGTTGATTCCGTTGATCAGAACTTTTTCGAAGTCGTCGCCTTTGTATTGAACCATTTCTTCACTGAGCACGAGTGAAGACGCGATCTTCGAAACCGAGTGATAATCTTTTAAGTCGGCAACACGTTCAGCGGCGGTGAAGGCCTTCGCACTCTCGGCATTGCGGTCAGCGAGTTGAAGCGCCGTCGCATAGTCGAGCATGTACATCAGCTGGTCTTTGCCTTCTTTTTTTGCGAGCGGTTCGAGCTTGATAATCGCTTGCTCGGGATCGGACGCTAGGAGATTTCGGGTTTCATCCACGTGTCCGGAATAAGAAGCGCAGCCTCCCAGCATCGCAGCCGAGAGGACAACCGAGGTAAAAATTGTAACTGTGTTACGTAGCATATCCCAATCTCTGAGCAAACTTGCGACGAGCCGGGCGCCCCCTATGGAGGGCTGGCGAGAAAATGCAGGCCAGAGGCCGGAGCGACACCTACAGTCCTACAGACTGTTTGCGATATTTTTTGCGAAGCTGTTTGTAGTCTGACCATACAACGATGTTCGTTTTCAGGTTCGTAAGATTCAACGTCACTTTGTAGTAGATCGACTTATCTTTACCGGCCTGTTGAACGATTGAATCAAGGCGACCGTTGATGATGTAGTCGGCTCCGGTTTGTCCGCCTTTACCTTTTTTAGTTTCTTCAGACATATTGCCTGCGCCCTGATATTCGTACTCGGCAGCGACATCTTCACGTGCTTCTTTATCGACGAAAGAGACCCGACCGCCGCGACCAAGTTCGACGCGAACCATGTCCATGACGGACTGAGTGTCGATATGTTCACTTGTTTTGTTTTGGAGTTTTGTCACCATGACGATCGGCGGACGTTTTGCGTTCGAAATCTCGTGGTGTCCGACCATAGAGCCAACCAAGTCTGCGACCACTTTCTGCATATCAGTCTCAGACCATGTGTCGTTCAGGTTGTTTTCTTTTTCAGTGTCATCGTAAGTGCCGCGAACAAATTCTTTTTCCGCGCAACCAGTGAGAGCGCTCAATGCCAAAACAGAAACCAGTGCGGTGAAACTACGGAATAACGAGGAATTCATGCTGCCTCCAAAAAGAACCATCAAATACAAACCTTCCAAGTATTCTACCGGTGACGTACGACCGCTCGCAACAAGCTCGGTGAAGCGCGACGCAGTCCGGCCCTTGATGTGTTCCAAAACTGTTCCGGATTTTGGTCGGGGCCATCCAGATGACAGGCAGTCCGACCAGGAAACGAATCCGACTCGTAGCCAGCTAACCGGTGGAATCGACCAAAGTTTTTTAAAACACTTCCACCGGGTCTCGCGCCTCACGGTTTCGAATCCGGCGGCCGTGGCGCGCCTCATTCGTTCGAGAATTTCGAAGGATCAGGAAGAACTTTGGGTCATCGCTCTGTCTGCGCCGAAACGGATTCTCGGCATCGAGATGATGTTTCGGGGAACGGCGGACTCCTGCATGGTGCATCCTCGAGATATCGTTCGGTTCATCTGCGAATCAAACGCGACGAGTTACATCGTCGCGCACAATCACCCCAGTGGTGAACTCGAACCGTCCGACCAAGATTGGGCGTTCACACGAAAGCTCGTTTCCTGCGGCGAATTGATTGAGATCCCTCTATTGGATCACGTCGTTGTGACTTTGAAGGGTCACACGTCGATGGCGACCGTCCGTCCGGCAGCGTTCAAGACATCGGGTCTTAGTGCGCGACGCTGGGATTGCTTGAACCAGGCTGTCGAGAATTACTGAGCTGTTCGCTCGCGCTGATCGGTTTTACGTCGATGACGTTGAGGTCCGCATCAAGAACGACTTTCACTCCGTCACGACGCGCGTTTTCTACGAATTCAGCGATTTGATCTTTTTGAACTCGGCGGTCGAATTCATTGCGATGCTGTTCTTCCTGTAAACTGTATTGGATTCGTGCGTCGGGTCTGTCGACCGGAACAGGCTGCGTGTCTCTCGCGCCGCGACCGTAGTTTTGATCGACGTAATTTTCCTGCATGAGCGGTACACCGTTCATCATTGAACGATCTATTTGTTTCGCCGCACCGACATCGATCGGAGGCGCGGATCGACTGTTGGTTATCTCAACAGTGACTCGGTCTTGGTTGAGCCGATGTCCAAGTTGCTTGCGATAGAAATCGATTTTGGCCTGAGTCTCGCGCCTTACCGATTCAAGGGTCGAAGTCGTATGGCCCACCGGATTTGCAATGGTTCCGCTGCGTTCGATGTGCATCCAGCCAAGACCAAGCATCAACAGAGCCGCTAGAATCAGAACGGGGCCAAGCCACCAATCCGTTTTATCGTCGTCATCGCGTCGAACATCCACACGCTTTGCCGCTTTATACGGCGACGTCGAAATTACAGTTCGAATAGGCGCTTGAGTTTTTGTCTGAGTTTGTTCGTAAACATGAGTCTTTGTTTTTTCGAGAGGAGGAATCACGACGCCTGAACGCTCGGTTTTGGTCGGAGTCGGCGTGTTTTGCGTCGCAGATGTTTGTGTCGCATTCGGAATGGCGATCGCAGCCGCAGTTTTAACACTCGGCGCATTGAACAGCTCACGCAGTTCTTCCGCGCGACGTTGCTTCGTCGTCGTACCTTCGACTTTAACCTTCAGCTTCTTCTTCGAGCCCATGCTGTCTCGTTATCGGTCGTTTCAGTCTGGGACTTGAGCCTTTCCCGCTAGGTGGGCACGCCCTCCCGGGAAGGGTGTCC
>JAYSYF010000288.1:0-3525 GCA_043716655.1 Bdellovibrionales bacterium | reverse complement strand
GGTGAAGTCGCTAAGTTCGGTGGCATTGAGAGTCGCGCTGGCGGGGCCACGAAATTCCGCTCCAACCGTGGGATCACCATCTGATTCAATCGTAAGGTTCGACGCTTGACCGGACGCCGAGAGTTCGAAGCCAATTCGGGTTTTAAACTTGAAGTCCGCGCCCAAAGTACGAAGGGCACTGGCCGTGGTTAAAACTTTAGTAATCGACGCGGGTACAAATGGTTGCGCATCATTCTGTTCGTGAATCTTCGCGTGGTCCGGATCGGTCTCCGCCGACATTCCGCCGGAAACTCCAACCGATATGTCTGCCGATTTCGTGAGAATAAATTCGGTATCGACTGCAGCGTGTTTTGATTTTGCTTTTTTCGAAGTCTTCGCCGCCGTGACCGCGTAGCGATCAGAACCGAGAAAGATTTCGGTGCCATCACGAACTTCAGGGTCCGCCAAGGCAGAAACGGGTGGCGAACTTGGCGTCGTGCAAGCGCATGCAAACACGACAATACCGCCTAAAACGATAGAAAACGGAAGATCTCTCATGCAGACAGCGCTACCAATTTCAGAGTCGGGCAAGCAGCTCAAAACCCAACGTCCCCAGCATTACATGATGGCATCGTGAAACGTTTACGAAGTCGTGTCTTTCCGCCTCAAAGCCGGTCGCGTCCTGACTTGTTCAATCCATCGGAACGAGACGATACCCACCGAAATCTGTGATTCCGAAACTATCGACGACTAGGCTCGAATTTTAGAGAGCCGTAATAATCTACACTGTTCGAGGCGCTTTTTTGTCTCTAAAAGCTCCTCGAGCTGGCTCGAGGTCTAGCCCGTTTATTTAGAAAATTTAGAAATTGGCCGAGAAGACGGTGAGGGCGTCTACGATGTCAAAGATACTCGCGCGAAAAATTTTAGGCTGTTTCATTGTCGCAGCGTCGACGTTGCTCCCATTGGTTTCGTTCGGCGAGAGCCTTCAAGGCTTGCCGCAGTTTAATTCTGAAAACTCGGCGACGATTCTGGGTTTGGACAAGAAAGACGCGGTCAGCGAGGCCGACATTAAGCTGGCGGCGAAGCGGCTGCTCTCACGTTTTCACCCTGACAAATTCGGCAGCGATAAATTTTCGGACGCCGATCGTCTCAAAGCGAACGAAATCGCGAAAAAAATTATTTCAGCGCAAGATTCTCTCACCACATATCTCAAAATTAATCCTGCGTTCAGTCCCGCGAAAGAGTCGAGTTCGTCGAGCCAAGGCGCGGCTTCAAAAAATCCAGGCTTCAAGAGCTCGGCTCAGCATTCAGATCAAGGAAACTACACATGGCAAAACTTCGGCGCCGATATGAAGAGAGAGCGTGCTGCGACGGATAGTTCAATCGTCAACATGGACCACTATGGCACTTCGATGCGCGGAACGATGTTTGAGTTTTTGCATCAATTCCCGGATGCGAACATCGCCTATTTGGAACTCTCACAAGGATCAACGCAGGCGGCGAATCACGATGCGATTATGGTCATTCGGCCCGAGACGTTTCCCAACATCGAGTTCCGTCTAATTTCGAGAGATCGCGACGGAAACGCGACGCAGACGGTGAAGTCAGTTTATGCGACGTACGTGCGTGGTCATCATCAAGGCAGCGGTGGACGTCACCTCGTGGACAGCATCGTCTTCAATGACGGTTCGCACTTTCCGCCGGGCACGTATTTGATGCCGGGCTTCACCGGCCAAATTAAGTATAAGGGCGAAATGAGTTCTGACGTCACCGCCGTTAAGTCAGTTCGCATGACGGGCCATCCGACCGCGATGTTTGTTTTTATGAATGCGAATGGCTACTCGAACTCAACGCTCGGCGGATACATCAGCGAGAGTTCGAAGCCTAGCACCGCATTCTTGCAGCCGAAACCTCCCGCACCGAAACCAGTTGAGAAAGTACTGGGCTGGAAAGACGTGAAGGCTCGTCAGGCTTCGGACGAACCGATTCGCCTCGGTTGCCCAACGGCATTCAGTTCGTTCTCTAGGAAGTAGAAAAGTACTTCGGGTTTTTTTTCCAGGAGTGTTCGCAGACTTCCACTTTCGTAAGGCCCACGCCGGTAATGCCGAGTTCTTTGGCGGCCGACGAAGAAAGATCAAAGCTGACTTTGAATCTAAGATCTTGCAGCACGCGAACGATACGGTCGCCAGCGTTGCGCCGCTAGGTTTTACGGATTTCGAAGGTTTCGCAGTTGAACTAAACGGCTCGCGCGGCTTACGGCCGATCCCGCGGTTCAGGCGATGATCCGCCGAAGGCTCATCGAAAAAGTCGAAGTTTCAGCAAACAGCATCACGATCCACTATCACGTGGGCACCGCTAACTACGCCGATCAGGCTATCTAAAGCGTTCAGGGCTTGGATAAGAAATTATGCAGGCCCTTTTTTATTTCTAAATCTCGCTGCGGAAATAATGGTTCGAACACCTTGGCAAATGGTAGGCATCTTCTAAGGACCTGCAATCTAACTCAAGTACATGATTTAATTGAAATCCAGGTCCACCTAATTTCGCAGGAAAAGCCCGAATTGAAGGCTCTTTACGAGCAAGGTCACTCAATTAAAGAAATCGCTGCACAGATGAATCTAGCATATACAAGCGTCCATCGACAACTCGCAAAGCAGCAAGTGACGTTCCGGGCAAATAAGTCCGTCAAGTTTTTGGAAAATCAACGGCAGACTTTTAAAAACTCTGCGCCGCCAGCGTATGGCTTTTGTTACCTCGAAGGCCGCCTGCAAAAGGACCCTCGCGAGTATCCGATCCTTCAAATTATCGAAAAACAGCGGCAAACCGGAAGAACCCCTACGGAGATCGCTCGATATTTGGACGGCAAAAAGTTTAAAACTCGGCATGGGAAACCGTGGCGGCAGGCCCATGTTTTTAACATAATTCAGCGTCTTAAAAGTACAAAATCATCCCACTAACAAAAGGAATAGCCATGAATCTCGAAAAACTTTTTATTTGGATCACAGGCGTCGCCATCGCATTCGCATCAACTGGTCAGCTTGATGTTCTTCAAGCTTGGGTTTGGCGCGAGCAAGCCAAAGTAATTTATGAATCGCGAAGTTCGAACTGGGGTTCGCCGCATTTTTTTAATGAGCCTGCGGCAAAAAAATCCAGTCCATCGAAACGTCAAAATGCTCGTCACAAGTTTTAGGGCGATGGTCGCTACTATTTTCGCCATATCGACAAATCAAACTCACTGAAGATCAAAGCCGACTTCGTAAGCCCTGCAAAAATTGAATCGTTTGATCGAGCATCTCTTTTGTGCCGTCCATCAGCGAGTCGTCGCAGTCTCCAACTAGATCAGCAGGCGAACAACTAAGCCCTTTGATCAGTCTTTCAATAACTTCTAGAGTTACGTTCGGGGCCGTATTTTCTAGTCGCGAGATATACCTGACCGTAAGTCCTGTTACGTTTGCTAAATCTTGCTGCGAAAGGCCTCTCTCTAGCCTAATGGCTTTTACATTTTTAGCGACACGTTTTCCAAGCACCATTAAACCCCCGACTTTT
>JAYSYF010000287.1:0-3544 GCA_043716655.1 Bdellovibrionales bacterium | reverse complement strand
TTAGCAGCAACTTTGATGCGTCCGTTAACGGCGTAGTTTCCAACCAGTTGATTATCGATAGCCGTATATCCAAAAGCTCCGAGATCCGCCAGATCGTCGGGATCATCACCCTGCCCGGTTGGCAGAGAAACAATTGTCTTTAACTGCGACGAGAATTTCTCGCGCTTTTGAAACTGATAGAGACTGACCATCTGCAAATCGCCAACTTGATTTTCCGATCGATCAACAAGCGGCTTGTATCCCTTTTGCGCAAGAACATCCTGAGCGCGAGTTGCCAGCGGCAGATTTAACTCATCGAAAACTGCATTCAGTTCAGGCAACGCATTGCCGATCTGTCCACGAACCGCCGCAACGTTTGAACCGGTTTGATGAAGCGACAATTTATTTTTGTAAGTCAGAACAGGAATGCCTAAACCCACTGTCCAATTCGCAGCGACTCCGCGCGCGTAAACCGGTGCGAGGTATCTTACCTCGGGAACCGTTTCTACACGCAGTACTCCAAGCGAGAGAGCATCACCGAGACGTTGTGAACCAAATTGATTTAGGACAGACACGAGTTGCTTCACTCGAGGTTCGAATTGAGTGAGCGTGCGAGTGTCGAATTGGATTGAGTTCGTATCGCCGAGGCTCATTAAATCGCCACCTGCCATGAACTTCATTCCGATTCCGGAAACGACGCCCATACGAAGTGACGGAGAGTCGATTGATTCTGGAAGCACTTCTGTCGAGTCCATCGCAGACGCAGTGACAGATAAGAGTGAGAAAACGGCAGTGAGCAGCGAACAAAGAAATGCCGCCTTTTTCCCACTTCCCGCCGTCAATGTCACTTGAACCCCTTTGCTACTATTAGCTGCCCCCGGCTCGTGCGCCTGAGGCCAACTGCCTTCCGAGAATCGGGCCAAAGTTTCCGCAGAGTGGGCGTACCCACTCATTAACCATAACTAGGTGTTTTTTCGAAACAAAAAAATGTTGAACCCCGCTATGGAAGTTCGGCATGATTTTGATTCGATTGAAGAGAAGCACCTTATGAAAACCCTGCAATCACAGTGACAAGCTGAGGCACTTTTGAGGATCACATCGACAGATAATGCGTTCTCGTGCCAACTCAAGCGAACAACAACGGAGAACGGCTCTCGTGACATCACTTTTTTGCAAGCTGTCCACGCGCTGTTCAGGATGCGACCGATTGCATTTGAATCGCAGAACGCTTGAACACGACCGAACTGCAGAGCTCGCACGCCTAGGCTTCAGCGCTGTTCCGACATCGTTCGTATGGATCGGCCCTGGCGGTCTTCGCGACCGACTTGAGTTTACAATCGAGCGCGATTCGTCTGCAGGAGCATTCCGTTTGGGCCTCTTCGATAAAGAGCGAACAGAAATTGTCGACATCGATGAGTGTCCGCAACTATCAGTGGCTTTGCAGAAGTGGCTCGTCGAATTCCGATCCGATCTGCCTCACGTTCCCGCTCGTCGTTCTGTGCGCCTGCGAGTCTCGCCAAGCGGCGTGCGCGGGGCCTGGCTCGACTTTGCAAACGAAGACATTCGTGACTTGCTTGATGAAGAGCAATGGCTCGCGCGGCAACTTGCGAAAGGAATCGTTATTGAGGTTGGTCAAAAAAGAAAACGTGTTGTCGCCAATCCCGAAGGTCCAAGAGCTCATCGCCTTGCCGATGCTCAACTCGAAGCGTGGTTCGAAACACCTATCGGAAAAAAGAAAGCCGCGCTGTTCGCGACAATCGGCACATTCACGCAGCCCGGTTTCGAAAGTACATCCGCACTTGTGAAGACGGTACTCGATCATGTCGGAACAACGGTTCAAGCAGGAACCCGTGTCGCCGAATTTGGCGCGGGCATCGGTTGTTTTACGCTTCCTCTCCTTGCGAGCGGCGCGCACGTTGACGTTTTCGAATCCGATCGACTCGCGCTCTCAGCATTGGAAAAAGGAGTCGAGGCTGCCGGCCTCGACGCCAGTCGGCTCACGATCCACGCTGGTGATTTCATTCTGTCGTCCCGAGCAGCCGAGTCGCTGCGCACGGTGGACGCCAACAACAGCGCGTACGACGTCGTCGTCGTCGATCCTCCACGCCCCGGACTGGGGACGTTCATCGAAAGTATCAGCTCGAAAGCTTCGAATGCGAACTGGGTGTATGTTTCATGTTATCCAGAAAGTTTCGCGAAAGATGCACAGGCACTCGCCGGCAAAGGATTAACCTTGCGGCGAATCACTGTCGTCGAGCAGTTCCCGTTTACACGGCACTTCGAACTCGTCGCAAGTTTCACTCGAAACTAAATCTACTCTAGAATTCCCGAGATAAATGCATTCAGACTCGAGCAGCGCTCGCGAAGGTGATTCTCAACACGCACAAGGTGTTTGAGTAAACTTTCAGGTGCTGAGGACGTCTTGAGATAGGTCGACATGCGTGGGGATCGTGCGCCCGGGCAATATTCACCTGGAACAAAGAGGTGCTCGAAACTCCGTTCGTTTTCAATGATCGTAAAAATCTTCTCTGTCGCTGTGAGGGACAGACGACCTTTCAAAAATTCAACCATTGCAATGTCGGCTGCGGAATCGAAGGCGATCGATTTCGAAGTCGTCGTCGCAGTTCCCTTCACACGGCGAATGTAGATTTGGCTTTCGAGTTGTGGCGACCCGCCGAGAGATGCGATCGAGTTCTCGTAGGCCGCAACATCATGCTCAGTATCGTCGCCGATAAGAATGATCGATGCGTCTTTCATCACCGGGTGACTCACGATGGTTGTCACGGCTTCTGTTTTATATTCCTCGGTATCCATCAGCAAGGGTCGCGTAATGACCTCGAGCGGCTGCGGGAACAAATACGTATCCAGAAAATCAAAGACTGAAGATTCAAGGAGAGTCGGAGTTCCGCTCAGAACGATGAAGTTCGATCGCATGCCGCGCTTCTGCGCCTCATTCAGCATGGCATGGTAAAGTTCGGACATTCCGGCGAATGCCTCTGGGTCCGCGAGAAATCGAATCACCTTACTGACGGTATCAACAACGTGCGAAACTTTGATCGTGTCATCCACGTCAGTGACGAGAACAAATTGCCGCTGCGATGCCGATTGTGCTGTTGCAAAAGTCGAGTGAACGAAAATGGCTGCAGCGAATACGACGACGGCAGAAAGCTTCGTAAATGATTTCATCAAGTCCCCCCCGGAACAGGGGAACTCATACCGTCTGAGAACTCGGGATCACTAGCGGAAATTTAGGATACGAGACGAAACCCGTCTCTGCCGCGGCGCGCGTCCGCTAATCTCGAGCGTCCACGATGACGACGAGTGCTTTGAAGCCGCGCTTCGTCGCGATATTTCCATCGAGTTTACGCTTCAGAGCGCCGGCCGCAGATGTCCTCGAGCGTTCTGGATCCCAAGCGAAACTTGGAGACGCTCGTCGACCGAGCTTCGCTTCAGATCCAGGTGGCGCGCCGTGAATTGCGATACCCGTCGTGCGATTTCCGTATCGCGCATCAAGAAACATAGCGAACGGCATCGGAGAATTATCCCAGGTTTTCGAATACGCCAT
>JAYSYF010000286.1:0-10736 GCA_043716655.1 Bdellovibrionales bacterium | reverse complement strand
TTGGCGCAGGCGTTGGCGCAGGCGTTGGTACCGGTGTTGGCGCAGGCGTTGGTACCGGAGTCGGCACTGGTGTTGGCGGTTTCGGTACGCAGAACGTCGCGTTCTCCAAAACAAATCCGTTTCCAGAAACTGAAATCATATTACCAGCGACGGCTGCTCCGACGAGACGTCCGTTACCAGAAATCATAATCTCGCGTTCAATACCTAATACAGTTCCGTGCACCCGACCGTTGCCGGTGAGCTTGATCGTGCGGTCCGAACATGAGCGACCGTCACCGTTGATGTTCAACAAGACGTTCGACGCCTTGACTCCACCATCAAGCAACAAACTCGCATTGCCAGAAACCGAGAACGCTCCATCAATATTTAAAACGAAGATGTCGTTTGCAGATCCTGACAAGAGGACCGCGTCTCCTCCGGACAATCGAAAATCTCGCGCAACGTGAATCACATTTAATCCACCATTTCCGCGGAACATCGCAGAACGTGTAACTTCAGAAACGCGAGTCGTCGCAGTAAGACGCGCCATTTTCTTCGAGAGTTCGCGCGCGTGCTGCCAAACATCCGATGATGCTTTCGAAACGCCGCCAGTTATGCTTGCGCGGCCCGATAGCTTAACGTCTGTCCCCAGCCCAATCAGAGCTTTTCCATTTACGACGGCGTTACCGTTCAATTTCAAATTTGAGCGTAAGCCTGTAAAGACATCACCATTTACGATGGCATTACCAGAAAGCGACATTCGACTTTGGCTCGAACTCGCCAGACTTACTTTTGATGGCAAACACATTTCGTCGCGTGACGGAGGTGTCGTGGAACGAGGATCGTCGCAGCTGCGACCTTTTTCGTCTTCTGATTCTGATCCCAGTGAGGCCGACGACTTTTCGAAAGTCGACGCTCCTGTTTGAGCATCCGTGTTTGAAGAAACAGACTCTGCGCCCTGACCGCAACCCTGAAGTACGATTGCAATGGCTAACAACAAAACCATTTTTAGCTGCGTCGTGATCTGATTCATTTCTGCCTCCAAAGATCATCGAAATGATCCTTGAATTAGATATTAGATCCGTTCGATAAAATTCGCGAAGCCGCGCGATCCTCGCGATTCGACTTAGCATTCCGAATCGGAGTTACATTTTGAGATGATTTTCCCTAGTGAAATCGAACACTAAAATAAATTTACTGTGTTGAGTCGGTCACCAGGCGAATGAGACTTTGACAGTTTCGGGGACTTTCCAGCACCAAGATGCTTTCAAAAACTCTCGCAAGGTGGAGCAACAACCAAAATCTCGGACAGCTACGACAAATTCAGCTCACACGGCCTCAATTAGTCGCCATTTCAAGACGCGAAACGTTAATCAATGGCGCTCTACAGGCCGATGCTTCGCGTACGTGAACTCATGACCTAATGAAGCGACTTTTTGTTTGAACCCTCATATGGCAGTTGCTAGTCGATCAATATGGAAAAAGTTATTCACGCATTCAAAAAGTTTAGCTTTATTGGACTCATTCTTACGGCACTCGTTGTTCTTTTTGCTGGCGTCTTGGCGATCGGTTGGAATGCCTCGGTTAACCTTCGAAGCACGGTCGCCGCAAATGCGGCTGTAATGAATGTGGACTCGAGTCCGCTCATCGAGCTTGAGCGTCTTCGCAATTTAGCCGAGTCACAAGTAACGAACAGCCGCGCCTATTTCCTGCTTGGTTCGAAATCCGTGTTCGACCGACAAAAAGAAGATAAGCAGCGACTGAGCGATGGAATGGCGAAGTTTGTAAACGAGAACTCGTTGCCAGAAATCGGCGAGATCGCGACTGCTGTCGAGAACATCGCAGTACAAGAAAAGGATTTCTTCGATCAAGCGATGGACTATCGCGAGAAGCTGACCGAGTCAAAAATCGTGGCGCAGTTCTATCAGTCGAAGACCAGTCCACTGCTCGCGCAGTTGAATGAACAATTCGACAAGATCGCGAAACTGCAAAATGCCGATCTCGAGGCGGCACGAACTCGGGCTCGCCAAGCGGGCGTCGACGCTCAAGCGCAGATCCCAAAGAACATGCTTTGGTTTATGAGCGCCGTAACTGCGATCTTTATTTGTGCGACAGTTCTCGTTATTTGGTTGTTGGCCACTCGCCGTTCGCAACAGCGAATCCGCGATCGCCTTTATGCCGACGCACAGAAATCGGCGATCGATCGCGATGAAGTCATTGCGGCCGTTACACGTGATATGAAAGATCCACTGGCAGATCTTGAAGTCATTGCGAAGGAGCTCTCGCCTGAAGCTTCGGAACTAGTCAGAAGTGCCGCTGGCGAAATCACCACAGCCATTTCGGATATTCTCGATCAGAAGCGTGCCGACATGGGCGCCTTCACTCTTCGACTCGAGCAACTTGCGGTGTCGGGAGTTCTTGAAGAGGCACATGCGATGCTCCAGCCCTTAGCGAAGAAACGCGACGTTACTTTGCAGTTCGATGCTGTCAGTCCTTCGATTTTAGCTTACCTCGATCGCGAACGCGTCATGCGCGTGCTTTCAAATCTCGTAGGCAACGCTATTAAGTTCAGTTCGAAGAACGGCAAAGTGCAGGTGAAAGTAAAAAGCGACGCACAGTTCGCCAACATCAGCGTTATCGATTCTGGACCTGGAATCTCGGAATCTCGCCTTGCTTCGATTTTCGAAAACTTTTGGCAGGCAAAACGAACGGCTGACCAGGGTGCCGGCGTCGGGCTCGCTATTGTGAAGACGATCGTCGAAGCTCACGGCGGAACAGTAAAAGCGGAAAAAAACCTTCTCGGCGGCGGAAGTGTTTTCACGTTCTCTCTACCGCGACGGCTTCCGGTTGGTGTGACATTGAAAAAGCGAACTTCGTCGAGCGCTCGGCTCGTGGTTCGCCCGCCATCGCATGGTAGTTATCAGGGGCCGACGATTTAAGCGCTAAAACTCGTAGGACAACGAGCCTGAATAGTGAGTGACTTCCATATCTAGATTTTCAGGGATGATTGAAAAGATGTTCAGCCGAATGGGACCGAGGCCTAGGAAAAGTCCTGCGCCGACCATGGTGCCATCCAGCTCGCAACTGTAAGGGGTTGCCGGGCCCTGCACACGCACATCGCGGCATCGTTTCGACAAATCGTGAGAGCCGAGAAAATACGGGTTTATTCGAAGCGGTCCAAGGCGGAGAATCATTTGGATTCCCTCAAACAGGCCGTACATCGTCGGATCTACCGAAAAACCGGTTGGGGAGCCGCCACCGATTCCGGTCGATGGAACGAAATCTGATTTCGAATGAATCTGCATAAAGTAAGGACCTATAAAGGGCGCTAGCGCGAAGGTCGATTTGTCGGTACCAATCCAACGGTAACTAAGGCCGGCAGCCCCAGCAAAATTGTCGGACTGGATATTTGAGATGCGATAAGTCTCGACTCCGCTCTGAGTGACAGAGACATCACCTGTGATTTTATTTCCGATGCCGAAAAAGAAATATCCAAAGTCACTCTTGGTAGGAATCGATACGCTGATGCCGGCCGTGTTGCCGCTTGCTCCACCAGTACTCGCAACGGGCTCGCCCGTTGAGGAAAAAACAGAAAGCTTTGATTTTGCTTCGACATATCCATATAGCAAAGAGACCGTGACGCCGCCCCCGTCTAGGTTCGGGAGTGGCGGAGCCGCAAATAACTTCCGCGCGACGATGACGCCCATCTCTGCCCCAATCATCGGATTCGTTGCGAAAGCAGACCGGGAGAAAAATATCGTAAATGTGCAGATGCCGAGGCTGAGCGCCGTTTTGATCATGGTGAACGTTGTCAGGCCGCTTTCCGCGGGTCAAGAACACGACACACTTATCGAAGCTCATATTTCTGCTTCAGCACTTAGCCGTTTCGCTCGCTTGAAAAACAGCTAATTGAGCGGCGAACGCGCGCTGAAATGCAGGTCGAGCCTCGCCGCGTTCAACATATGCCGCGACGTTCGGAAACTCGCTCAGCAAACCAGATCGCTTTAATCGGCGCAGCACCATGACCATCATCAAATCGCCGGCACTGAAATCTCCGTCGAGCCATTTCGCATCACCCAGATACTCCGAAATTTCTCCCAGAAGCAGACGAACATTGTTCTGTAACATCGGATTCAAACAGCGAACGTTACTCTGTCTTCAATGCTTGTCCAGTCTCACATTTCCGATGGCGAAATTTCGCCAGGCGCAATAGTTTGTGAGCTGATGTACAAGCTTCGGGATTATCAACGGCAGGCTGTAAAAAACACGGTCGAGTTTTTTAAAACGGATCGCTCACCTGCCGTCATCGTATTGCCGACCGGTGCCGGTAAAAGTCTTGTCATCGCTGAGCTCGCGCGGATTGCGCGTGGGCGCGTCTTGGTGCTGGCCCACGTAAAAGAGTTGGTCGAGCAAAACCACGCGAAATACCAGAGCTACGATTTGCACGCCGGAATTTATTCAGCTGGGCTTGGTCAGAAAGATCACGAACAGAAAGTCATTTTCGGAAGCATCCAGTCGGTCGCGCGGGCATCCGATGATTTTTTTGATAGCTTCTCGTTATTGGTGATCGACGAGTGCCACCGCGTGGCCGAAGAAGGTTCGACTCAATACCAAGAGGTCATCGCCAAGCTTCGTGACAAAAATCCGCAGCTTTGCATTTTGGGGCTGACCGCGACGCCGTACCGTCTTGGCCTCGGTTGGATTTACGAATTTTCTTTTGCAGGAGAAGTGAAGTCGCGGAAGAAGCGCTTCTTCAAACAATGTGTTTTCGAACTTCCGCTTCAATACATGATCAAACATCACTTTTTAACTGTGCCGGTGAAGGTCGACATTCCCGTCACGTGTTACGACTTCTCGGAATTGACCGAGGGCGACCGCTCGTACACCGAAAGCGAAATCGAAACTATTTTGAAGGGTCAGAAGCGGCTGACTCCACTAATTATTCACAACATCATCGACATCACTCAGCGGTACGATCGCCAAGGTGTCATGATTTTCAGCGCCAGCGTAAATCACGCTAAAGAGATCATGTCGTACTTACCGACTGGGGACGCGCGCTTAGTTCTCGGAGACACCGATCATGCCGAGCGCGATCGCATCATAGGCGACTTTAAACAGAAGAAATTCAAATACCTCGTGAACGTGTCGGTTTTGACGACGGGTTTTGATGCGCCTCACGTCGATGTCATCGCGATTTTGCGCCCGACCGAATCGAACGCGCTTTATCAACAAATTGTCGGTCGTGGACTACGTTTAAGCGCCGACAAAAAAGACTGTTACATTCTAGATTACACAGGTGTTGATCACGATATTTATACTCCTGAAATTGACGAGAAGCGCCCTGCGAAAGATACAGTGCCTGTGCTGGTTCACTGCCCAGTGTGCGATTTCGAAAATAGTTTCTGGGGTTACGCGATCGACGGCGAAGTCATAGAACATTTCGGTCGCAGATGTCGCGGTCTCACTCGTGACCCACTCACTTTTGAAATTACACCCTGCACGTTTCGCTTCCGATCAAAAATCTGCCACGCGTGTGGAGCCGAAAACGACATCACCGCGCGCGCCTGCGAAAAATGCAAAGCCGTGTTGATCGATGCTGACGCGAAATTGAAGCAAGCGAAGCTTTCAAAATTTGCGCATGTGATGACACCAGACCGATTCACGTTCGAAGAACGGGTCGACAAGAACGCAAACAAGTACTTGGAAATTCGCTACTACGACCTCGATTCGCAGTTCTTGAGCGAGGCCTATTTTTTTGAGAGCCCCTCGTCGATTAAACGATTTAACATTAACTTCTTGCGCTCGCATCTGCGTCGTCCCGAACTCGCAATCGAACTCACGTCGTCAGCTGAAGCCGTGAAGTATCAAGCGATGTACCGCATGCCCGCATTCATCATCGCGCGCAAGCAAGAGAAGTTCTGGAAGATTACCGAGAAGGTTTTTGCCGAGGAACTTTAGTGACTCAAGCGTTGTCTAGCGCCGGTTTCAATACTTCACCGGTCGAGGTCGGCGATGTCGCGTCGTGAATTCGGGATCCTGCCGAGTGATCCACTTCACAATAGATTTCACCGATGGTTCGGCGCGCAGTTTGGCGAACGTGTTGTAAAGATGCGCCAAGTCGGCTTCGCAAAACAGTGAGTGAATCTTGCTATGGCAAACACGGTGGATAAAATACTTCCGCGTGCCGCCGTACATTCGCGGAATCAGATGATGTTCGTTGAGCGATTTACCGCGCACCATTCAGCAGCAGGATGCCAAAAGCGCTCTGCGATAAGTAGCAACAAGTTGTTTCGTATCGAAGTTCAGAAAAACGTTACGACCCGAACGGTTGCTTCTTTACGTTGATCTCGCATCGATCTCGCAGCATTCTTCCCGATATGAAAAAGGTCGGTTTGCTTGTTCTGGGCAATCAACTCTTTGATCCCGGAGAATTTTCAGATCGCGGCATATCGTCAGTCTTTCTTAGAGAAGACTTCGAGCTCTGCACGTACTTCAGATTTCACAAACAAAAAATCGTGTTCTTCCTGGCAGCTATGCGCACATACGCCGCTGAATTAGAAGCAAGCGGGTACACCGTAACTTACGAAAAGCTAAAAAAGTCTTCGAAACCCTACGAAGAACATTTCCTTGCCTGGATCAAACACGAAGGGATCGAAAAACTTCTGCTCTTTGAGATTGAAGATAAGTTCTTCGAAAAACGAATTCAGGCTGCACTCGAGCGCGCAAATGTTCCTTTCGAAACTATCGACAGTCCAATGTTCTTAACGTCGCGGGAGCAATTTCAATCCTATCTCGGCAAAGGTAAGCGACCGTTTATGAAGACGTTCTACGAGGCCCAGCGTAAACGGCTTAAAATAATGGTCGAAAAAAACGATCAGCCCGTAGGTGGTAAGTGGAGCTTCGATGAACTCAACCGATTGCCGCTTCCAAAGGACGTTATGCCACCGGAACCGGCGACGATCGCACCAACTGCCATCGTGACCGAGGTCATCCGACTTTGTGAAAAGTCTTTTTCAGAACACCCCGGCGAGGCGGCCTCCTTCTGGCTGCCTGTCGACAGAAAAGGAGCTGAGACTTGGCTTGAAACTTTTCTCAACGAAAGACTGGCGAACTTCGGACCTTATGAAGACGCACTGTCTGCCCGCTCTGAGTTTGTGTTTCATTCTGTACTCACTCCCTTTTTGAACACCGGACTGTTGGCACCGGCCGACGTGGTTGAAGCGGTTATCAGAGTCGGGACCAAGAAGAAGCTCAACATTTCGTCTCTCGAAGGTTTCATACGTCAGATCATCGGCTGGAGAGAGTTCGTTCGCGGTATCTACCGGACGTATAGCGAAAAACAAGATGTGGCAAATTTCTGGAATCATCACCGACAGTTGAACGATAGATGGTACACCGCAACTACCGGCGTCGAGCCGCTTGATCAAGTCATCGCGAAGGTTGCGAAACGTGGTTACGCCCATCATATCGAAAGATTGATGGTCGTCGGCAACATGATGCTGTTAACGGAAATTCATCCGAATGAAGCACATCGTTGGTTCATGGAGATGTTCATCGATTCGTCGGACTGGGTGATGGGACCTAATGTTTATGGAATGGGTATCTTCAGCGATGGAGGAATTTTCGCCACCAAGCCCTACATTTGCGGATCCAACTATTACCGTAAAATGGGCGGCTACAAAAAGGGTGAATGGTGCGATGGTGTCGACGGTTTGTATTGGAGTTTCGTCGAAAAACATAAAGCTTTTTTTCTAAAGAACCCGCGTCTGTCGATGATGGCAAGGACAGTCGAGAAGATGGACCCGAAGCGTAAATCACTTATCTATGCGGCCGCGGAGGACTTACGTAATCGCGTTACACTGCCGGAAAAAAGCGCGGCTGAATGACGGATGCAAAAGTTCTAGAGGCAAAGATTTGCAAGGGCTGCGGAAGAGATTTTTCATTTCGAAAGAAATGGAAACTCAACTGGGACGAAGTGAAATATTGCAGCGATGAATGTCGCAAGAACAAGAGTCGCTTTGATTTTAGCGGACCGATACTTGCCTTGTTAGCGAAGCGTGGGGCGGGCAAGTCCATTTGTCCGAGCGAGGTGCTAGACGAAGAACTGAAACAAAATAGAATCATCATGGAACACGTTCGCCGAAGTGCGCGACTGCTGGCCGCAGACGGTGTTTTAGAAATCACGCAAAATGGAAAGCGAGTCGATCCCACCACAGTCAAGGGCCCGATTCGCCTCAGACTGCTGACGCCAACGAACTGAACATTGCGTGAACACGGCGCACTTTACGTCTGGATCCGCGTTAGGCGTTGTCGAATGCCGCTTTCAGTTTCTTGATGTCGAGCTTTGTCATCTTCCACATCTCATTTGTCATCGCTTCTTTTTTCGCTTTGTTCTTGGTGGTGTTCCACTTGTCGAAGGCTGCAGGTGCGATCTGCCAACGCACACCGAACTTGTCGATCACCCAGCCGCACTGCACGGGCGTCCCGCCACCGGCCGATAGCTTTTTCCAGTAGGTGTCGATCTCTCGCTGAGTTTCGCAGGGGACGACCATTGAAAATGCATTATTGGTGAACGGCTGATCCATGAAGCCATTCAAAAGCATGATCTTTTGCCCCAGAATGGTGAGGTGCGCAGTGAGCACCGAGCCTTCTTTAATTCCCATCGGGTTCTTGCCCCAGTAAGAGTACTGGCCGACCTTCGTTCCCTTGAAAACAAATTTATAGAACTTCACCATTTCGGCAGCACTTTTGTTCGACCAGATGCAGGCGTAGGCTTTAGACATTTCGACGAATCCTTCTTTGATTTTTTGGAAGTTCGAAGCTGAACATCCAGTCGACACCGTAATTATCAGTAAGCATGCCGCCCCGAGCGAATCACCCGTTTACGGGATCGCAGCGTAGTAAACTCCATCGAGAGGCGGCGCGCAGGCACCTTTCGCGAGACGCGTGTGCCCCGGAACAAGATAGACCTTGCTCCACATCACGCCACCTGTTCGAACACGAGACGACACGCGCGGATCGACATACACGACATCATCGGGTTTGAACTGACCGCAAGGTCGCGAGTCGGTTGTTGGCGCGGGACGGATATTCAAATCCTTCGTCACTTTCACCTGCGCATAACGTGAGTCGATGTCTTTGGGCAGATTCGTGATCCAGCTCTTCAGTGTCTGCAGCACACTGCGCCCTTCGGCACTATCTTGAAGCGCATCATAGCCGGCTGGCGGCATAGCTGGAGCAATTCCGTTTCCAGAGAGAGCTCCATACAACAGGCTCATTTCAGGGGCACCCGGCTCAAGCCATCCACTTCGAACGAAAAAATCCATCGTCGTGAATGCATCCGGTGTTTCACCGAGGTCTTTGTTGATCAGACTCTCGTGGCACTTCAAGCAGCGATCGGTTCGCCGCAACGCTTGCGTGATTTCGGTATACTGAGTGCGGCGCATTTTTTCTTCGACTCCATCGCCAGAGAGTGCGTTTCTCCAAGCGAGAAGCGGGATATTCGTATCGGTGTTCGCGACAAGGCCCGTCCCACAGTTGTCGCGATGATTGGTACTCGAAGATTTGGCCAGACGAACGATGGTTCTATTTTTATCTTCGACGATAAAAATCGACCCATCGTTTGCAACTGCAAACCCGGTCGGTGCTCCTTTCGGACGGACGCCCTTGATCGCCGCCCAGCCAGAGATGACTTCTTGGTAACGCGCGAAGTGTTGTCGAAGACCGCCACGTGGATTGAAGGCCGCTTCATTTGTACACCCATCTGGACGTGAGAATTTGTATTTCTCGTCGCGCGGCTTCGTTAGCACGGGTAACCCTTGAGCATTCACGGGGTACGCGACAAACCGTTGGCCTGTCGTGCGATGCCCGTGAAAACTCATCAAAAGGTTTCCGCCAAGCTCTTTAGCGAACATCGACCCTCGATAATATCCGGCGGCCAAAGGCGCCGCGTGCGGAGGAATCAACGAATATGGTCGTTGGTAATCTTTTAGGCCCGCGATCGGTTGTCGACCGCAGTAGAACGGGTTTTCTCCGTGAAGTTTTCCGAGCGCCGTGAGGTTCGGCTCTGCACTTCCGGTCGGTTCTTTCACCGCGATCGCATCCCATTCTGGCGAGACCGCGTGATTGTTGAAGCAATAGGGCCAGCCGTAATGTTCAACCACACCAGGCCGATCGAGACGAACCACATTCATTTCTTCATAGGGTTCTTCGAGCTCTGGAAAGTCGCGACTGTTCTCGCCCTGAACTAAAAATCGACCCGCGGGATGAATCGCCATCGCCATCGAGTTTCGGAGACCCTTCGCCACGACTTCAACGTCACCTTGTTGCAAGCTATGTGTCTCGGTAACAGTATCGAGTTTTGCGCGTGTGATCTTTTGAATTGAAGCCATCTGTTGCTGAACTTCTTCTGGGCACCGTTGTTTGTAATGCCCGTCTTTCTGATAACAGGCGTCGGTCGGCGCTCCGGAATTGAGATAGAGATCACCCGTGAGAGGGCTGAACGTGAAGTGGGTCATCGGATGCATGTGTTTTGCGATGTCAGCTAAGTTCGCAACAACAGTTTGAAGACCGGAAACTGCGCCTGCGTTGAATCGAAATCGGAAAATACGGCTGTTTTCTCCGACGTAGAAGTATCGGTCACGTTCGTTGAATGCGAGGCCGTGCACGAGATCGAGCTTGTCCATCAACGCCACGATCTCGAACCGTGCACCCTTCTTTTTCATCCACCAAAGTTTGCCGATTTTCGGTGCCCACCC
>JAYSYF010000285.1:0-3572 GCA_043716655.1 Bdellovibrionales bacterium | reverse complement strand
ACTCGAGGCCGCCGTCGGGGATGTATTTCCGTTTTTATCGGTCGTCGTAGGCATGACGCGCACATCGTCACGCTGACGGCCCAGTTCGCTTGCAACGAGTGCTGCAATTCGCGCGTTCACACCCTGGCCCATTTCCGTAGCACCCGTCGAGAGCTGCAGACTTCCGTCGCGGTGAACGATCACGAGTGCGTTCGCCTGATTCAGAAATCGCGTCGTGAACGAGATGCCGAACTTAACGGGTGTCAAAGAAAGGCCGCGCCGCAACGGCGAACCGGTTTTCATCGACTGAAGATTTTCGGTCTCAATTTCACGACGACGTTTTCCGTACTCGGACTCGTTTTCTAGCCTCGCAAAAATCTGCGGTAGAAAATTATTTTCGACGACCTGACCGTAATGGGTCACATCTCGACCGCCGTCAGCTGTGTAACAATTGAGTTTTCGAATTTCGAGCGAGTCTTTACCTAATGTGTGGGCGATCTCTTCGATTATGCGCTCGATCGTTGCGACACCCTTGGGGCCACCGAAGCCGCGGAACGCCGTGTGCGGATGAACGTTCAATCGGCAAACTTGTCCACGTATACGCAAATTCGGAATGTAATAAGCGTTATCGATATGAAGCATGGCGCGCTCCATGATGGACGTCGAAAGATCGGCGTACGCCCCACCGTCAGAAAACAGTTCTGCATCGAGCGCGAGAATTCGTCCGTCATCATCGAATCCGGCGCGGTAGGTGTTCTCGAACGGGTTTCGTTTTCCAGTCATGATCATGTCATCGTCTTTTGTCAAAACGATGCGGGCCGGCCGTTTCAACTTAAATGCAACGAGCGCAGCGTAAGCAGCAAACGGTGCGGCCTGCGATTCTTTTCCGCCGAAGGCACCGCCCATACGTTTGACGATGCAAGTAACTTGGTTAAGTGGAATTCCTAGAGCATGCGCAACGACGTGCTGTGTTTCGGTCGGATGTTGCGAAGATGAATGAACTTCGATCTGTCCATCTTCTTTCGGATAAGCGAGCGCAACTTGGCTTTCGAGGTAAAAATGGTCGGCACCACGAATGACAATACGGCCTTCAAGCTTTCGCGGAGCTGCCGCTAAAGCCTTTTCAACTTCGCCGCGTTCAATTTTACGTTCACCCGCTATAAACGATTTTGCTTTCCGTGCTTGGTCGATGCTTAAAACCGGCGTTAGTTCCTCGTAATCGATTTTGATGAGGTCGCGTGCGCGCCGTGCCGCTTCTCGAGATTCGGCCGCGACAATGACTATCGCTTCGCCGACAAAGTTCACTTCGTTCTCTGCTAACAATGGCTGATCTTTGAAAATCGTACCCCAAAGTTTTTCGTGAAAATCGGCGGCGGTGAAAGCTCCGACGACGCCGGGAAGCGAAATCGCCGCTTTCGAATCGATCTTGCGAATGCGCGCACGAGCTTTCGAACTATAAACGACTTCGACAAAAAGTTCGTTGGCCATCTCTGGTCGGTCGTCGATGAATTCGCTTCGTCCAGAAACGTGAAGGTGAGCCGAATCATGCGCAGGTGACGATTTTAGTTTCGATATTTTCCGCATTATGCCCGCGCTCCGGTCGCCTCAGTAAAAAAGCGGCGGAAAATGTTTTCGACAAGCACGTGCCTGAAGGCAGCAGAACCACGCGCATCACCGATAGGTGTAATCTCAATGTGTAAAATGCTAAGAGCACGTTCAATTGTTTCTTCGTTAGCGTCTTGTCCCGCAAGACTCGCTTCCGTTTTCTTAAGACGCAGCGTGGTTGCGGCAACCCCACCCACAGCAACACGAGCCCTCTTGATTTTCTTTTTGCTCGCGTCGGTCCATTCGACACGTATCGCGGTATTAACGGCAGAAATGTCGAGATCTTTGCGCTCGGAAATTTTTCTTAACTCAAGTGATTCGATCGCCGATGGAATTGCGAAGTTAATTGAGGAAATCACTTCACCCTTCTTCAACGCCGTCTTGCGATAGCCCAAAAAGAATTTTTCAATTTGAATCGAGCGAGCACCAGCGGGACCCACAACTTCTACGACCGCATCAGATACCAATAAGAACGGAGGCGTATCGGCGATCGGAGAAGCATTCGCTACGTTCCCAATGAGTGTTGCAAAGTTTTTGATCTGGGGAGATGCAAAGAGATCGAGAAACGTCGCAAGTTCGGGAATCAAATTTTCCGTCGCTCGGCGAAGCTCACTCAAAGTAACACGTGCGCCGACCGAGAGCCGATTCCCCTTCACTCGCTTCACTTCGTAAAGTTCGGGAATCAAGTGCAGGCTGACGACGCTGTTCATACGTTCACGCCACTTATTATGTGAAACGCCAAGATCTGTGGCTGCACCGACAACTTTTGCCCGGGTTGCTCCGGCCAGCGCTTTTGCGGCTTTTGACAAAGTATTCGGCGCTATAAAACTGTACGTGTCGTCTTCGATGACGAGCGCTTCAGAGACGACCTTTCGAAGATCAGACTGCTGGGCTTTTGACGAAAATCGTTTCGCTACACTTTCGCAGTCCGAAACCTTGAACGACGTCGCCGCATCAAGAATCGGTTGGTAGCCGGTGCAACGACAGAGGTTTCCCGTCAGCGCGTTTTTCGCATCGCGCTCAGAAATGACGGCTGCTCGTTGCGATTTGCTGCATAATTTCTTTTCCACAAGACCCTGAAGTGCCATCACGAATCCCGGCGTACAGAAGCCGCATTGGCTGCCGTGACATGTCATCATCGAAGATTGGACTGGAGTTAGTTTGTCGCCATCGGCCATTGCATCGATTGTAACAAGACTCGATCCGTCCATTTGGGCAACCGTAACGATGCAGGCGTTAATCGGCTGGAAATCTACAGAGCCAGCGAACGAACGCAAAACCGTGCAGGCGCCGCAATCGCCTTCTGCACAAACGATTTTGGTACCCGAAAGACCCTTGGAATAACGAAGAAAGTCCGCCAGCATCATCTTCGCATGCGTCGCACCGATTTCGAGTCGTTTTCCATTCAGATAAATAACGGCGTTCTTGCGCATGAGTAAAGAGTTAGCGGGCCTTAAGGCTTCTTGGCAAGGTCGGCTGCATGGTCTACCGTGGAAATCAGAATGATTAGCACTCACGTTTTAGATACAAGCCGTGGTCTTCCTGCTGCCGGAGTTTCTGTCTCGTTAGAGAAGAAAAACGGCTCGGCGTGGAATCTTATCGATTCCGTCGAAACCAATTCGGACGGCCGCATCGCATTCAACTCTCCTCCGCTGACCGGTACGTATCGCCTGACGTTTGAATTCGAATCTTACTTCCTGAAATCTAAGACCGATCATTTCTTCACGACGGCGCCGGTCATCTTTCATATCGATGACTCGAACCGAAAGTATCACGTCCCGTTACTGTTAAATCCTTTCGGATACAGCACTTACCGCGGCAGCTGAAAAGTGAGTAATCCAAAACGTTTCTTCGAAATCCCATCGTACCACGACTACATTTCACCAGAATTGGCGCTTAAACTATTTGGTGAAGCGCGCGCAGTCGACGGAGTTTCCGAATTGCTTGAAGTCGGCACCGGAGGGGGACTTGAAACGACCGAGTCGCTT
>JAYSYF010000284.1:0-3579 GCA_043716655.1 Bdellovibrionales bacterium | reverse complement strand
GTGAATCTTTCACCTCGTACCGCAGCAAAAGCCGAGGAACGTCGCTTTGCTAGGTTCGTAGCCGTTCCGGTAAATTCTCTTCGCAGAGGCAGCGCCATTTTCATGGGTTATTACATATAGTTATGGACCGATCTCAAAGTGAGACATTTGGCTCCATCGTTGCTTTGGTATTCCACCGTAGAAACTTTCAAACGTAAAACAACGACGGAAACGTCAACGGCGGAAACGTGAAGAAGCAAACGGGTCTATTGATCGCAATGTTGTCGCTCGTAACTGTTGTTGCGTGTGGAAAGAAAGACGAACCAGGAGTCGCAGTGGTGCCAGCACCAGCGGTGACTTACGTCATACAAAACGGTCAGTGCGTACAGTCAGGTACGTCAACGATTGTGGCGCAAAATCTTTGCCCGGCAAACGGCGGATACTATTCGAATGGTACGCAGTGTTTGCAAACCGGAACTAACGTCGTTGTCGGTCCAGCACCGTGCCCAACACAAGTTGGATATCAGCCAGGTTTCCCAGGTCAATATCCACCAGGATACCCAGGACAATATCCTCCAAGTTACACGCCAGGTATCGGTGGAAACATCGGTTTCCAAATCGGCGGAACAATTGGTGGAAGCATCGGATTTAACGTCGGTGGAGCAGTGGGTGGAGATCTCACTTGTCGCGGTTGGTTCTATCAGCCAGGCATGGGCTGGGGAATCTGCAATGGCTTCAACTGCCACGGCATGGTGATGTACAACCAAAGCGGACCAGTCTACTGCCCATAAGTGCCCGTCGACTTTTCTCCACGCGCCGCGTGGAGAAGTCGACTGACACCTACATGCCTTTGTACTTGAATCCTTTTTTCTCGAAGATCGCTTTGATCTGATCGCGCTTATCGCCTTGGATTTCGATCAAGCCTTCTTTTCCATCGAGGTTATAAGTTCCACCGACGCCGCACTTGGCTTTCAATTCTTTGCAGAGATCGCGTAGGAAAATTTCTTGTTTCGGCAATTGATCGATCACGGTGACGGTTTTTCCTCCGCGACCACCTTTTTCGATTCGAAAGACAGCGACCCAATTAAAGCTTTTAACAAAGTCGGTCGTCGCTTCGACTGGCTTCGCTTTTCCGTTGTCGGCATCGAGGCGCGGTTTGTCCTTTGGATCGTCGGACCAAACAAGTTTTGTATTTGAAAGAGTACCGAATCCCGAGCTGGCTGGCTTCTTGGATGACATCGATTAAAGCCCAAGCATTTTATCGAGTTCGCCGTTGCGATCGAGATCGGCCATTTCACTGAAACCGCCGATCAACTTTTCTCCGATGAAAATTTGCGGAACCGTCATCATTCCAGTTTTCTCGCGAAGTTTTGCGAACTCACGTGGGTCCTCGAGCTCGATCGCTTCAAACGCCACGCCTTTGCTTTTTAAAAGCGCTTTGGCACGGTCGCAGTAAGGGCAATAGTCTTTTGAGTAAACGGTGACTTTTGGGGTGTCGCTCATAGTTTCTCCATGCTTCTAAACTTCATTCTATCAGATGGTATGCGATTCAAACAGCTCGCTTGAAAGAGTCTCGATTCTTTTAACCCGCTCGAAAAGCTCTTGTGCTTCGCCATATGTGAGCGACAGGCTTTTTAGCCACTGTTTAACGCGGCTCGAAGCAAAGCGTGGCCCGCGCGCCGCTTCGCTGACACGCACAAAATGCAGTACATGCGGCTTCATTTCTTGCCAGCTCATTTTCTCGGCTAACCCTTTGCATTCAAGTGCAAGGCTGGGGCGCGCAAGCAGTCCGCGTCCGAGCATGGCGTGAGTGCAGCCAGAAACTTCAAGCATTTGTTTATAGTCTTCGGGTGTCCAGACGTCGCCGTTGGCGATCACTGGGATTTTTACGGCCTCGCGCATAAGCGCGATAAATTCCCAGTGCGCAGGTGGTTTATATCCTTCGTCGCGTGTGCGTGCATGAACAGTGAGCCAAGAAGCTCCGCCAGCTTCGGCCGCTTGTGCAATTTCACGATGTAGTATTTTATCTGAAAAACCGAGACGTGTTTTCGCCGAGACCGTGTGAGTTTTCGGAACTGCATCCCGAACTCCGCGCACCGCTTTTTCAACGCGCGCGGGATCTTTCAAAAGTGTGGCGCCGCCATCGTGCCGGTTCACTGTTTTTGCCGGACAACCGAAATTGAGATCGACACCGACAGCACCAAGTTCGACGGCGCGAGCCGCGTTTTCGCCGAGGCGGGCAGGGTCAGCACCTAAGAGTTGCACCAGCAAAGGAACGCCTGATTTAGTGTGCGACTGTTTTGCGCCTTCGTTAGCGCTGCCAAATGTTAGCTCGATCGCATCGCGATAGAAAACGTGATCTGGAATCGATTGGTCGAGCACTCGAATAAATTCAGTGACGCAGAGATCGATTCCACCGATGCCCGTGATCATTTCCCGCGTGACGTGATCAACAACGCCTTCCATCGGCGCCAAAAATATTTTTGGCTTTCCATCCGAAAGAAAATCGGAGGTAAGGAAGTTTCCCGTAGATTTCATTTTTTAGAGCCAGCGCTCTCGCGTCCGAGACTTACGACGCGTTCGAATTCATCCGCTGCAACCGGCTGAACAGAAAGCCGACTGCCTTTTTGAAGTAAAACCATTTTTTGCAAAGCTTTGTCGGAACGAATCTGTTCGAGGGAAACGACGCGAGGAAAACGTTCTTGAAAGCTGACCTCTGCGCAAAACCACATCGGTTTATCTTTCGTAGCTTTCGGTTCATAGACTTCGAGTTTTTTATTGAACTGTTCGGGGTCGGGAGCACCGACACGTTCGATGCGACCAACACCCACGCAGCCCGCGGGTTCGGCGTTCGAGTGGTAAAACAAGAAGAAGTCGCCTGGCTCCATCGTTGGACCATTGTTCGCTGCCGTCTTTTTCTTCGCTTTCAATGCTTCTGCGATGAGCATCGCTATGCCAGCAGACCCCATCATTGAATTCCGCGCCTGATAATTTCGAACGCCTGTCCAAAGCGTGGTTCCGTCACGCTTCAGATTGTCGATGGAATAGACTTCAGGTTCCGATTTCAAAAGCCAGTATCGCATAGCGCGCATAGCTATCACGGACCCTCCATAAAGGGTACCTGCTTCCTTTTTGCAGAAAAATGCAAAAAGGAAGCAGGTACCTTTGACCGGGTCGGCGGGGTGGGCGATGAATGGGCGATGGCTTTACGAAATTCCATGGCACTCATCACAGGAGCTTCCGGCGGCATCGGCGAAGCCGCGGCGTTGAAGTTGGCGGAGAGTGGCGCAGGACTTATTCTTGTGGCTCGGCGAACCGATCGTCTCATCGAAATCGCGAAACGCTGTCGTGAAGCGGGCGCCCGCGAAGTTTTCACTCATGAGCTCGACGTCACGGATCGAAGTTCTGTCGAAACATTTTTTAAAAGTGGGGATCTTGTCGAGCCACTCGCTCGCATGAATATCCTCGTCAACAATGCTGGGTTGGCTAAAGGAGTCGATCCGCTCGATGTCGGCAACATCGACGACTGGCAATCGATGATGGACACCAATGTCATGGGTCTTCTTTATGTGACCCGCTTGGCACTTCCATCAATTAAAA
>JAYSYF010000283.1:0-3611 GCA_043716655.1 Bdellovibrionales bacterium | reverse complement strand
CGCGCCTTGAGCGAACGTTCAACGCCCAGGCGTTCTGCTTCATCAGTCGTGTGGCGAATTCCCGCTGTGTCGACCCAGCGAATGGGCGTGCCTTCGAGCCGAGTCTCGACTTCGATCAAATCTCGTGTCGTGCCTGGCTGATCGGTCACAATCGCACGATCATCTTCGACAATCGCATTTAGGATCGAAGATTTGCCGGCATTCGGAGCCCCGACAAGTGCCACCGTCAAACCGTCGCGCAAGATACGGCCCTTACCGTACGTCGCTATCAACGCCGAAACTTTCAATTCCAAATTCGAAGCTCTCGCGAAGAGATCCTGCGAAGGTTTAAGTTCAATTCCGTCGGATGAAAAATCGATGCTCGCTTCGATCTGCGCGCCGATCCAAACGAGATCGTCTTCAATTTCGAGAAATTTTCCGCTGAGCTCGCCTTTGAGTTGTGAAAGTGCGTTCGCAGAACCCTCTGTGGATTTCGATTCGATCAAAGCAAGAATACTCTCTGCCTGAACCAGATCGATTCTTCCGTGCAGGAAAGCCCGATAAGAAAATTCACCCGGTTTTGCCAGGCGCGCGCCAAGCGCAATCAATTCCTCAATGAGTCGGCCCGAAATCTGCGTTCCACCGTGCACCGAAAATTCCACGGACTCTTCACCAGTAAATGATTTCCCATCAGCGAACGCCGTCACAAGCGCTTCATCAAAGCTGCCACTGTCAGTAGCCGACTTTGACTCCGAGCTTTCGCCGGTAACCTTTGACGCGACAGTACCCGCGGCGCCGCGGGTGGATTCCGCCGCTGCTTTCCGCGAAGTACCACCAACAAGTGTTCCGAAATAGGCGTGATGCGATTCTAGCTTTGTGCCGGCCGGCAGAAACGGCGCGACCTTGCGAGCGATCTCGAACGATCGAGACCCTGACAGACGAACGACGGCAATAGCACCGACGCCCGCAGCTGTTGCGAGCGCGCAAATCGTATCTTCGTCTCCGGGCCGTACCTTTAACGTTTTCATAGTGAAACCCACATTACATCGGCATTTCAAAAACGCCGAGCCTAAACTCGGCGCCGCCAAGCCGGGGCGGGACCCGGCGTAGCATTTAACGGTTGCCGAAATTTTCTTCGCGAGAATCGAATTGCTCTCGGCCGTCCGCTTCAGTGCGCGCGTCCTTCGCTGGGTAGATCTTCACTTTCTTGAAGTGACCTTCGCCAATCGAGCGGCTGCGAACACGTTCGTCAGTCGCCAAGTGTTGGTGAACGGTTTTGCGATCTTTTGGCGCGAGCGGGCGCATGTACTGCGATTTTCCCGACTCGAGGCATTTGTCTTTAAGTTTATCCGTCATGTCGACGAGCGACTGAGTCGCCTTCTCACGGAAACCATTGGCGTCGGTGTGAACTTCGCAGCGAACGTCTGGCAACTTGTGCTGAAGAACACGTTTTGCGAAAAGTTGGAAACTGTCGAGCAGCTCGCCGTTTTCCGCTGTGAGAATGTCTTCGTCATCGCCCGAGAATTCTACGACGATATCTTCGATCTCGCCGTTTACTTGGCTCGTGATCGAGTACTCAAGATTGAAGCCTGCACGTTCAACGACGCCAGCGATAGTATCTTCAACCATCGTCAAGGCATCCGAACCGCCGCTGCTAGATCGTGTGCTAGAAGTGGCGCCTTTAGTGCCACCAAAAATCTTGCTGAAAAAACCTGACATAGAACCTCCGAGGTTGTCCTGTGAGCGTGGGCCTAGAACTGCGTTGAACGCGTTTTCTAAGCTTTTGCTTCGCGGACAGTGTTTTGTGGCTTCGCGGTCGACTTTTCTTTCATGAATACATACTGCTGGCAGATTCCAAACAGCGTGCTCACAAAAATGTAGAGGGTCAGACCACTAGGCAGGGTAAACATAAGTACAGAAAAGATCACGGGCATCCACTGCAGGATTTTCGCCTGCTGAGGATCCGCGACCGGTGTCAATTTTTGCTGGAAGAACATCGCGATACCCATCATGACCGGAAGAACGAAGAACGGATCTTTCACCGTCAAATCGTGGATCCAGAAAATAAATGGCTGGCGATAAAGTTCCATCGACTGTGCAAGTACTTGGTAGAGGGCAAAGAAAACCGGCAACTGAATCAACATCGGCAAACAGCCGCCGATTGGATTCGCCTTGTTTTCTTTCATCAGGCGCATGACTTCTTCGTTCATGCGGCGAGGATCTTCTTTAAATTTTTCTTTTACTTGCGCAATCTGCGGCTGGATCTTCTGCATCACCTTCATCGACTTGAAGGAATAAAGGTTGAAGGGAAGAACGATTGCACGAACGACAAGTGTCAGACCAATGATAGCGAAACCCCAGTTTCCGAAGAGGCGATGGAAGAATCGCATCAGCCACAACAACGGATCTGCGAGAATTGCGAACATGCCGTAATCGACGACGCGGGCGAAATCAGCATCGGCCGCGCGAAGCATGTCGACGTCTTTTGCTCCTATGTAACCGATCTGCTGAATTTTAAATTCCGTCGACTGAGCGGACGGCTTGTAGTCGAGCGTTCCCGTTGCCTGGAATGTCTCGCCATTCTTTAGCGGCACTCCGCCTTTGAAGTCAGGGCGAAGATCTGAGTGATCAGCCAAAGCTGCAGTGAAATACTGCGAAGAAAGGGCCACGGTCAGTGCCGTTTTCAAATTCAGCTCTTCTGGTTTCTCTGTCGATAGAACCAAGCGCTTGTCCGTATCTTCATAGCGAACGAACCAATCGTGGTGATCGTAAGAAGGAGCTAAAAAGCTCGTGCTTGCAGGCGGTTTCACTTCGTCCGAAACGACAGTTGTGAATCCTGGGAATTTAGCGAGGTCGCCTTTTGCAACAGTCGAGATCTTGAGCGAACTTGCGCCCGATATAGTGTCGGTCACCATGGCCATAGTTTTTTCGACGGTGAATGCGCCGAAATTCGCTACGCCAGACCACTCGGTCTCGGACTTTTTCGAGATATCAAAAACAATCGGCTCGTTCGAGCCAACCAGGCGAGTCCCATAAAGACCCTCGGGAGTTGCTCCTACGAAGATCGGTTTATCATCACGAGTTTTATATTGTTTCAGTTCAACGCCAGAAAGGCCCATGCCCCAAGTGCTGAGCTGACCCGTCCACTGAGCGTTTTCGACGAGTTGTTTTGATTCCGCAGCTTTTGTCTGTGCTGCGAGTTTCGCCATTTCTGGAGTGTTCGCGACGGGCGACTTCACATCTGCTTGCGTAGTCGGAACCGAGTTCGCGCCTGGAACTTGTGCGAGTGCAGGTTTATCTCCTGGCTTGCCGCCTGGCTTTTCATCGACACCAATCGGTTGTGCGATGGTCGCGGGCTGCGGATACATTTTCTCAACCCACTTCGACCAACCAAACCAAACTGCGCCAACCAAAAGAAGGGCGATGATTGTTCCTCGATCGAGGAAACTTTGTTTCTGGCCCGGCTGTTGTCCCTGATTCATCTGACTCATTCGCACTCTTTCTTTAACCGCGACCGTGGTCGCAAACTAATGTCTCCGGAACTGGATCTTCGCCGAACGGTCCACCCGGTCGACATCTCCATAGTCGCAACGCCGCGAGTTTTCCGCCGTTCCAAACTCCATGTCGCTCGA
>JAYSYF010000282.1:0-10951 GCA_043716655.1 Bdellovibrionales bacterium | reverse complement strand
AACTAAGATTGTCGTCGCCGACATGAACAACCACCGTGTTCTAATTTGGAATTCATGGCCCGCAACTTCGGGAGTCGCGCCTGACATCATCTTGGGTCAATCGGATCTGACGACGAACACTGGTAACAACGGCGGAATTTCGGCGAGCTCACTTCAAAGTCCGCAGGGCGTGACGTCTAACGGAACCGAACTTTTCGTTTCTGATGCGAGCAACAATCGAATTCTAGTTTGGAATACATGGCCGACCGCAAACAAACAAGCTGCGGATAAAGTTCTTGGACAGCCCGACTTTGCAACAGCGACAACGGGCACAACCGCTGCCACATTAAGTTTGCCGCGCGGACTTTCTATCAATGGATCAAATCTGTTCGTTGCGGACGCAGGCAATAACCGCGTTCTTCTTTTCAAGAAACAGTAGGGACGACGCGCGCCTACGCGCGCGTGCCGATTGATCATAGAAAGCCGTACCATTCGACTGGTGATTGTAATGAACGGACATTTTGACTTCTCAAACGTTTAAACTCAAACTTGCTTCTTTATATTTCCATAACTTTCGAGCCGCGCCCACGAGCGCCCGTTGGAGAACCTATGCCTGAGGTTGCCACTACATCCGCTTATGAAGCGCCACGTTCGACGACGGTTACTCCGCTTGAGTATTCGGGAGACGGTACAGAGATGGCGCTTCTCATGCTCAAAAATCTTTTGCTGACCATTATTACGCTTACGATCTACCGCGCGTGGGCACGAACCAACGTTCGACGTTACGTTTGGGGACACACGGCATTTCTCGGCGACCGTGCATCGTACGTTGGTACGGGCGAAGAACTTTTCAAAGGTTGGTTGAAGCTCGTCGGTATTCTTTTCGCCTACGGGATCGTGTTCGGGATTCTGCAAGTTTTCATCCCACCAGCGAAGTACGTCGTAAACTTTTTGACGCCGATTATGTACATTGCACTTATCTCGGTCGCAATTTACTCGGGGTTGCGTTATCGGCTCTCACGAACCAAATGGCGCGAGGTCCGATTCGGCGTCGATAAAGACCAAGACAGCACTCGCAAATTTATGATTCTGTACTTCAAGGGCGTCATCTTGTCGGCGATCACACTCGGCATCTACACTCCGTGGTTCAGCAACGCTCAGAAAGTGTTCCTCACGAACCGATCTCGCTTCGGCACTGGCTATTTCAGTTACGCGGCTGACTCGAGTGAGTATGCGCTGCTTTTCTTCAAGGGCTTGTTCTTGTCGATCATCACGCTTGGGTTTTATATCCCGTGGATGATTCGCTCACTGACCGAGTTCCGTTTGAATCACACCAAGTTTCAAAATGCGCGGTTCTTGTTTACACTCAAAGGCGGCGACCTGTTGATCTTCGGTCTCGTCGCTTACTTCGGAACCATCATGACTCTCGGCCTTGCAATGCCGTGGATCTACAACTGGGGCTTACGACTCTTTATCACGAACATCAAAGTTGAAGGCGAAGTCGACATGACTCGTGTCATCGCACGAGCAAGCGACGGAAGTGCATTGGCAGAAGAAGCCGTGATGGACTACGACTTGGATCTTGGTTTCTAAGTGTCCACAAACGGAAAATACTTCGACGGGCAGAGTCCCGTCTCACATCCGGTTACGCTCAGCCTCGAAGATCCTTCGAGTCTGCGAATCGATTTGAACGGGCGGACGGTCGGGCGTTGGCCTGTGGACTCCATTTATCGCGATCCTTCGCACACCGTCGCGATCGTTGTCGGCTGCGGATCCGGTGATGACCGAGTGGAAATTTTAGACCCGCAGATTGTCGCGGGCCTAAAAATCAAAGCGGGTGTTTGGAAACGCGAGGACTTGCGTTCCCTCACCCACATTCTCATTCCTTGTTTTGTGATTTTTGCGATTCTTGTCGGCTACGGACTCTATAACTCACGAGTCGTAACGAAGTATCTCGCTTCCAAAGTAACGCTCGAGCAGGAGCGAAAACTGCTCTCGCTTATTCAACAAGATAAGATGGACGAACGATGCGAGCTTTCGGTTTCGCAAACGGCGGCTCTCGAAAAGATGGTGTCCCGCCTTTTCACATCTGATCCAGAAAATCGAACGAAGGTTCGTGTCGCAATTCTCGATATAGATGCAGTCAACGCCTACACACTTCCGGGCGGAGACATCTGGATATTTAAACCGCTGCTGCAAGACGTGAAGAGTGCGGACGAACTGGCGGGAATTCTCGCTCACGAGATTGAGCACGTGCAGGGCCGTCACGTCACTGAGGCCGTCATCCGCGCGACACTTTTCACCGGATTGCTGAATGCGCTGGCGGGAGATGTTTCCGGAATTCTGCTCGTTGATCCAAGCACGGCTGCACAAATCTTCGGACTGAAATTGAGTCGCGAAATGGAAAAAGAAGCTGATACAGTAGCACTCGCGCGTCTGAAGGCAGCTCAGATTTCGCCATTAGGACTTAAAGATTTCTTCGAACGGCTTGGAAAACGCTTCAGCACTCCAAAGGCCCTTAGCTTTTTGTCGACCCACCCAGCAGATGAAGATCGCGTCCGGCTTTTCGAGGGCACCGAGAAAATCAAAACTGATCCGCCGGTGTTAACTGAGGCGGAATGGACTGACCTAAAATCCAGCTGCACCCCATCTAAGCCCCCGGAAGCGAAATAGACAGATCTTTGTCCGGTGGCATTTAGGCCGTTTGTCTGTCTCTGATTGCGACGAAGACCCCGCCTCGTAACAAGACTTCCTCAAGAACTGTCGAACTTTTGTCGAATAGAACTCGGCTTTTCAAGCGTTTAGCGATGAGGGTTTTTTGCGACGTCTCATTTTGTTTTCGGCAATATCTTTACTAATAGTCTCCTGCCAAAAAAAGGGCGAGGGCTCTGGCGTCGTGTCTCTCACGTTCCCAGCAGCGAATCGTTCTTCTGCTTCGGGCAAAGTCGGCACACTGTCGGTCGACTTCGCCACGGTTTGTTATTTGGCAAACGTCACCGGCGGAATGATCACAGGTACAAAAAAATCTGCGTGCGATATACCATTTGGAGTTCACACAGACTTCCAGGCGCCCGAGAGCGCGGCAACTCTGACCGTTCCGCGCGGAACCGGCTACAGTCTCGAAATATTTGCGTACTCTCGGACTTCAGCGTCCGAAGCTTGTCCCGATCTGAATGGCGACTCGCTGACCGGAATCAATCTCTCGAAACTTTCGCTCGTTGGAAAAACAAATTTCAACGTCGATGCGGCGGAAGTATCGGTCAGAGTGAACGTAACTGATCCCGGTGCAACCGTTGCGAGTCAGTTTACGATGCCTGCGGTCTGCTCGGCTTCGACTCAAGAGAGTGGTGGACCGATCTTAGTTAGCACAGGTGGCCGTCGATTCTATCGCGCAGTCGATAGCTCGGACGGTGTGAAGCGTATGTCGACAGTTAATGGTTACGGACTTGTTTTAGGTAAGGACGGTTCTCGATGAAAAGCATGAAGCTAATGATTTCACTTCTCGTGTTTGCGACTTCGGTGAATGCCTTTGCGGGAGTTCCCGCGAAAATGCCGGTCGAGGGCCGCTTGACCGATCCAGATGGAACGCCGCTATTGTATGCGAGCACGCAAATTCGAATTCAAGTTCGATCACCCGGATCCGAGAATTGCTTGTTGTACAGCGAGTTGTTCAACGTCGATCTTTCGACGACGGGTGGACGGTTTGCCGTCGCATTGAACTCTGGTTCGGGTACTGTGGAAACTGCATACGGTTGGACATTCGCCGATGTATTTAAAAACTCCGGAACATTTGCGACGGGCTCACCGGCTTGTAGTGTCGGTTCGGGATATACTCCGACACTTGCAGACTCGCGCAACGTACAGGTTCACGTTCATGATGGAACCGCTTGGGATGCGTTTCCTGTTTACGCGCTCAACTCGAACGCGTTCTCTCTTCAAGCCGGCAACGCAGACACAGTTGGAAATCTTGGTCCAGCGAATCTGATCCAGAGTAACGTCACTGCCGGTTATCAGTTGTCGCAAGCGAATATGGACGGGCTTTTTACAACGGCATCTTACAACGAACTTGTGGCGCTGATTGCCGGCACAAGTTCAAAGTACGCGACAATGTCTTCGGGCAATCTCGTGATGGCTCCGCAAAAATCTCTTCAGATGGGCCGCTTCAATTCTGCTGAAGAGGCGACCCTCGTTCCTACGCTTACCGCTGGCGACAACGGTAAGATGTGGTTCAACTCGACAACACAGAAGATGATGGTTTGGAACGGAGCTTCGGCGGTACAAGTCGCTACCGGCGCTGGAGCTTCTGGCGACTTCTTAGCCAACGGTACTCTGCCAATGACAGGCACTTTGAAAATGGGTGGTAACACCGTCTACGGAAACAGCATCGTAAGCGGCAATTTGATCTTGGATTCAACTTCGAACGCTACGAAGGGCACCATTGTGCTTGCGCCAACTGGCGGAAATGTAGGTCTCGGAACTCCAACTCCCGCCTACAAACTCGAGGTCGTGGGTGATGTAAACGTCACCGGCAACTATCGAGTCAACGGAGCGCTCATCGGTGGCGGCAGCGGAACCGTGACGAACGTTTCGTCAGCCAACCCTTACTTGTCAGTTGCGACCGGCAACACGACGCCATCGCTGACGGTAAATGTCGGAACAATGGCGAACACCGTTGCTGCCGGAAATGACTCGCGAATTACGAACGCGCTACAGGCGGCAACAACGTTCACCGGCGATGTATCTGGAACCTTCAACTCGATGTCGGTCGACAGAATCAAAGGCGTCAACGTTATGTCGGGCGCACCAACTGCCGGACAAGTGTTGCGTCACGATGGAACAAACTGGGTGAGTTCATATTTGTCTGGAGCCGATGTCTTGGGTTCGCTCGGATTTACACCCGTCAACAGATCAGGCGATACGATGACTGGTCTCCTTAATCTTTCTAATGACCCTTCCGCGAACCTTGGCGCAGCGACGAAACAGTATGTCGACGGCGGTATAACAGCTGCGAACGCAAACAATTTGCGAATCGATGGAACTAACGCGCTAAATGCGGGAACACAAACGTCGCCTACAATTCGATTTGGAAACGGTGGCGCAACAGGTCTTTTCTCGCCAGCATCTAATATCATCGGCTTCACCACTAACGGCGTTCCGAGAATGCACATCGACAACGTGGGTAACACCGCTATTGCCACTGGGTTGACGGTAGGAAAGCTGATGCCGCCTATGGGTGGACCGTTGTATGTTTTCGCAGACTACAATCCGGGCGCAAACTACGGTGACGTCGTCGTTCATAACGAAGATGCCGGCGGACCCTCGTTTCAATTTTTTCGAACGGGACTTACTAACGCACCAGCGTCTCCAGGCACGGCCGGCACTCTCAAGTTTTCGATTTATGATCAAACTTATGCATGGAAACACGTCGCAAAAATCTGGTCTAACGCGTCGAATACGACTTCAAGCGCCGCGGGAAATCTGAATTTCAGTACGATGAGTTCAGGTGTCTCAGGGACACGGATGATAATTACTGAGACGGGAAACGTCGGGATCGGAACGACGACACCGACGACGGCGTTGACCGTTTCGGGCGACATCACACCCGCGGCGGACAACACTTCGTTTCTCGGTAACAGTGGATACCGATTCGCCGCCGTCTACGCGACGACTGGGGTGGTCAACACGTCAGACCGACGCTTGAAGAAAGACATTGAGGGAACGAATCTGGGCCTCGATTTCATCAATCGGCTGCGTCCCGTTTCTTACCGTTGGAATTCTGGAACCAACACGGACATTCATTACGGCCTCATTGCACAGGAAGCACAGCAAACGCTTTCCGAGTTCGGGGACGAAAAAACTTCGATCGTCGACTACGACAATAAGTCGGACCGTTACGGCGTTCGATATACCGAGCTCATTTCGCCATTGATCAAAACCGCCCAAGAGCTCTATGCGAAGATTATGGGTGTTGAGAGTGATGTTGCTGTGCTCAAAGCCGAGAACGAAAAACTCAAAGAAGATAACGCTGCCCAAGCTCAGAAGTTGGCAGAACTTGAAAATCGCTTGCAGAATCTCGAAGCGAAACTTGCTCGGTAACAAATAAACGTCGATCATTGTCCACACGGGCAATGATCAAAAAAATCGCAATCATCGGAAACGGCGGCGGAGGAAAGACGACACTAAGTCGGTCGTTGGCTTCACGCTATGATTTACCGCTAACCCACGTCGACAGCATTCAGTACTTAGCGGGCATGCAAGTCCGCCCAAGCGATCAAACCTCGGCGATCCTTAAAGCTGCGGCGTCGCAGGAGCGCTGGGTGATCGATGGTTTCGGATCAATTGAAGTCATGACTGAGAGATTCGAGAGTGCGGACAAAATCGTCTTCGTTGATTTTCCGCTTTGGCGTCACTACTGGTGGTGCACGAAACGCCAGGTCAAATCGATCTGGTCACCGCGAACTGAGCTTCCCGATGGCTGCGACGAGGCATCGTTTGCATATACGATTCGGCTCTACAAGATATTGTGGCGTGTCCATCACCAGATTCGCCCGCGCTTGTTAGACGTATTTGCGAAACCAGAGATTCAGCACAAAGTTGTAACGGTCGTCTCATTGAAGAGCTGGAATTCCGTTTTCAAAAAAGGAATCGATGATGAGTGTCTCGATTCGTAGTTGTGCCCGACTCGACCGGACGAAAGTCCCGCTCTGAGATATGAATTGAGCGTTGCCGCAAGTCGTTGGTGATTCTTGATTGTCGTTTGAAGTTCACAGCCTCACGCTGTGAATGCTTAAAAAAATCTTAACTCAATTAGTGGGCGGGAATAGTATGCGTAATTCATCGATTGTACTCATGGGTGCAATGATCGCGGTCGGCTTCGTAGGAATTGGTTGTACGCCAACGGGTTCCGATTCTTCAGCTTCTACGACAAGTACGCTAACACTATCCGGCACTCTTGGGGCAGCCGCTTCACTCGTTGCCGGTGAACAAAATGGTTCGATGGCGATCGACACAGGAAATCTTAAAGTTCAGGCCGTCGCCTTCACGACACCGCCAACAATCGTTAGCGCAGATGTAAACGCCGACGGCACTTTCAGCGTAAGCTTGCCGTCATCAAAAGGTGCGGCGACGACAGCTTACTTTCTAGATAAAGCTGATAATAGCCAAGTGGGTGTCATCGTTTTTGAAGACACGGCCACTAAGGATATGAACGGCAATTCTTCACAATCGTCGTCTGTTGTTTTAGGCGACAGCGTTGCACTCGGTGCGATCACTTTAGGAACAGATGGAAAAGTAAAAATTCCGGTCGCCAATATCGCTGGGCAAATCGGTTCGTCGGGTTCAGTTTCGTCGGCAACCACGTTCGATCCGACTGGAACTTGGTTCATGAAGGCATTCGATGGAACAGTGCCGACTGGATATACTACTGTTGGCGCGACTTGCGGCGGAGGTCCTTGCATCGGTTTTCCTTTAACGTTGATTCGTTACACCGGAAAAAACTTCGTTCGAACTCCTGGACTCTGTGATGCCACCGTTTTTCCGATTGTGTGCGGTTCCGGAGACGGCACGGTCGGAACATCCGATCGTTATGCACTTTCGATCTGGGGAAACAGTTTTGCTAATGGTGTTGGACAGTGCGGATCAAGAACCGGTTTCACTGCTGCAGAAGCGCGTGCTTATGCGGGAATCGAAATTGCGTCGCTTCCATCTCCTGGCGGCAATACGATGAGTTTCGGTCCTTATGTGTACACAACCCCAGCCGGTTTCGGTGGTGATTCCGGTACGGTTGCAAGTTTCAACAAGGACTGGATGAAAACTGGTGCGACGTTGACGCGAGATCTGCAGGACTGTCGACCCGCAACGATTTCGAACGCTGGAACGAACTATAATGCGTGGGCCTGTCGTGCGAAGGTTATGTCGGGCGCTTGGCCAGGCACACCGATCGGGCCACTTACGTACGGGTGGCAAGTTGGTATCGAAGGCGGCGGTTGCTTCAACACGACAACGACGAAACCTGTCAACGTGACCAACTGGGGAACGATTGGCATGGGCACGTGCACGCAGACGAACATGTCTACAACTTACGGCGCCGGGTTCGTTCGAAACTCTTGCACTTACACTGGTGTTAATCACGATAACGACCCAGCAACAGCTGTCGTAAATCTGACCTGCACAAACACTGGCGGACAAGTGACAGAAGTTGCAGGAGGCCCGTCTTCGACTTCACTTACGATGAACCCAGGCGAATATCTCGGTCAACCAACGGCAGTCGCACTGAACTTGGCAACCTGCGCGAGCATAGGCGACGCGGACGACGCACATAAGCTAGCGGCATACCGCTGCTATGCAGAGGCTTACTGGTCGAACGCAAAACCTTCGACAAGCTGTGCTCGCGATTTCAGATTTAACTGGCAAGCGACGACTCCGAAAGATTTCGCTCAAGACAATGAGCGCGGTAAACCCAAGAACGCGTTCCTCACGAACATCTTGAACTACACTCCAGATGGAAAAGTCGCGACGCTTGAAGATGAAGAAGTGAATACAATCACGATCAACACTGGCGCAACGAGCAGTACATTCTGCAAAGCTTCGCGAAGAACGACAATTTCGTTCAAGAAAATTTCTTCAACTCGACTGTTGGTGGATCTCCGTCAAGCCGGACAGATGAACAGTACGAGCGCCGCGTGCGTAGGCGCGGCTAAAGATGCGTTAGCCGGAAAGAATGTCGGTGGAGGAGATCTCCAGCACATTCTTACTCCTGAGAACATGATGTTCTACGCAGATACGACTCTCTAGTTTTTCGGAGTCTCTTTTTAAGATTGTGAAGGCGGGGCGACCCGCCTTTTTTTCGTTAAGTATCTTGCACTGAATTTGCACTTCAGAGTTCCAACTTCTTGAAAGGAAAAACTCATGGCAACTTCAACAATAAACACAACGTCTGGCGGAACGGACCGAGACAACTCAGCACTCTACTGGGGGATCGGAATCGCAATTCTGGTTGTGATCGGAATCATCTACGCAGTTAGCACAACAAATCAAAGAACTGACTCTGCGGGCGGTGCGGGTACATCTGTTTCAAGTCCAGTCGGCAGCGGCACATCTGCTGCAAATCCGGCGGCAGGTTCAACACGTTCGGGCGATACTGGCAGTGCCTTGGGTACAGGTACGACCAATTCGGGCGCAGGCTCTACGAATCCAAGTACCGATACAGGCACTGGCAACAATCGTCCAAATCCAGAAGCTGCAGGCACCGGCGCAGACATAGCACCGGGTGGGAATTAATAAAAACATCTTGGATCGGCCACCAGAAAAAACCGCGACCTTTTGGGTCGCGGTTTTTTCTCTATCATTTTGCGGGGGCGATTACTTTTTGCGAGCCGACTCGACAAGTCCTTTACGAGTTTGATTCATTGCCTTTCGTAAAGTCGTTGCAACGTTTTCTCCAGCAGTGGTCTCAAGTTCATGCAGAGTTTTGTCGACTCGACCGACCGCCTGCTCATACTTCACCAATTTTTCTTCGGGCCAGCTGGTCGTCGGAATACCTTCACCTTCGAGATAATTCGAATCGGTGTCGTAGGCTTGATTCAGCGAAGCGACCTTTTGTTCTTTCGATTGAGTTACTGATTGTTCTGCACGTTTGGTTCGAACAGCCTGAAGAGCTTGTCGTTTTTGATTGATCATCTTTCGAGATTCTTCAAGGTTTGCTTCGCCTTGAATCTGAACGTTGTCTTTCCCATTAAGCATAACCAGCTTATTTAAATTTCGCTCGTTTGCATCCAACTGGTCGGCGTAAGACTTGAGTTCTTCTTCAGTCCACTTTTCGGTGGGCTCAGGTCTCGCTCTCAGCTGAGGTAACGATGTCGTTAATTCGGCGAGAGTCTTGTCTGCCTCTGCCTTCGTGTCTGCAGTCTTTTGTTGTTGATCTTGTACTTTCTGCGTTTCTGTTTTTGCACAGCCCATCACGAGCGAAAGTGAAAGCGCCGCGGTGCTGAGTTTGAGAAAAGTGTTCATGTGTCTCCTTGTTTGATTCAGATACTCCGATGGACCCGTGAGCACACTTCAAGCCAAGTACACGTATCTGTGAGCCACAATCTGAGGCGTAGCGCGGCAAGTGCTGGGGCTTATTCGGATTGCTTACTCGTGGAGAAAGGGTGCATGGACAAAACGCGAAGCTCAGCAGTTTATGCTGGTGCAGAGGTTGCGCGAATTAGGCTTCGATTGTTTTGAAATATCTTTTTAACGACTCATAGAGTGCATCAAAGGCGCGTGGGTCATGAAGGCCCTTCAGCATTCCATAAAAACCTTCGTGCGCCATCACGACAAAGTGTGCAACTTGACGGGTGTTAACGTCACTTTTCACGAATCCATTTTTCTTTCCGCGGCGAAGATGCGTTTCCATTTCATCAATCCACATTCGCAACGCAACTTCGAGTCGTCTCTTAAAACCCGCATCCACGGCGCTCATTTCCTGAACTAGGTTGTTCAGCGGACAACCTAACTTAAGTTCTGCGGCAGAGGCGTCTCCAATCAACGTTCGGACGAGATGCAAAATTCCCTCTATTGGATTTTCGAACGTTTCGAGGGGCGCGATCCATCGTTCGATGATCATTGGCGAAATGACCTCGTCTACGACCGCATATCCGAGAGCGTTCTTTGTTTCGAACTGGTGATAGAAGGCGCCCTTGGTCAGAGAAGTCTTACGAACGATGTCGTCAATACTTACGCCCTGGAACCCACGGCTAAAAATCTCGACAAAAGCTGCGCTTAAAATCTCTTTTCGAGACTTCTCGATGTCGCGGGTCTTTTTGCCGGATGCCAGCACTTTTTTCATTGAACTCAGTCTAACAAAACATCTATACTTTGCAACATACTAAACGGTATGTAGAAGCAATCATGGCACTTAAGATAGTTCTCGGAATCGCCGTCCTTCTCTTAGTCTTTTTGATATTTGTTTCGACCAGAGAAGGGAAATTCA
>JAYSYF010000281.1:0-3628 GCA_043716655.1 Bdellovibrionales bacterium | reverse complement strand
TAAACCATCACGTTCACATCGTCGGCGCGAGCGGTTTCGGAAAAACGGTTTTATTGTCGCACATCGTGCAAGATCGCATCGCGAAAGGAAAAGGACTGCTGTTCATAGATCTTAAAGGTGACCGCGAGACCATCGAACAATTCACTAGCTTCGTTCGCGACGCAGGTCGCTTGCAGGACCTGAAGGTATTGAGTTTGTCAGAGCATGAAGCTTCGACCGGCTACAACTTGCTATCTCGGGCGACAGCAAATCAACTTCGCGACAAAATCATGAAATCATTCGAGTGGTCCGAAGAGTTTTACAAGAACCAAGCGTCAGGTTACCTGTTGAAGGTCCTCACAGGTCTCTGCTGGCTTCGTGACAACAAATCGAAAGAGTTCGGCCTGCACGAGCTGCATGCGTGTGTGGATAAGCCCAAGGCGATCCAAAAGGTTCTCACCGAGATTCCGATCGATTCAGGTCGAGCACGAGTCATGATGGAGGAAGCGTTTACGTTCTTAAGTTCAACGGATGACGCGAAATCGATCTCGGGATTACGAGTTCAACTCGAATCGATTCTCTATTCTGACTTCGGAGATCGCTTCACGAATCTAGAAAACACTCTCGACCTGTTCGAAACAGTTCGATCCGGCAAAATCGTATTCATCTTCTTGGATTCGCGAAGGTATGGCGAAACCGCAAAAGTAATAGGTCGTTTCATCATCGAAGACCTCAAAGCGGTCTCAGCAAAGATCGACGCCGAGATATCAAGAAGTGATCGAAAGCCGTTTACGGTGATCATCGACGAGTTCTCAGACCTCGCCGGCGACGATTTCATCAGTTTCCTCGACCGTGCTCGTTCAAGTCGAATCGGAATCGTTCTAGCACACCAAGAGATCTCGGACCTAGATCGCATAAGCCCCGAGTTCTGTGGTCGTTTGATGGGCAACACCGCAACGATATTCGCCTTCCTACAGAAGCGACCTCAGTCCGCAGAGTTGATTTCCGGCATCGGAGGAACACGCACGGTGAAAAAGAAAACCGCACAGTACGAAACCAAGTTCTTCATTCCTGTTCCTACCGGAGTAGAATCCGTTCGCGAGACCGATGAATTCATCGTCCACCCGAACGTCGTCAAAACCCTGCGAGTAGGAGAATGCGTTCGAATCGGTAGGTACCCACGGTCGGTATCTAGCCGGATGAGAGTGCGAGCGTAGCCTAGCTAGTTAGCTCCCAGATCTAATCTGGGAGCTCTCAAGTCAGAATTTGTCCGAAAATGAGATATTACGACCAATATATACTAGAGTTAACTTAACAAATATGTTACTTTATCCGATAGGTAAGAGGGAGCGAAATGGCCATTCCGAAGTCGTTCAATGCGCAAGGTACGCTCGACCCCGGGACTTACGACGCCACTCTCGTTCAAATTGAACACAGTCTTTTAGTTACTGGAAATGGAAGTTCGGCAACTTGGGATAGTGCCTGGAGGAAGAAGTTAATTGAGAACGCGGCGATCATGATTGATCAACTTTGGAAGGTCGGCGTCGACGACATATTTTTGGATGGTTCCTTTGTCGAGGACAAGGATCACCCAAATGATATCGACGGATACTTCGATCCGCATCTGTCGATGTATAGCCAGGCTGATATGTCGAAGTTTGAGAAGCTGGTTTCTGATTTGAATGATTTAGATCCACACAAGTTGTGGGATTGGAGTCCGGATTCTCGGCGTGCTCATCCTGGTTTTGCAAAGAAGCAGCTGCCGATGTGGCTAGCATATCGAGTTGAGTTGTTTCCACACCTGGATCAAGGCACGGGAATCAAAGATGCCCAAGGAAACGATCTTCAATTTCCTTCTGCCTTTCGACAATCGAGACACAACTACAGCCCCAAGGGCATCGTTAAAGTAATTCGCTAAGGGAGCATGCAATGATAAAAACAGAAACTGAATACCGAGAATCCAAAAAGCGATTAGAAATTGAATTCCAGACTGTCGAGCAGCACCGGTCGAAAATGAAAGCGGCCGGAATGAGTTCGAAGCAAATTTCTTTAGCGATTGATCCTCTGGCGACTTTTGCTCTTCAGCTTCAAGAAGAGGTTGAGGAATACGAACGTATTATGCGTGGTCAGTTCGACGTCATCGAAAATCTCAGTGGAATTGGTCACCAGCTCGTGGCGATGCGAATTTTCCGCGGGATGAAACAAAAGGAACTCGCGGAAAAGATCGGTATTAAGGAATCACAGGTTTCTCGCGACGAGCGAAACGAATATCACGGCGCTTCGATTGAAAAAATCCAAAAAGTTTTAACTGCACTTGGAGTGAAGCTAAAATCCGAAGTGGAAGCACCGATGCGGATGAAAACAAGCTAGCGCTAATCAACTTAAAGCACCTCATTGCCCCATTGAAGCGACGTCAAATTCGCAGCTTGAAAAATCTGGCTGGATGGAATCAAAAATTTGACCGCTGAGCTTTGAGTTGTACCGAATGTAGGCGCGACTTCGTTGATAGGAATTTACAACCATTGCCTCGACTTTCAACACGAGCGAAGTGTTCTCGTTTTCACTCACATCACCTCTAACTGCGTACCAACATTCCGTCGCAGCTTCTCCGCGCCGACGTATTTCGAGAGCATTTTTCGGATCATCGATCGAGAGCTGAATCGTGCGAGCTACTTGAGTCGCCGCAGCTCGAACAATTTCCGACTCCGGAAACGCTTGTTGTATCGCGACTGCAACGTCGTCACGAATTCCGTCGGCATTCAGGGCATCGTTCGAACTACCCGAAAACTTCGAAATCGCGACGACGATAAAAATAATCGAAGCGAAAGCTCCGAACCAAATCCATTTGTTTTTCATGAAAGGTTCTCAACGATTCCGAAGAATTTGGCGCCGCACGAACATGTTCGCCCGAAGATCAGAAAAGGCCCCGTGATGCTGACGCCATCTACTATCAAAGTTTTTGTACGGACAGAATTGTTCGAACTCACGACGCAATCTCCTTTTTGAAAACCAATTGGGTTAAATCCTGCAGAAAAGTCAGCGACTTTGTTTCACCACGGGCGCTGAGGCGCCACATACACTTTTCCGGTGACCAAATCTACGTTTGCATCAACGCCGACCGAATTTCCTGCCAAGAGATTGCCGTTTTTGTCGATTGAAATATGGGTATAGGCTTTGTGCTCCAGGGTAACTCCCGGAAGCTCCTCGATTCGCCAAATTTGCCGGCGTCGTTCATCGAACGCGAGGATGTTTCGGTTTTCCTCTTCGAGTGTTTGCGGCGTATCTCCACCCCATTCGAGAAGCACGACTGTGACGTCGTGGGTGACGAGAATCATCAAGGCCGGAGACGGTAGCGGCACGATTACTTCATCGATCGTCAGATGCTTTTTTCCTATGAAACTATCAATGTTCATCGACTGACCTACTTTTTTTGGAAGAGCTCACTTCATTTATCTACTTTTCCAAACGTCCCACCCAGCCCATGATAGGTCTCGAAGCTCAGTCGGAATTCAATCTGGCTTGGGATGGACTGAAATTGAATTTCTACAACGTCGTAGGGCCAGTCGCGCGTAACGTCGATATCGAACACGGAACAATTCCCACCGGTTTCTTTCAAAGCTCCGGAGCGAATGAATTCCTGCAGATCTTT
>JAYSYF010000029.1:0-7353 GCA_043716655.1 Bdellovibrionales bacterium | reverse complement strand
CACGGCTCGACGAAATAATCCCGTCTTCGGTCGACCTTTGAATGCTTCAGGATCTGTGCATGCATTTGCAAACGGCGAAGTTTCGACGGCCTTCGCCGCACTCGAAACTTCTTCGAGTCCCGCCTGCGAAAGCCCGTTCATCAACATGCCTTGTTCTGAATAATCGCAGGGAACGTAGAAATCGGCGCGTGCTTGGTGACCTTGAAGAATCAACGCGATGAATATCGCAAATAGACCCGAGAACATCTGATTTGATGCGTTTGACATACAATCACAATCAATTTCAGGCAGGCCTCAAGCGCGCCCGGATTTACTTCAGCTCAGAACGCTTCGAGATGATTTTCGAGATGAGGCCAAATTCTTTGGCGGGGCCCGGATTCAACCAAGTGTCGCGATCCAGTGCCTTTTTGATTTCTTCGATCGTCTTGCCGCACTCTTGAGCGTAAAGCTCGATGATGCGATTTTTCGTTTCGATGAGATCTTTTGCGTGAATCGCGATGTCTGTCGCAGATCCAGTGAGGCCGCCGCTCATCAAAGGCTGATGCACGAGGAACTTCGCATTTGGAAATGCGTAACGATCTTCCTTGGCTGCGCAAAGTGAAATGATCGAACCCATGCTTGCTGCGAGACCGGTGACGACAGTCACGACACGCGGTCGAATGAAGCGGGCCGTGTCGAAGATTGAAAAACCGGAGTAAACTTCTCCTCCGGGGCAATTAATAAAGAGATACACGGGTGCTTCGGCATCGGCTCTTTCGAGCGCCAGAAGTTTTGCGCAAACTGCGTGGGCAAGACGCGCGTCGACCGGAGCATAAACCATGACGATACGAGCAGAGAAAAGCTCTAGTTCGATAGGATTAGGAAGTCCCTTCTCACCCTTGGGCTCTTTCTTTTCCTGCTCATCATCCATCAGTGGCATAACAAAACCCGGATCAATCGACTGCATCACTACTCCTGCTAATTGAGCGGAAAACTTCTTACCGATACACCCGTGTCGGCCGCGTTTTTCGCGACCGGGGGGCTCGCCTGAATGCCGAGCCGGTAGAACACTCTTAGGATGCCGCAAGAGCGCGAGTGAGTCAGCTAGAACTCGGTCAGAATTGCGAGCCTAGCCATTTGACGAGCGACGATGATCCTTTGGCAGTTCCGATAACGAGTGTGGCCCAAAAGGCGGCATTGATCAGCATGATGGTGATTGAAAGAACGTAAAGTCTGCGGCTCGCAAACAGGACTGTGAGCGAAGCGACAAAGCACAGCCAGGCCGGGATCATATTCGAAAAAGGCACGGGTAGCGGTAGTGCGAGCAAAAATGCGTGAAATGCGATGGCGGCGCCTAGAAATCGACGATGTGGGATCGAATCGAAAGCTGAATTAGAGTTCAAGTAAGGCTTTAGCTTAATCTCGAAGCTTCGAAGATACTCGATGGTTTTGAGAATGATGTGTACTGGCAGTTTTGCGTTCGACAATCGCTTCGGCAGTTTCACTTCGCGCTGTAAAAGCAGGCTAAGACCCAAGAATGAAATCGCAAAACCGACGGGAGTCGACAGGCCGACGAGTGGAATTGGCTGGAGAAATGGAAGTGTCAGAAGCGCTGCGGCAAGGGACGGACCTTCAGAGCCTACGGCGGCTAACATATCGCCTAACGAGAGATGCGTTTCTCCTTCTGCAGCTTGATGGAGGTGACGCAACGCTTTTGCAAGCGGCTCGTTGCCTTCGATGATTGCAGCGTGTGGCGGATTCTCAAGCGTCACTTTGCGTTTTTTCTCCGTAAATTATTTTGTGTCATCATCATCACTTTTCTTGGCGTGTGCATCAGCTTCGCGGTAAGTCGAGTTGCGTTAACAAAAGCGGGTTCTGGGGCTTGGGGTCGAGGGGGATTCATGGTTCTGCGATTTGAGAATCTGCGAAATGGTTTTGCTTGTTTTGCATTAGTCGTCTCTGCGGCTTTGGCATTTGGTTGTTCGCAAGGCTCGGATATTCAGCTTCAGGGACCGGCGCCAACAGTGCAAGTTCCGGGACAAGATTCAGTTCAACCATCGACCCCGGCAAACACCGACGACACATCGAGCGCACCAAAAGATCCCGCGACACCACCATTACCTGCCCGTTACCGTGTCATGTGTGACGATCGATATCCGCCTTACGTCATGGCGATTTCTTCGCTCGCTTCACCAACTGGATTCGGTGCGGGTATTGAAGTCGGCGAACTGGATGCTGCCGGAAAATTCGATCCGCTGACAACTCATAACCTCGAATACCACGAGAACGTACAAATCGTTTCGTTGCCGAAATTCGGTGAAGCACGCGTGCTCTTTGCTGCAAAGCGAATGCACACAAATCCGAACTACAATGGGCAAGGGCGGCGATACATCTTCGTTTCCGATCTCGATCTCACCGCACGCGGAGGGATCGCTAAATTTATCGCGAACGAAGTTCCGGTAGATTCGCGAACGGCAAGCTTCGCTAGCCGGGAAAGTCTTTCGGTTCGAACTTTCGGAGTCAGCGATGGCGGCCGCTATCTTTTGATCGGCCAAGGTGATGGCTATCGGCTTGTGGATTCGACAACGCTTCAGGCATTGGGAACGCTGAAAGTGGGCGGAGCTGACACGAACATCAATCCGTCGCTTCGCGAAGCCGACATGGTTTTCTCTGTTGCGTCTTCGAACGGAACATCATTTACGTCTAAGCTCTATTCGATAGGTTTAAATTCGAGCGGCGGCGTTAAAAATGTGTCGCTCGTATCGACTGTAAATTTATTGCGAAGACCGCTTGTTGCGATTCGAGCGACAGCCGGCGAAAGTTTCGCGGCGTTAGACACTTCGAATCGAATTGTGATCGTATCGCCTCTAAAACCCGCAGCTCTGACAAAGAGTCTCATCGCAGCGATTCCGGCAAAGGGCCGATTGGCTTCGAGCATCGCCTTCTGGCGCGCACCGACGACGAACAGCCTTCGCGCCGTTGTCGTTTTCGAAAATTTTGTTCCTGATTCCGGCGGTCTTTTCCGCAAGTACAAAATCGAGCAAGTTTTCGTTCGGGTTCTCGAGATCGACGAAACAAAACTTTCCGCTGATGCGTTTACCAGCGACTATGATTATCCTTCAGAGTCGAAACAAACTGTAGAAATGGGAATTTCAACCGGAATGGTTCCAGGGGTTAGCGATCTAAGAGCGTCGACCGACGGTGAAGCGATCTTCGGACTTTTCCCAGGTTCTCTTTCGAGTCAGCTCTATCGTCTGACATCGGCGGGACTCGTCCGCGTTTCTCAGGACGCCTGCAAAAACTTTTCTATTGGACGTGAACTGTGATCGTTCCGACACTTCGCACGCTCGCGGTCATGCTGGTTTTAATCTCGGCATCATTTGGATCGAGTGTTGTCGAAGCACGCACAGCTTCGCAAAAAACAAAGCTTGTCGCGGAAGCGGCTCCAATTGATTGGAGTGCCAAGGCCTCATCAGAACTTGAAGCCTCGCGAACCGAAGTGGCGAAACCGACGTCTGTAAAAGTCGATAAGACAAAGAATGATGCAGCCCAGATTGCAAAAGCGTTAGATGACGTTACGAACTTGTACGTGCAGCCGACGGCTGCGACAGTTCAAGCGGAAGTCGCGGTTACTCAATCGGTCATCGAGCGCACATCGCTTCGATTTACATTTTTGTTTGAGCCCTACAATCCAAAGGGCACGGCGACTCTCGCATCTGGGCAGGAAATCACTTATTCAAGTCTTCCGACATCTGTGCTGGGACAATTGGATATTCGGTGGCTTCCGTTCGAACTTGGTGAGATTTCTGGACGCACGGTCACGTTCGGCGGCTATGCGGCTGGTGGATACGCGCGCCAAGAAGTGCCGCTTCTGGCACCGAGCGGTTTCCGATACGACGATGTCGCTCTCAATACGTTTCGATTCGAAGCGGGGTTAACTAGTGGAATCGCGCTCGCGCCGAGATGGAATCTGGAAGCGCGGTTCGGGGCTGGTCAGATGTCGGTCGTTCAAACTTCTCGCTATGCCGAAGTTGTCGGGTCTTTCCGCCGGCCTTACCTGATTGGTGCGCTTGATCTCTCGTACTATGTCGCGAATCGATTTGCGCTCGTCGCATCGGTTGCACGTCGTTCCCCGTTTGGTGATGGAAGTGGATCTCTTGGTTTTGATCCGCTGACGGTTTCTGGAGGTTTTCTTGTCCAAGTTCGGTAAAGCGCGGATCTCGTTCGCAGTTATGATTTCTGTTTTGATGTTTGTGGCCTCGAACGCATCGGCAATTCAGCTTGCTCCACAAGATGTCGTTAATCTTGCGATGAAACAAAGTCTCGATGTTCGCGCCAGCGAACTCCGAGCGCAGCAGAGCGAAGCGGCGGCCGAAAGACAGCGCGGCATATACGATCTGATTTTAAAAATCGCGCCAACCTACGAATATACCGAAGCTCTGACGTTAACTGGAGCTGGCAACCCGAGCGACAAAACAGTCACGATTTTCTCGTCGCTGGCGAAACGTTTCTCGACGGGCACGACTGTGACCTTAGATTACAATCGCATCACCCAAGAATCGACACTGAGCACTTTTACAACGACGTTGAGACGTCCGAACGCTGCACTCGATGCCATCACGCTTTCGATTCGACAGGCGCTCTGGAATAACATCTTGGGCGAGGCTGACCGTGCGTTCCTCGACCGGATGGACGGCGAAGTTTTGATCGCGCGACTTCAGCGTGAAGAAACGCTTGAAAGCGCCGTATTGAATTCACTTTCGCTTTTTTGGAATACCTACGTCGCCGAAACCCAGCTTCGCGAAACGACTGCGGCACGCGACAAGTATCAAGAGTTAGTCAAAGCCGTGCGACGCAAAGCCGGTTATAGCCTCTCGACTCCAGGCGAACTTCCACGACTCGAAGCTGAATTTGAGGCGTTCGATAAAAGTGTAAAGCTGAATTCCGCTACTTACTTGGGTGCGATCGATTCTCTGCGCTCGAACTTGTTGATCGATCGAAAAGAACCGATGTTGTTCAAAGCGTCGACAACGGAAGCGGCCGACATTCCGCCGATTCCGAAACTATCTGCGATTGATGCCTCGAAACTTCGACCCGTCGTGATTTCAAAAATCGCGATGGAGAACTCGGAAAAAAATCGAACCGTTGCTCGCAGTCAAAGTCGGCCACGCCTCGATCTGGTCGCACGTGCACGTTCGACCGGTGTCGATGAAACGAACGATCTCTCGTTCTCGAAAATGACGTCGAACGCGAAGCCGACTTATTCAGTCGGTTTCGAATTTGAGATGCCGCTCGATTCGGCTTTATTCCGTGGTCAGCGCGCCGAAGCTGAAGCGGGCTACGAACTTTCCCAACTGCAATTTCGAAGCGATCAGAACAAAAATGACGATTCGATATATAGCGCAGAACGATTTGCGATTGCGTTTCGAGACAACGCTTTGTCCTCGATTCAGATCGTAACTCAACGAGCGAAAGTAGTTAAAGAGATGGAGACCGCGTATCGACAAGGTCGAACTCCTCTGGTCGAGCTGATTCGCGCGTTTAATGAATTGTTTAAGGCCCAACAAGACCGGGCGCGCGCCGTAGGTGATTACATGATCGCACTAAATCAGTGGGCCGCAGTACGAGATGAATTAGTGAAAAATACGCTGCCTTCCGGCGGTGCAAAGAGGAGCGAGTGATGCTGGGAAATACTTTGAGTGCTGCAACTGCGGCTACGACAGCGATGCTTTTGGTATCAAGTTTGTTTCTTTCGGCTTGCTCGGGAGGTTCCGGAAATTCCGGCGACGATCTTCGCGCACAGCAAGCACGTGATCAGAAGGCGCTTGAAAATCTTTATTCGGGCGTCCAGGGCACATGGTCGGGAACCGTGTCGAATTCTGCTTCGGGCTTGGCTCGCTTTGATGGTCACCTCACTCTTTTTGTCGTTTATGTTCAGCAGGGAAAAAATCCGGATGGAACTGCGATCCTTGCGCCGATCCTTCGCGGAAAATTTCAGCCGAATGATTTTGTCACTGAAAGCGACATGATCGCACTTTCCGGTGCATACGATCGAAGTGGATTGCTGACTCTTGCGGGCGAATTAGATTCGAGCGCGGTGAATAAGAAAATTCTTTCGGTTCGCGGGACTGTCGCAGGTGGGCAGATGAACGTCGAGCTGAGTCGCGAAGGTGGCGTTTGGGGAACTTTCTCTGCACTTCGAACTTCGACAGCATCTTCAGCGCCGACCGCGGGTGAACAAACTGAATACCGAGAGCGCTACATGCGCATCTATGGTCCCGTCGAAGGACGTTACCAAGGCCGCATGCAATCAGTGAACGGCAACGATTACGGCGTTGAAATTGCGATGGTGATTATCGAGCGACCGATGGAAGACGGCGGCTCGCGCCCCATTTTGAGCGCTCAGTATCGTCGTCTCGACGCTCCAGCGGGAACGCTCGAATGGTCTCTGCTGGTCGACTACAATAAACAGACTGGTGAAATTTTGATGCGCGAAAATGGCAGCACTGGTTCCGGAGTTCCCGGGGGAATGATCTTGTCCGTCTCGGGCGTTCTTACAACGGTCGGGGGAACACAGGTTCTTGATGTGACGGTCCGAAATCGCGCGGCAGTTTTGGGTAATCTCAAGGCGACTCGGACTGGTTCTGCAGGTGGAGCACCGACACTTCCGTTCGGCTATAGAACAAGATTTTAAGCGCCTCTATTTGAACTTCAGGCTGCATTCTTTGACTTCAAAATCTTTCTCGCACGCGATGGCTTCGCGAATCGGGAAAGATAGAAGTTCTTTGCGTCGAAGATCGCCTTCCGTGTGAGCGTCCGATGAATATTCTTTTTCGATCGCACTTTCTTCAGGGAAGTGACTCGCAAGCGACGGTTCCGAACATTGCCAACTGCTACTCGCCAAAAATTTATTCTGTCTATCCCATTTGTCTGGAATTTCTAAGAGTAGTTCGGCCATAGCATAACTGCCGATGACATCCGCAAAACGCTCGGAGTTTGTCGAAGCGTAACCCTCAAGTTCAAGCTGATCGCGCGACGAGTAGGCTCCTTCGATCTCGATGGATTTCTCGAGAATTTCGGTGGAGAGCTGTTTTGCGACGTCGATCGAATTTTTCAGTCTTTCAGCCGGCGGCTTGCTCGCACTGCAACGGTACTCGGCGGTGAAATAAACGAGCGTCGTAAGTTCGTCGTCGATGGGTTCTTCGCCTTGGCTCCACATGTAGTAAGCACAGGGGTTCAAATAATTCGGATTTTTCTGCGGCTTTCCGCTGCGCATAGGAACTTCGGATTTCGTGATTCGAAGAAAACGATCACTTGAAGCCAAGGACGAAATTCGATCTTTGATAATCGAACGAGCAAATCGTTGGATGTCTG
>JAYSYF010000280.1:0-10976 GCA_043716655.1 Bdellovibrionales bacterium | reverse complement strand
ATGACGTTCGTTGCATGCGGCAAGGGCACTGGTGGAAGTACGGCCATTAAACCGGCACCTCCAACTGAAGCGAGCGCGAAGATCGCGACGTGCGTAAGCACGAAACTGTCCGCGCAGGGCAAAACCTTTCAAGGTGGCGAGAGCAAGGTTTGTCGCCTTGTCGAAGGCAAGATGAAAGATGAAACCGTCACGACTCTGTTTTCTGCTGCAAAAAAGGGAAAACAAATCGCGATTTACCAACGAGCCGTGTTCACCGTGGCGTATAGAAACGTCGATGGCGACGTGATCCCCGTCAAAGAAGTTCCCGAGCGCAGCCAAGCGGCCCACGTGAACGAAATCTATGTTTTCCTCAACAAAGTCTGCCGTCCACTAGCGAAGAAGGTTTTCACTCGTTCGCACCTGGCGGCCTATGTTGATTTCCAATACAAAACTGCGGACGCGGCGTGGGCTCAGCCAACGATTCCTGGCGCAACCGACAACACCACCGTCGACGACATTTCTGACGAAGGATTTGGTGGACGTGCCGGAGCATCTCCAGCTGCAGAATCGGAACTCGTCGGTGCAGTGCCTGTTGTTGTTAAAAATGGCGCACCTCAACCTCCAGCACCACCGACTAAACGAGCCGGTCCTGCCCGATTTTCAATGCCTGCGGGATTCCACGCTCAGCTCGATTTCGACATACTGGTCGATGGAAAAACGAAGCAGATTAAACTCGCGGACGAAGTCGGCGCGCTATCAAGCGGTTCGATAGTAGTCTTGCAAACGCCTTCAGAAGAACAGCAGCGATTTTGCAATCAGATCATCCAGCGAGTTGGCGAAAATTTCGGAATAACAAAGGGCCGTGACTGTGTATCTCGAGACACTGCGGCGAAGACTGTTAATGATTCGGAATGGGCTCCTGGCGAAGTGAAAGCGGGCGCAGGGACTGGGGTTATGAAGCCAGGAAGTAGCCAAAGCACTGAAGCTATGAAAGTTTCAGAAGAAGAAATGCTCGAAGTCGTAAAACCAGTTTGCGGATCGACTTAAGCTAGTTCAGTAATGAACTTGTGAATCCTCTTAGCACAATTCAAAATCGCGATTATAACGTGCGCGCCGAAGACGGCGCGTGGGTCTTTACGCGCGAGTATCTGCTCGCTCGCGGCACGTGCTGCAAATCTAAATGTTACGCCTGCCCGTATGAGCATGAGCGACACAAGCCAAATGCGGATCAAATGCGACCGGTAATCTCCATGGTCCCGAGTTGGACCGAGACACTTGTTAACTCAAGCGTGAACGTTGTTGGGCGAACGCGATTCTGCATTCACCCCGGTGAAGCCGTGAAATCTATTGCTGTGCTAGGGGGAACCAAGACTTTAAGTGCCGACTTCGATGCAAAGATGAAAGAAATTGTTCGCAAAGCCGAGGCGAGCGGGCAAAAACCGTTGATCATTTTGGACCGCGAAGAAAATCCAAAAGAGTTCGTCGACTTCTTTTCAAAATACCCAGTTGATGTTTTAGCGACTCACGTTTCCGATCTCGATTCGCTCGCGCGAGAACTCGCAAACCTGTCTGACGTGTTGAGCAATCGGGCGGTGAATTCTGCAGCAACACCGGCGCGCGCTTCCCTAGAGACTTCCCTAGCAAGTGCAGACGATACTACTGCAGCTAAACGGCTTAGCGAATACGCACTTCGAGCAAGTGCACTGGCGAATTCGAAAAGTGTGGGCCGCTTAATTCACGCTCTCATGAATTCAGAAACTTCCGCAGAAAAACTCGAGAAGATGCTGAATGAGCCGGGCACTTCGATACTTTATTTCATATGGCAAAAGCCGTGGATGATCGTAAATCAGGACACTTGGATCGCGGCGTCTCTGAAAACGTGTTTTCCAAATGCAAGTTTGCCAACTAGTGAGACTCGATATACAGAAATCTCAGAAGACGAGTTGGAAAAAGAAATTTCCTCTGGAGCAGTTCTGCTCTTTTCCAGTGAACCTTTTCCGTTTGCGAAGACATGGGATAAAATGCGGGATTTGCCGTATGTCCGAAATGCGCGGGCCGTAGCGCTCGTCGACGGAGAATGTTTCAGCTGGTTCGGGATTCGTTCGATTCGCTTTCTCGAAGACGCGCTAAACAAAGTCTAAGAAACTTAACTTACCGAGATTTCTCGTGGTTTTCTATCAAGCGCAAATTCGTCACTTCTCGATTGAAAGAGCCGGTTTTTGCGCATGAGAGGGCATGCCCAAAGCTTAAACACACGTGATTTCAGCTACTTACGAGCCATTTTCGCGTGTTCTTAACTGAGACATCGAAGAACACTTCTTGAATAATAACTAGAGCAGGTAGGTGGGGCATGCTTCTGGGATTCCCGAGACTTTCAAAAAACATCGCGATGACAGTGGCTATTCTAGCCACTGTCTCGACATGCTTTTTGCCTCGCGAAGCTTCGGCTGCATCGTCAAAAACCCGGTCTGCTTCGGTGGCGCAAACGCTTTCAGCAGCGCCGCAAGCGCCCTCAGTAGCGCCGCAAACGAACGAGTTTGACGAGACTTTGAGCGATTCAACATCTGCGCCTGCCGCGGCATTCACCAACCCGTTCTCGACACAAGACGACTCGAAAATCGGCTACTCGCGTGGCGAATCGAAAGCTTCGATCGGTGACAAGAACAGCTGGCGTTTAGCTAAGGAAACGAAGTTTGCGTACAAGTTCGGATCTGGCTTTGAATCTTTCGCGAATGAGCGTGAGCAATCGCAATACTTCGGATTCAGAATCGGTGCAGACAGCTCGGTTCGTTTGTTAGAGGCTTTGAAGTTCCGCGCGCGTGGAAGTGCCGACGTGACGACTGGGTATGCTCAATCTCGATTCGGCGATAACGTTGGTCGGTCCGGCATTTATCTTCAAGACGCGGTTCTTACTTTGCGCGCTCTCGATACCGAGCCAGTGCGCTTGTACCTCGCGGGTGGCGCGCTTGATCAAGGTGCCTTCGATGCTCCGCTATTCATTGCTCGACAGCCGTTCCCAGGTGCAAAAGAGACTTTGTTCTTCGGGAACTCCAAGGCCTTCCAATTAAAAGTTTGGGCGCAACAAACGATTCCGACTTCGAAAACACTATCGACCAAAACGGTCGATGCCGAAGTGACGCCGTCTTTATTCACAGAAACCGTCGAGATGAACTTACATCCGTTTGAAGCGCTGCGCACGACGGCGGCGATCACGCATTTTACGTTCAATAATTTGCCTTCGGCCATTGCTCAGGAAAGCATTATCTATGGAAACACGGTTGAAGAAGTCGGCCCGAATACTTCGCGATTCAAATATCGATTCGAAGGACTGATCGCACGCGGTGAATTCCATGTGCAGTTCACGCCGGGCTTTGCACTCAACTGTGAAGGATACGTCATTCAAAATGCGGCGGCCCCTGAAGGTTTTCGCAACGCCCAGTTCCTCCGCGGCGGATTCGAAATTGGATTGCCAAACGATGTGATTTTGCACACGAATCTTATGAGCTTTTTCGTCGAGGACGACGCGGTACCTGGATTTTATAATTCTTCTTTCATGGGTCATAACAATCGCAAGGGCATGGGCGCATCGGCCCGCGCGATGTTCCAAAAGCAGCGTTTTCAGATCAAGGCAGAGTACGCCGACGCCGAGACTATCAACTACAATATAAATCAGAGCCGACAGCAGACCCTTACGATTGGTTTCGAGACATTCTATGAAATGCTATAAAATGCTTTCTCAGATTAGCCGTCCTAAATCGTTTTCGGGCTTCCGAACACTTGCACTCGTGTTTGTGCTCGCAATGTCTGTCACGGCATGTATGAAACCAAGCGCTCGCTCGGCGGATCCAAACGCGAACCTCGTAGGTGAAACGAAAACTGGAATCAATCAAGCGAATGCAACGTTCTTCACTTCTGAAATCACAGGTACAGCTGCGGTATCGCAAAACATGGCCGGCTTTTCTGTTGCGACAGAGAAGCTTTTCCAGTTCAAAACTTGCGTGCACGATAAACGCACGCAGGAAGCTATTAAGGGTCACAAGTTTTCGGTCGCGGGAGCTCCCGGTGCCGTCACCATCGGCAATAATGGACGAAGCGACGAATCCGGCTGCGTGAACTGGTCCGAAAAACTTGCCTATAACGGAGCCGGTGACGCGAAATACCTTCCGATCAAACGCACACTGGTTGCGGACGGTATGCACAAAGGTGCTCGCGAACTCGATATCTGTATCAATCCTTGGGAAGTCGGATCCGAAGCAGTGAAAGACTGCTTGCGCCGAAGTGTTCCTGAAGATCAGCTTGCGAAACCAGATGAAATTTCTCGCATCCTTGGTGGTCAGACTAAAGTTGGCGAAAAAGCAGATCGTCATCTTTGGATCAACGATATGCGACTCAACTCGACCCATAACCCGGGTGGAACGCAATTTGGGATGATCGATTTTAGCGTCTCGATGGGACCTAAGATCATGCGCTACAACGTGCGCGGTGAAGAAGAGCCATTGCCGCTTTCAGACGGTGTTTTCGGAATGGAATTCTGGATCATCGCCCGAACCGGCGATGCGAATAACAAGTGCTACGTCATCGCGAAAACAGGATTGACTGACAATCTGAAAATGGTTGGCGGTCGTTTGCAGAACGAATCGAAGATGAAGGTGCAGTATTTGAGCACGTACGGTCAGCTCGAGCTCGTTGGCGCGATCCAGCCGCGAGACAACACTCTCAACGTTAACACATTCAATGGTCTCTGGATGCTGGGTGATCACACCGGACTTCTCGGGATGAAATTCGGATTCGAACGTCCCGCGACTTACAAAGGTGAGCCGGGCACATTCGACGCGAAAAAATACGCGGCAGCATGTGACGACGTCGCTAGCGGCGCAACAATCGAATCAAAATCAAGTTCAGGACCGGTGGTGATACTGCCAACAACAGCTGCGGCAGCCCCAGGTGCAACGGCGACCGTCGACGGTAAAGTTATAGTAGCTCCGGATTTGATGACGAACGATTGCGTCGATGCACCGGATATTCCACGTCTCTTCCCTGAAGATTCTTTTGCGAAAGACTTCAAGGGAGGAACGGATCTGCTTTCTTGTATCAACAAGAACTTGCCATCTGGAATCACTCGTCTCGAACAGTTCGAATTCGGTCTTGTGGATGTAAGACCCGAGCCGATCATCGATCCGCTCTCGACAGAGACGACGACAGAACGAACGATCAAGTATCGTGTTTCGACTCGCGTTACGAACCCGTTGGCGCAAGGTTCTCCACTTCGCGATATCGAATTCGCAGTTGAAAAATCGGACGGTTCAGTCGATCCAATTCGTACGAATCACCTTGGTGATTTGATTTTCACTGACAAAATTCACCACGTTTACTTCCAGCAAGAACGTTACATGCTTAAAGTGATTCGTATCCGACACGCGTCGGGTTTCACGAAGCGTTTGGCGATCGTATTCAACCCTTGGGATAACAACGGTTTCACTTTCGCGCGAGATCTTCGTGGAATGTCGAAACAAACGGTTGCACAGGTTAACTTGGTTCCACGACCTCAGTCGGAATTGTTACTGACTCAGTTCCAGTGGGGAACTCAAGGATTCCGTTACGAGGTCGACGACTTCTTGAACCTGAAGATGTACAAGCAGTTCAACCTGACGCTCACACCAAGAGTTCTGCGATACAGCTCTCTCACTGAGGGTCGTATGAAGAACGAACCGCTTCGTGACGGTATCTTCTTGATGAAAGTTGCGATTCAGAAAGACTACCGACCAATCGACGGCGATGCTCTCGAGTTTGTCACGGCGACACGAAAGCTCGTCCGCGTTGCAAGCGGTCAGATCGTAACTCCAGTTGAAATGGCGTTCCGGGACTTCCGAGTCTTAAAGTTGCGCGCGAATCTCATGATTGAGATTACGACTATCGACGAAGCAAAACTTTCTCCGGGTCAGCGCAAGACGTTGATCTTTGATGGACCACTAGATTCATTGGTCGAGAAGAATTCGGGTCTGCCTTCACGAACCTTCGTCGGTCCGGTCGTAGCGTACTCGAATGGATTCTCATCTTCGATGCGTCCAGCGGACGATTTGTCTGAATCCTTTTGCAAAACTATCGATTGCGACGAGTTGAAAAAGAACGACAAGATTCCACCTTCGGAACTTGCTGAAGAAGCGAAATTCTTCGGAAGTATTCGTCACCTCGCCAATAAATCTGTGGGCGACATGATTACTCGTCTTGCGGTTATCGAAAAGAAGTTCTCTGCCCACATGACTGCAACGGCGCGCCTCGCTCACCTGTTGAAAGACGGTAACTTCGAGTACGCTTCTCTTCAAAACGAGCCCGAGATCTTAAAGCAAGACCCGGCTCTGCCAGGAAACAACGCGGTTCTCGCGAGCGGCAACGCTTTTGCGGATCTCGTTAGACGGATGCCTAAGATCGATGCCTATGCGTCGCTCAGCAATTCGGCGGTAGCGCCGTTCGCACAGGAGTTCCAGAAGCTCGTACGATATAAGCCCGTTGATGTCGCTGCATTCAAAGAGACTCTGTTCGGGACTCAGGCAATGTCACGTGAGCTTGCCGCTCGATTGTGCCTGGTGTTCATCGAGGAATTAATTCTTCAGCGAAACGACAGTCAAGAGAAGTCCCTCAGCTTCGGACAGCGGGCGGAAGCACGCTACACACGAATGCAACTGAACGACGAATGCTTCCGTTCACTCACGGCACCAGAAGGCGTGATTAGCATGGAACGCAAAATTCGTATCTTCGAACTTGCTGACAGCGAACGCCGCGGTGGTAACTTGATGTCGCTCGGTGTAGGCGCCGGCAGTGCATACAGCATGAGCAAGAGCCAATCGCTAACTTACGGCTGGAGTCCGCTTTCGACGGTTAGTGGAGCCTTGCGAGCTGCGGGACTCGGTGTGGCAGAAAAGTTTCTCGACGTACTTGGTGTTAACGTCAACATCAGTCGTTCGGATTCGAAATCGATTTCGCAGGATACTTCGGTCGACACGAAACAGAGCGTCTCGGTCGAACTTCGAGGAATGCGTTTGACGCTGGGACAATACGAACGTTGCACGACGGTAAGGCTCCAACAGAGCTTCATCGAAAGACAGTTCGAGACCTTAGTTCGAGCGCTTCCAAAAAATCTTTCTCTTCTTGATAAAGTGAATCGTATGCGACGCGGACTCTTCATCTGCGAAGGAGCGGTTAACAGAAAGCCACTTCAGGTAGAAGAGCGCTACTATCAGTTCTCGCAGACACTGGGTGAAGAAGTGATGAACGATCCGACAGCACTCGAGAACCATCCGTACTTGATCATGACCCTTCGAAGTCGTGCAGACTTCGCTCGGATGGTTGGTATGATCGAAGCGCGGCCGCAGAGTTTAGGAGACCTGCCAAATCACGTGAACATTGGGGAACTTCCAATGCAGCGTTTGTTGGCAGTCTTCAAGACAGCGATCCCAAGCTTCCCAGGTATCTTTACGCTCGAGCCAGACTCGGTCGTACAAGCACCAGTCCTGCATAAGTCAGAACCTGCAAGGTAATCTCACCGTTGGTTGTTTAGCCACTGCATGACATATGCGGTGGCGCCGCCGCGTCTTGTGACTTCCTCGCGAATGCGAGTTTTAAAATCAAACTCACTTGCGGCTTTCCAGAGTTCGTTCAAGTGAATCGTGAATTCGTTCGCGTCACTCACAGACGTGACGAACCCTACAGTCGAGTGTGATCCACCGGCGCTAATTTTCTGAAATTCGATCGCTTCGCGATTGTTCTTAAAATAGGGGCCAACGACCGTCAGGGCACCGGCTGCGAGTGGCTCCATGACGGAATGGACAGTCTTCTTAAATGAACCGCCGACAAACGCGATTTCACCTAATTGATAAAGCTCAGCAAGAAACCCGACGGCATCGACGATGATGACTCGATATTTGGCGTTCGATTTTGGCGAAGCAGTTTGAGCTGTCAACGCCGAGAAGCGCGCGATTTCGTTCGCAGCTAAGCCGAAGCTGCGGGCGACGGTCTCGATTTCCAACAGGAAGTCGCTGCCAATTTCGTGCGGAACCAAGAAGATTGTATGGGGGTGCTCGGCATAGGTCCGAACCGATGCGGTCAACACCGGTTCTAAATCTTCACGCCAGACGCTTCCTGCTACGAACGCTCGTCTATCGGTCACTGCTTCTAAAATGGCAGGTAGCTGTTTTGAAGTTTTCAATCTTTCAAGAACTTGATCGTATCGTGTGTCGCCGCACGTTTCTGCGTTCTTCAAGCCGATGCTTTCGAGTATTGCACGATCGTCTTTCGTTACGCATTGAATGCGGTCGATCAATTTTAGAGTCTCGAACGTAAGCCGCTTTCCAAGACCGCGCATGCGATTCGAGCCGTCGTGAAACGTAGTGGAAAATAGCAAAACGGGAATTCCGCGTTTTGAGGTCGCCAGCACCGTATTTGGCCAAGCATCCGTGCGCGCAATAAGCAAAGTGGCCGGATTTAGATAAGCTAAAAACTTTTCGAGTTCATCCCGTGAATCAAGTGGAAGCGGGCAGGCAGCGCTGACGCCGGGAAATTTGCGAACGTTTTCCGCGAACGTCGGCGAAAAATAAGTGACGAGAACAGGCTTGCCTGCTTTTGCGAGTTCGCGAATCACCGGCTTTGCGTATTCGAATTCTCCGCTCGCGGCGTGAATCCAAATGGGACGCACCCCTTTAAAAACAGCGCGATCGATTTTCAAAAATGCGGGGACGCCATTCACATAACGAATATCGAATGTCGTCCAGAACTTTTCAGTTTTCTGTTTGAGCCCAGGCACATGTTTCAATATGAACGCGAGCGAGGCGTAGATTCCCATCAGAAGCGGTTGAAGCGCCCGGTACAAAGTCACGGCAGTGCCCGATTTTCGCCAGCGGCTTCGAACGCTTCTCGCAACTCGCGAACGACCTGCTCTGGCGTCACGTCAACGAGACACTTAAGATGGACTGCATTCGTGCATGGATCTCGTCCGTCTTTTGAGCAAGGTTTGCATGCGAGATTTGCTCGCGGAACTTCCGCGACACGAGAAACCGGACTTGTTGTATAGCCAAACGCTGTGGGACCGATAATCGCAACCGAAGGAAGTTGCAGTCGATCCGCAACATGCAGAAGCCCGGTGTCGTTAGCTACAATGGCATTGGATTCACTTAGTAGGATCGACGATTGAAGCAGGGTCGTTCTTCCGACCGCATTGAAGACTTTGGCAGCGCCGAATTCTTTTTCGATTTCATTCAGAAAGTGGTCGTCCGGTCCGCCAAGCAACAAAAAACGCGAATCGGGAGAAACGACAAGCCACTGTTCGACAAAAACTCTCCATCTTTCGATCGGCCAACGTTTATTTGGCCACGCAGCGGACGGGGCGAGCGCAATGAGAGGCGAGTTCGACTTTTCTGATCGCCACTTTTTAAACGCCTGCGCATCTTCGCCAAGCGAAGGCGCTTTCCAGCCGGTGTCTGTGAAGACGAACTCAAGATTCGGAAGCCATCGTCGAAGCGGTCGCAGAAAACTTTCGGCTCCGCGGTAGGGAATAGGCAGGGTCGACATTCTATATTTGAAAAACAAAAAACGACGAATGCGTTCTTTTGAACGGGTGATCATCGAACGGTTCGGGCTCAACGGATTGAGCACTCGTTCAATCAACCATCGCGCGCGAATCACCATACGTACTATAAAACTGCGAAGATTCGAATGTGCATCGTAAACGTGATCGTAGTTGGCCGCAATATTCCAGGTGAGCGCGATCAGAGAGAAAGCTGTGGAGCTGCGCCGAAATGCATGTACATCGCGAATGAATTCCTGATTTTGCAAAAGCTCAGCAAAATCATCTCGTACGAGCCAGTCGACGTATTCTGTTTGTCCGGATTTATTTAAATGCTTCGCGGCCTCGAGAGCCTGAAAAATGTCGCCAAAGCTTGAGAATCGAACGATGAGAACTCGCATGTTTGATTCGACTTTAGCGGTTCTTTAGAACGGCAGAAAGACAAATCGCAGTATTAAGGACGTTTCGCCGATTTCCAGGCCCGAAAAAGTGCCCGTGCCGTACTTCGCTTCGATTACAGTGCGAAACGAGTCTTTACCGTCGAGAGTAATACGAGCGAATCCAGAATAGTTCAGACCTTTATAAGTCGTTCTTCCACTCGTTCCAAGAATCGCGACGTTATCGATGTCGATCGTGTTCTGTTGCACGCCGGCACCAATTCCGAGCATCTCGTATGAAATTCCCGCTTTTCCTGCGATGTAGGTGTTCATCGATTTTTCCATGTAAGTCGTGCTCTGAAGCGTGTTCATCGACTCGACACGTCCGTATTCGCCTTCGACGAAAATTCCGATGCGGCCAGATGAAAACCCGAGACCCGCAACTGCGGATGCGCCCCAGCCGTTGAATGATGAATCTGCAGAGCCAGATTTGTACTGAGCCATGGATCGAAATAATCCAACTCCGGCATAAAAGTTGTCGCTGCTTCGAGCAGCGGCAAAGGAAGCCGAGAATAGGAACGGCAATATCGTGAAAAGCATTTTGGTTATCATGGCGCGATCACCATGGAAGTGATGCAAGGAGTATAGACGCTCGTACGTATGTACGGAGTCGTTCCGACCTTGGTTAAGACTCCGGTTGAATCCATCGTAAACTTCTCGATGTTATTGAGAGTCGCGGCACCATTCGCAATGAAGATCGCGCCCGTGACGGGGTCCGAAGTAATCCGCGTTGGACCAAGAACGATCGATGTGTCAGTCCATGCGGCCACCGCATCCGATATTGTTCCCGCTGTTTGATCGATCGCATAGCTATAGATTTGATTGCTGGTCGTCGTCGACGAACCATAAGCGACGAGTAATCTTTGGTTCAAAGGCTCGAAGATGACAGAAGTAGGAAGTGACGTTGTCACGGGCGCCGCTTGGCTCGCAAGACAGTTGGCGGCCGAAGCATAGCCCGTACTTGAAATAACTCCGACGATATTGTTCGGTGTCACAGCGGCGTG
>JAYSYF010000279.1:0-11041 GCA_043716655.1 Bdellovibrionales bacterium | reverse complement strand
AAAATGGCAGAACCGTCTGTGTGGGTTGCCAAATGAGTGAAGGGAAGAGCGCAAAATGTTTCTGAGACTAACCCAAGCTCGTACGGATCTTCAGGCTTAAGCTCTTTCTTGAGGTGAATATCTTGAAATGGAAATTCAGGCACCTGTCACCTCGGGCGGACGTTGCAAGTAAATGCCTTCGGCTTCGAGCATCGATGCGAGTTCTGGAAAAGTGGCGTGAAGGCTTTGCTTTCGATTCACGTCGAGCATTCGTGTGTAGTCTGCGAAGTCCCGAAGTTTCGCGCTGTCAGCCTCCGGCTGTTCGTTCAACAGATTGATACAGCTATCGATCGAGTTCTTAAGATATCGCTGAGAGTGATAAGTGCGCGACCGTTGTTTGTAAGCTTCGAGACGTGCAATAGCTTCAGCTTTGATCGACTGTGGCAAGATCTGCGGATTGATGTAAACCGGGTCGGTCGCATAGAGAAAGTCGATGTTGATGTCGCGACTACTCGAAATGGAAATCGACTCTACGTAATCAAGAAGTTCGACGATGTTTAAGATGTTGTAGATCTGAAGAACGGGCGTAACGCCAATCTGCACGTTCCGCGGAAGTTCGACGAGCTTTCGCAAGTTCTTGTCTATCGTTTCCCAACGCGAGAGATGGCGGATGTATTCGTTGGCAGGACCGAAACCGTCAATCGATGCATTGATCAACACGAATTGGAAATGCGGAAGATATGAAAGAAACTTCTCCTGCACATTTGTGCAGTTGATATTGAACATCAGAAAAATGTTCTTTGCATAACCCGAATCGATGCACGCCTGCATGAATTTATAGTTCTTTTCAATCAACGTCGGTTCTCCGCCGGTGAGATAGACTTTTCTTAAGTTAGGTATCGAGCTGATGACTTCGTCCCAGAAGGCGTCGCTCTCGTACCATTCTGATGTTGCCGGTGGTTTTCCGGGCCCATTGTACTTCGAATAAAAATCTCGATACTCGGGGTTTGAGTCGATGAGCTGAACGGTCTCGCGATGAATCTGACTCGAGTTATACGAGTTGCACGAGCGGCACTTGAGATTGCATAGATTGCCGAGTCGAAGATCCAGATAGAACGCGGGCTTATCGACGCGATAGTTATCGTCGATCGAACGCTCGACACGCGTTTCGATTTCCGTGCGAGCCTTGTTCATCCACTCTTCGTTATGCATCTCGCGATACGATTTTTTTCCAATGCCTTCTTGGAAGTAACAAAGTTCGCAACCTGGAACTTCTTTGCCTTCGACCATGCCTTGGCGAATATCGCGCATGTGTTTCGAATTCCAAGCAGCGTCGAGGGGGTCTTGGCCGGCGCGATAAGCGCCACCGCCATCTTTCTGAACGACGCCGCCGCCTTTAGCCACGCAGCAGAAGCCGACTTTGCCCGACGACTGAACGACTTGTTCGATCCAAGGGTAGACGCAGAAGGTTTGTGGGTCAGGCTTTGGGCGACTCATAGGCACCCATTCTCTAGCGGAAACCTCAGAATCTCAACGAAGAAGTCTCGAGGGCCGCTTGATCTGTGCGATCAGAGATCGTATTTACGCAGTGCTTGGATCCCGGCCTTGAATCCGATGTGGACGATGCGGCCCAATATTTCGGCGTTGAGGCTGAAATGGTCCACGAAGAACATCTCGTAGTCGTTCGGGCTCGGGTGAATATAAATGTAATCGACGTTCGGTTTATAATTCACACGCTTGGTTATGATTTCGACGAGCTTCTCGCGATGTTCCTCTGGAAGCCCTTGCTGGCGGAAATAACCGTCAATCGCACTCATGATCGCCGAAATTTGCTGCTGATGATCGATGTGTTTTTCGATCTTCTGTTGAATCACTTGATACAGCGCCTGATTGATAATCATTGGAATGCCATAGTTGTGAAGCGAACCCATGACGGGCGTGTAGTGGTAAGGCTGAACTGAATAGCTTGCGATGACGAGATCGGCGCCAGCATCAGCAGCAACGTGCGTCGATAGAGTTTCCCGAATTTCGCCGTCAAAAAAATAAAGCTCTTTTCCTTTTTGATTTTTGATTCCATAGGGCGCGTAGAACGGGGGAAGCGCCGTGCTAGCGGCGACCGCCTGTGAAATCGACGCAAAATTAGCGTACTTGATGTTCTTAATTTTGTACGTCTCCGCAAAGTTCCCAAAGATCACTTTACGCGAATGATTCAACTGAGTCGCTACGACATAGTTCTCGACACCAAGAGCTGCGAAGTCGTTTTCTTGAGAAATGTTCGTTCGCACATAGCGCTCGATATTTTTAACCGTGAAAAGACCATTCACCTTAAATCCGTTTTTCAAGAAAGCTTCGAGGCCGCCGGTCACAAGGCTCTTGCGACGCAGTAAACCGGGAAGCGAGTCTAAAAAGTTGACGCCATTAACTGCAAAGATGTCGCGGTAGGTGATTGGCTTGAGTCGTGTTTCGATTTTCTTCCGCTTATTGAATTTTGTGAGATCCGATTCAGAGCCACGTTCGAAAGCGTCGATGATCGACTCGACCGAATGGCCGCAAGCAAGGAGCGAGGTTAAGAAGGCGCCGGCGCTCGAGCCGACATAAGTTTTGAAAGTCATTTTGTCGTCAGGGTAACGGTTCTTAACTTCTTCTTTCGATCCGCCCGCAAACGAGAAGCCTTTTTCCCGAAGCGCGAGACACACGCCCAGATGGAACGCCGCAGCCTTGATACCGCCACCGGATAAAACGAGTCCCAGCTTTTTTTTCTCGCTCAATCGCATTTCGTAATTGTAAAGAGAGTGTTTGGTAAAGACAGCCCAAAACAACGTGAAACGTGTGCGACGCGTCCCGCCGCGTCAATATTGAGTTGTCGGTAATTCGTTGAAACGAATAAGCTCGGAACCTAGATGAGTAACATGAATCCTAAATCTCAAGCGCAGTCTGGTCCCGATTGGCTGCTGCTCACTGATTACGCGAGTAAGTATCGCATCAGTGTTTCTACACTTCGACGCCGCATTAAAGCGGGCGCACAGCAGTATCGTTTCGAAGGCGGGCGCTACTATCTGCCTGATCAAATGACGTCTCAGTTCTCGTCGACACCCGAAGAAGTGGTGATCGAACAAAGACAAGCGCAGCAACAGGCGACACCGCAAACTGCGGCCGCCGTTTTGGCAGCGTCGATTGCTCCCAAAGACGAACCGCTGATTACGACAACGTCGAAACTTTTGAACGAGCTGAAGCAGGCTTACACTTTGATTCTTCACGAGAAAGAAGAACAGATCGTTTACCTGAAAGAAGAAATCGCAGATTTGAAAACGCTTGTGCGCGTTCTGGAATCTGAAAACGCTCGGCACGTCAGCGATCGAGATCGTCGACGCGCGGACCCACTTAACGGAAATAAGTCCACGGATCGCCGCCCTCCTGATAAGGGTCCGTTCGGAAACGTGTAAACTAATCTCTGAGGGGGGACTTCTGATGCGTGCATTCTTCGCGCTTGTGTTTGCTATTACTTTTTCGCTGTCATCAAACTTCGCGGCCGCACTGGTCGACACGTCGACAACAGCTGCTGTCGTCGTCGATATGCAACAAGGTTTCTATGATCGTGGTGGCGTCAGCGAGACGGTTGGATTGCAGAACCTCGTCAATCGTCAGATCGATCTTTTGAAATGGGCAGTAGCAGAAAAGGTTCCCGTTCTTTTGTTTGAGTACGAAGGTTACGGCGTGACCGACCCGCGACTCACTGTGCTTTTGAAGGGTCACCCGTTCAAACGAGTGATCAAACAGAGTGATGATGGATTCACAACACCAAGCGTGAAACCAGCGATGAAGTTTTTGAAGAAACATGGAATCAAAAACCTAATCATGAGCGGTATTAACGGCAACGCGTGCGTTTATTCGACAACGACGGGCGCAATCTCGTTTGGCTATTACGTCGCTACTTCAAGTGACATAGTTGGCAATCTGAATCAGAACCCGCCGATTTATCCGAACAACACTTGGTATTTCAAAGATAACAAGTTTTCGATCTTCGCGAATCTCGACGAGATTCTCTACTAAGGCAGGTAACCGAACTTCGCCAATTCTTCGGCACGTTTTTGATAAAAGGCATCTGCTTGCGGCGGTTGAGTCGTAGCAAGCCCGTCGACATAACGATTGAACATGCAGAACGCAGAAGCGATTAACACCGCATTGTGAATGTCCATGTCATTGGCGCCAGCGGCTCGGGCTGCAGCAATGTCCGCGTTTGAAACTTCGCGAGGAGCCCCTTGCACTTTTCCGGAGATGATAAGTAGTGCACGCAATTTTCGGCTGACAGTTCTTAATGTTGTGTCGTTCCAAATCCTGCGTGCCCAGCCGGGAGTTCCGTTGTGTACGTCGGCGACGGCACCGTGAACTTCAGAGCAGTATATGCATCCATTCAAATAGGAAACGTACGATGCAATCAACTCTCGTTCGGCGCGAGGGAGTCCGTCTCTGTCTACGTGTAACAATTGATGAGCTAGAGCAAGGAGTGGTTTGGCGGTATCCTGCGAGATTGAGAGCGGACCTAGTATTCCGGGAAGATCAGTCGGCAAGGAAATGTGGGCCATAGCTGGTTCGACTAACACGAGTCCGGGGCTTAAGCGAAAGAGTTAATCTCGCTTAAGAAACCTTAATTACTTTACCGTCTTCTTCGGTGCGGCTTTCGGTGCTACGGCAGCTGCTGCTGGTTTTGCCGCAGGCTTCGCGCCCCAGAGTCGGCCACATGCTTCGGCGATATCGCCTACGATGTTACGATCTCGGATATCGTCAGGTGACGTCGCTCGGCTTAAAATAGGTCGTGGTTTAACGGACGGAGCGCCATAGGCCGAGCTGATGGCTCCTCGGAATGAGGCGAAGCCAGTCAATTTGTCTTTCGCCGCGGCGACAAAGTCAGCGCGATCTTTTTCAACCATCGACTTAGCGGGCGATTTCGACATGCGTTCGATGTTTGCGCGGTGAGTTTGAATATGTTCGGCCATGCCGGCTTTCGATTCGTCGCTTCGAGCATAAAAGTCCGAGCACATCGCGGCCTTCGACTTAAGATCCTCGAAGTCCTTCGATTTCGTCTGCGTTTTCAGTACTTCGCAAAAAGATTCAGTCGCTGTGTAGGCACCGTGCGCGCCGACAATCGTCTGTGACACAGGCTTCTTATCTTTAAAGACGGTCATGATTGCGCGTTTTGTGATTTTGTTCGTAGTGATAACTTCGTAGCCGCCATCTTTGCGTCCGCCGAAATCAAAAAACATATTTTCGTCATCTGAGATGAGCGAATCGAGATATTTCGTTTTATTGCGAGTCGGCCATATTTTTTCGTCAATGATCACGTTCATATCGCTATCGAACATGAGGCCTTGAGCATCTCGGATTGCGAAAGAAAAGCCGTAGAATTCTCTTGTCGAAAGCGCTGCCGGTTCGATTGGTGCTGGAGCAGCCGTCGCGGTTGCTTCCTCAGCGGGAGCCGGAGCAGATGCTGCGGCCGCAGGAGCGGACGCCGGCGCAGATGCTGCTGACGCCGCAGCTTTCGGAGCGGATGCGGCCGTCTTTGGCGCTGAAGCAGCAGGGGTTGTCGGAGATGCAGCTTCCAACGCGGAAGAAGCACCGCTTGCTGGTGGGACGGCCATCGCTGGATCGCCGTCTGCTGCATCAGAAGTATTGAAGCTAAAGGCGACTACTAGGGAGGAACCCAAAATTATTGTTTTGAAAAACAAGCCAGTCATTTTGAATCTCTCCATGCTACCCACCTAATTTACTTACGCTGCGGAAGAAGCGGCGGCCGAATCTTTCGACTTCTTTCCGCTTTTTGTCGACTGACGTTTGTTCTTCGAAATTTTATCACCAAGTGCATTGTCGAGAGCCATCTGCAGAACTTCGTCGAGATGTTCTACGAAGATGAAACTTAACTGCTTGCGGAACTCTTCTGGGATGTCCTGAACATCTTTCTGATTCTGGTAAGGAATCAAAACCGTTTTCACGCCATGGTTAAGTGCTGCAAGTGCCTTCTCGCGAATTCCACCGACTGGAAGTACACGACCCGACAGAGTGACTTCCCCTGTCATCGCGATATCAGTTCGGACCGGTGAACCAGTCATCAGACTGATAAGTGCGGTTGCCATAGTGATACCTGCGCTTGGTCCATCCTTCGGGATCGCGCCCGCTGGAATGTGCAAGTGAATCGTATGATTCTCTACCCAGTCTGGATCGATGCCGAGTTCGTCAGCGTGTGCACGAGCGTAGCTCATAGCTGCTTGCGCCGACTCTTTCATGACGTCGCCCATTTGGCCCGTCAGAACAAGTCCGCCTTTACCCTTCATCTTCAAAGATTCGATAGTGAGAACTTCGCCACCAGCTTGAGTCCATGCGAGTCCAGTCACGATACCGATCTGTGGTTCGTCGACTTTCTCTTCGCGCAGGAATCGTGCAGGTCCAAGCAGTTCAGCGATTCGCTCTGGAGTACAGACAACTTTTTCTGTCGCACCAAGAACAACACCCTTAGCTACTTTTCGGCAGACAGAACCGACTTCACGCTCGAGGTTACGAAGACCTGCTTCGCGAGTGTAAGCCGCGATGAGGTAACGGATGCCGTCGTCTGTGAATTCAATCTGGTCTTTTGTGATACCATTCGACTCAATCTGACGATCGATCAAATGTTTCTTCGTAATCAGAAGCTTATCGTTCTCTGTGTAACCAGAGATCTGGATCAACTCCATACGATCGCGAAGTGCTGGTGGAATATTCTCGAGGACGTTAGCTGTTGCGATGAACAGTGCGCCCGAGAGATCGAAATCCACGTTCAGATAGTGATCACGGAATGCGTGATTCTGTTCTGGATCGAGGACTTCAAGCATTGCTGCTGAAGGATCTCCACGATAATCGCTACCTAATTTGTCGATCTCGTCGAGAACGATAACTGGGTTGCGTGTTTTAACTTGTTTCAACGCCTGAATGATTTTTCCTGGCATTGCACCAACATAGGTACGTCGGTGACCACGAATTTCCGCTTCGTCTTTCACGCCGCCAAGTGCAACGCGGAAGTACTCTCGGCCCATGGCTCGTGCGATCGATTTACCAAGCGAAGTTTTACCGACGCCAGGAGGTCCACAGAAGCAGAGGATTGGACCTTTGCGTGAGTTCGTTTTTAGTTTACGAACCGCGAGAAATTCTAGAATACGGTCTTTTGCCTTCGCAAGTTCGTAATGATCTTCATCGAGTATGATTTTTGCGCGATCGAGATCGAGATTATCTTCTGTGCCTTTAGACCATGGAAGATCCAACAACCAGTCGAGGTAGGTGCGAAGCATCGAAGCTTCGCTTGCGTCTGGGTGCATACGCTCGAGACGGCCGAGTTGTTTCATCGCTTCACCATGAACGCCTTCTGGCATTCCGGCTTTTACGAGCTTCTCGCGAAGCTCTTCCATCTCTTCGCCCTTTTGATCTTGCTCACCGAGCTCGCTCTTTATAGCGCGCATCTGTTCGCGCAAGAAATACTCACGCTGCGACTTAGACATTTCGTCTTTAGCCGTCGAGCGAATTTTCTGCTGCATTGAAAGAACTTCGAGTTCTGCGACGAGGATTTCATTGACGAGTTTAAGACGGGCAACTGGATCTGCAGATTCGAGTACGCGCTGAGCGTCCGAAACCTTAAGACCGAGGTTCGACGCGATCAGATCAGCAAGACGGCCTGGATCTGTGACGTCATCGAGAATCAACAAAATATCAGGAGAGAGCGAACGACCGAGCGCGATGATTTTTTCTAGCTGCTCGCGTGCGTTGCGCATGAGTGCTTCGTGCTCGAGTGGAAGTTCTTTCGAACCTACCTCGACGATGCGCTCAACAGAGACTTCGAAGTTCGGTGATGACTTCACATACTTCGTGATGCGTCCCTTAGCTTCGCCCTGGATGAGGATCTTCACTCGTCCATCCGCAAGCTTTCGCATGCGCATGATTCGTGCGATCGTACCTGTTTGGTAGATCGTTTCCTCAGTTGGATTTTCTTCGGTGATTTCTCGCTGCGAAGCCAAGAAGATCAATCGGTTTTTACCGAGTGCTTCTTCGACCGATCGGATCGAGGCTTCTCTTCCCACGAAGAGAGGCAAAATCATGTAGGGGAAAACTACGATGTCCCGTACTGGGAGCATTGGTAGCGATTCTGGAATCTCTAAAACTTTGTCGTCAAAACCCATTCGTCCTCCGCCATTTAGAAATGGCATTCCGTCTTAAGTACTTTTCGGTCTCAGATTGGAATGGCTTTACAGTCGTGGTGCTCTTTTGAGCCCACAAAAAGAAAAACCCCACCTGCGGCGGGGCTTGATTCGCTAGAAAAAGCGAAGGCTTAGGACTCGACGAGACTGGCAGACTCGCGCTCGGTCGAGCGAAAAATCACATTTACTAGCCTTATAGCTGATCTGGCTAGACAGGAAACCCGCTCCTATGGCCAGTTTCCTGGACGATGGGCGGCTGCGTGCGGACTGGCGTTATTTTTCTACGAAACGGATCGGCGTGATCTTTTCGTCAGCTTGGATCGTCAACTCAGTGAGAGTTTTCCCATCGCCGCCACAAGTTCCATAGACGTTAGAGTCTTTCGCGACAACAACGAAGCCTGTCGTCGGCACAGTGACGGGCTGCGCTTTACGGTCAGTATCGTAAGTGTTTGCAGCAAGCTTAGTGATTGGAATTCGGAGTTCGTTCACTGTCGTTCCAATGAATGGAGGACATTTGCTCGAGAATCTTCCGAATCCAAGGCTTGATCCTTCTGATGAAAAACGAGCCTCAGAAGCAAGATCTGCAGGGATATCGTAGGTCTTTGTCTGGCCATCCTTTACGACGGTAATCTCGGCCCCTTATAGGGCAAAAATCTAGCCATCGCGTGATTATCGAAGAGCATCGGCTCGCATTTTAAGAGTCGTTGAATCGCGAAGCTCAACTAGCGGCGCACGAACCGAAGCGATGTATTTGCGAACGTACTTCGCATCTCGTTCGGCATAAAACAATGAGCCGAGCGTAAGTGATGAGACCGCCATCGCAACCATGGCGACGGGCCACTCCTTTGGTGTTTTCATGCTTCTCGTAGCTAAAAACGCTAACCCGAGTAAACACATACCGCTCACAACCTGTGAACCCAACACCCGTTCGTCGGCCTCGTTTTCGCTTTGATGAAGTGTATCGAGAACCGAGTTCAGCAATACCACTTGTTCTGGCGGCTCGAGCGCTCTGATCCCGTTCACAATATATGTAATTAGAAAATGCCGATTCATATCGGTCGTATCACGGTCAATTGCGATATATGCCGACGACTTTAGTTCATCAATACCAGGAGGCTGACTTCGCGCTGGGAAGCCAGCGAGGAAGATCGAAATTATCACGAAGGTATGAATGACAATTTTCATGAACTCCTGCTTAGCAGGATACGCGCCGCCGATGTGGCGGCGGATGAGCCTAAGCGAAGATACGCTCTTGCTGTTCTTGCTCTTCTTTGCAGGCGATGCAGAGAGTGGCTACCGGACGTGCCTTTAGGCGCGCGACACCGATGGGTTCTTCGCACATTTCGCAAAGACCGTAAGAACCGTCGACCATACGCTGAAGTGCTCGGTCGATTTTTGGTAGAAGCATATTGGCGCGTTCTTGATCGCGAACCGCGCGGCTGAGATCGAGTTCTGAAGTAGCCCGATCGCCTTCGTCGCCACGCTCTCCGACGGGTGCCAGAGTCTCGGACCGAAACTCGTGCATGCGGTTCAAGACCTCAGTGCGTTGTTCGAGAAGGAGCATCTTGAATGAGTTGATTTCACGTGTGCGCATAGACTCCCCAGCTTAAAATTAAGGCATCACAAAAACCGCCACGACCCCACTCGCAACAGTTCGTGACAGCTTGTAGGGGTCCTCGTCGATTTTGTCAAAACTTCAAGTGTTTGAAGTGCGTTATGCCTGAGGATGGTGCAGTCAAGCCATCATCGCGCCGCGACTATGGAATTCGCTGCTGAGTTAATTGTCGAAGTTAAGAGAAGGTCGAACTCAGCCGTATAGGTTTTCCATCGCCGGCGTCCGTGTTCGTAAGCACCGGCGACAGAATCTGTCATGGTTTCTGTTATGTTCCGATTCGACGAATTTTCGTTCAACGGACGTACCGTTTCTGTAGCGATTCGCGAATCTCTGCGCCTTCGATTGAAAGGCGAGTGTAGGGCAGCGCGCGAAGCCGGTCGATCTCGATAGGTTCATCGGTTTCTTCGCAAACGCCGTAATTTCCTCGATCGATGCGTGCGAGCGCCGTTTCGATTTCGAGCAGGCGTTCCTTCGCACGCTCTTGTGTCGTAAGAAAATTATTTTCGGCGAGGAGGGCCATCGTCATGTCAGCCTCATCGCCGCCACCGCGCTCGCGATTTTCGAATTCGCGCATCGCTGATCGTGATCGGTTTAGCAGATCGGTTTTCATTTCCACTAAACGTGCGCGACACTCTCGAACGAATTGTTGGTCTAACCCTGCTCTCGCCATATCTCCCTCACTCCACCAAGGTCTTGTTTGATGCCCCTTGCTGGCTCGTAAGACAGATGCGCACCGCTTCCCGGTTAGACCCGAAGAAAATTTCATCTATCGCTTTTTTTTATGTGAGCTACCGGAAGTTTGGCTGAGTGGGGATGCCTTAAAGTGTCGGCGGAGGATCGGTCTCGCCGGTGTTACCTCGACCCGAGATAGCCTTGAGGCCTACGGCCGCAACGACGAGCACTCCGATTCCACCAAGGACTTGGACCGCGTTCGCCGTCACAGTTTCAACTGTGACGACACCGAAGGCGAGCATCAAGCCAAAGGCGGCCATACAAACGATTGCGAGGGCTCCGAGCATTTTAAGGGTCGACATCATCATGCACCTACGGGGTTTAGTTAAGAGGCTTTTGAAAGCCGATTATTTAAATCGAGGTCGTCGACTAAGGCGAGGACATCGAAGAGTTCAGTCAACAAACCTTCGGCCGAGACGTTCAAATTCGTAAGATCGAACGGTTGGCCGTGGAGCGCCTGCGGAATGCCGACAATCACTTTGCCGTTTTGAAAAGCAATTTG
>JAYSYF010000278.1:0-11066 GCA_043716655.1 Bdellovibrionales bacterium | reverse complement strand
TAGTGACGCCCGTGCGAAGCTTGCGAAGATGTTCGTCGGTTGGTTGTCCGTCGACTTTCACGAGATATGTTTTGAAAACTTCGTGTTTAGGATGCGTCACACGCTGAGCGAACTCACCGTCGTTCGTCATCAGTAGCAGACCTTCGCTGTCGTAATCGAGTCGACCGACAGGGTATACACGCTGCTCGAGATTTGTGAAGTATTCGGCAATACACGGTCGCCCCTCTGGGTCTTCCATTGTCGTCATCACACCTTTTGGTTTGTTGAAGAGGATATAAAGTTTGCGGCTGTCCGGACGTACGGGTTTACCGTTGACCAAGACTTTGTCTTCTTTGAGATTCACTTTGATGCCGAGTTCGTAAACGCGTTTGCCGTTTACCGTGACCGCACCTTCAGTGATCAGATCGTCTGCGCCACGTCGGCTTGCGACGCCGCTTTCAGCGAGAAACTTGTTCAGGCGCATTTCGTTCGGATTAATTTCAGCCGCAGTTTTTACTGGCGTCGGTTTAATACCTTCGCCGCGTTCCAGCGGTCTTAATTCACCGATGACGGCGCGGGCTGCTTGCCTTGGGCGCTGGACACGCTCTGGTTTAGTGCGTGATTTGTCGCCGCTGATGCGCGCTGATTTGTCGCGCCCTTCAGCGCGGTCGGCGCCACTTGTGCGTGTTTTGTCTGCGCTGTTGCCGCGTTGAGATTTGTCGCGCTCGTTGCCGCGCGAAGGTTTGTCGCGCCCATCGGCGCGCGGTTTGTCGCGCCCATCGGCGCGCGGTTTACTGGAGCGATTGTTTCGCATGACTCTGCCTCTTGAAGTTCGACGAGATCCGGACCGAAGGGTTCGATGAACTCCTCACCCGGATTTAGCTTAATGCCCAAATTCCCGCCAATTGAATTGCCCACTTTATCGCCCAGTTGCGCAGTCAGATCAACTGGCAAACTTGAAAGTGCGGGTCCTAGTGGCCCTAGGGCGTCCGACTTGGCGTTAGCATTCAAATCAGCGCCTGATAACGAACGACGTTCGAGCTGAAGAGCTCGTTCGAGATTCTCAAGTAGTAATCGCAACAATCGGTCGTCAATAAAGACCTGGTCAAACGCGAGTCGCCCTCGCTCCATCGCCGCTTCCGCGAATCGAACGCTTTCAGGATGTTTTTGCGAAAGGAGATCCGACGCCTTCTCGAGAAGACCGGTGAGTTCGATGTACATCGGGTCTGTCGCGCGATTGACGAAGAACTGTTCGATTCGTTTAAGCGGATAGAAAAGCAGGGGATGGCGGTGAAGTTCTCCGCCATCGAATGCGGCAGTTTTTTGAAATGTGAAACCGCGTACGGCAACGCCGCGAATTCCTGCTTGAACGCCTGGCTGGAGTCCAATTGATTCATTTCTAAAACGGGCAATCGTGTAAGGAGCCATTTCCACTTGGCTAGTACGAAGGGCATCGATTGCGAGTTCAGGAGTGTAGTGAATAACCATGTCATCGGTCAGCGGTTCAAGTCGCCCATCGCGTAAGCAGAGCATGCGATCGAAAGTCTGCACAGAAAGTGCGCGATCCATCGTGAGTTTACAGACAACGATTTTTTCATCGTGATCGCGAATGATCTTAACTTGGTCGGTCGGTCCCTGGTGGCCTTGAACCCAATCTTCGACAATTCGCTCGAGTGTTCTAAAACTTTCAGAGCGAACAACTTGAAGCTCGCTTGGACTCGTAAACGGCGGAAGTGGAACTGCCTCAGAAAAATGATTCGAGAAGTGCTGCAAGCTGTTGCTTACTTCGTCGAACAGAATCGATTTGTTCTCGGCCCAATGCGCGTGAGTCATCGCCCGGCGGAAAAAACGGTCAAGCGTTGTTGTCGACAGTGCTTCGCCTGGTTCACACATGTTTTTCAGGAAATGATAAAATGCGAGTCTCGCAGCATCTACTTTGGGCACTGAAGACACCGAGCCTTCAGTTTCGGAAACGTTTGCCGTCGCGCCGACAGCGCGCCCACTAATGGGCGGCTGCAGCAAAGTTAAAAGATGACTTGCGAGAGCGGTCACAGTTGCCATGCTATGACCTTAGGAAGATTTGATTTTTCAGTCCAGCGAATTTAGAGTTTGGGGATCTTATGGAACGACAGGATCGACAGAATTTGACTCGCGAGTTAGATCCAAACCTTTTTGGTGCGGGAGCCACGAGCACACAAGGCGCTTCTCACGGCTCAATTGCTTCTCATGGGCTGCAGGCACCGCAACAGCCCGCGACGACTCAGCCTGGTCGGGCGATACCTTACCCGCCGATCGATATGCGGGTCCTTGAGGCGCAGGTCCTTCAAATTAAAGCAATGCTCGCGCAATTTGATCGCCGCTTGGATCAAATGGCAGCGCAGGTGAATGAACTCAATCGCGATAGTCAAAGTAAGCTCGATCGATACGGTCAGCAGATGTTGCGCCTAGAAGATGGCATTCAACGTCTCACCACGGACACGAGCAATCGTCTCGCTTCGCTTGCTGGGCGCGTGAATGAACGCAAAGTCAGCGACAGCAAACTCCAAGATTTGATCGATCGACATAATCTGTTGGTAAGAAATTTCGAGAATCGCCTGTCATCGCTGCAAAAGCTTGCGGGCGATCAAGAGCAAGCGTTGCTCAGTGCCTTTGCGGCTCTCGAAGACGCGCGAGCGGATCTCGCACGCCTCAAAAGAATGTAGCGCCGGGACAACCGACGCTAAAATGTAACTGCTAAGGTCCGCCACCGGTTTCACGCGTTTGCGTGCAAGCAGTTTGCTCTGATCGTGTAGCCATCGGCGAGTTCTCGAGGAACATTTTCAGGTGCATTCACTCTGCCAATCAGCGACTCGTGCCAGTACTCATTTTAGTTATTTGTCCCCGGGGTAGTATCCGTAATTGCCCGCTGGGCACGGATTGCGCGCAGCTTTAACTTTTACCGCGACCGTTACACTCTGAATGGAATCCGCTCCGGATCTCGCGACGACGTGATAGTTGCCGGCTTGTGAAAGCGGAACCATGAAGACGCGAAACATGTAGCTCGTTTGGCCCGTTAGCGGCTGGCCGTTTTTGTACCACTGGTACGTAACGACATCGATGCCCTTCGTCGCATAAACCGCCATCGTAAGAACATCGCCTTCTTCGACAGTGCGATCTTCAGGCTGATATTGCCAAATGAGTCCCGACATCGTCGATGAACCGCCGGTGCTTCCGCCGGTTGAGCCGCCTGTTCCGCCAGTTCCAGTAGGGACGGAACGAAACCACCTGTGCTCCGTTTCAGTAACGAAAACGGCGTCTCTGTTTGAGACGCCGTCGAGTTGTTTAACAGTCGATTCAGTTAGTTATCCGCGACGCAGATTTAAAGGTGTTCGCTCGCTGCCGAACGCGGAACTGGCTGTGCCGCCTTGTCCATCCGTTCAATGAATGCAGGAGCTTCCATGAAACCAGTCACAGTCAGATCCGAACGCAATTGCCCGTTGGTATCGTAGAAAATCATAGTTGGAAGGCCCATGACTTTATATGTGGTTTTCAATTTCGCAATCTCAGGCGAATCGTTCGTCGCGTCGATTTTGAAAAGTACGAATTGTTTTGAAAGTTCCTGAATGCGTGCATCCGGGAACGTCTTCTCTTCCAACTCGTGACAAGCTCCGCACCAGTCTGCCCAGAAGTCGATGAGCACCGGTTTTTTGTCAGCAATCGCTTTTGCAAGTGCCGCGTCAGAATAACTCTGCCAGCCAAGCTTTGCAGCGTCCGTCTTTGCAGCGCCGTTTTGGTTCGTGGCGATTTGGAAGCCCGATTTCTCGAGTGTCGAAACCATCATAAGCGAAATACCAAGACAGAAAGCGGCAACAGCGGCACCTTTTCTGACTTGTGCGGCACCCGTCGCGGCAGGAGCAAACACTCCGTACGCGCTTGCGATCAATACTAACGAGATACCGATCAACGCGCGAATCGCCCAATCTGGATAGACGGGAGCCACGTAGTAAATCGCCATACCTATCATCGTCGTACCGAAGATGAATTTTACTCCGTCCATCCACGATCCAGCTTTTGGAACTTTATCGAGAAGGAAAGATGATGTTCCTAGAACCACAAACAAAACGCCCATGCCCATCGCGAAACTGAACAGCAAGATGAATCCGAGCATCTTGTTCTGTGTCTGTGCGATGTAAGCGAGAACGCTGACGAGGACGGGACCGATGCAAGGGCTTGCAACAACTCCGGCCGCGAGACCAGTGAAGTAGGCGCCGGCATAACCAGTTTGCGATTTTCCTTGTCCCATGCGGTCGCGAATAAACGCTGGCGCCTGGATTTCGAAAAGTCCGTACATCGACAGACCCATAATGACGAATAAAACGCCGAGCACCGAAACGACATAGACGTTCGACAGTGCCGAACCGAACAATGCTCCGGTCGACGCGGCCGTTACACCGAGGATCGAGTAAGTCGTCGCGATACCGAGTACGTAAATAATCGAAATAAAGAAGCTGCGAAATTTCGAAGGTCCGCCATCTTCTGGTTTACGAGAACCCGTGCGGCGATCGCTCGCTCCAAGAATGGCGAGAGTGATCGGAATCATCGGATAAATGCACGGTGTGAGTGAAGTCAGGAAACCTGCAATGACCATGAAGAGGATTGCCGAAAACAAACCACCACTCATCGCTTTTTCAAATTCAGAAGAACCGCCGCCCGTTGTTCCCGCAGCTGATGCGGTCTCGGTCTGCGCAGGGTTTCGAATCTTCGACGCTGCGGATTCGGCTGATAAGTCAGCGACCGAGCTTTTCAGAATTACAGTCGGAGTCAGTGCAACGTTTTTAGGGAACAAGCAGTGTTCAGTCGTACAAGCCTGGTAAGTCAGCTTTAACTTAACTGCTTTCGGATCGGCGGACTTCAAAGACAACTTGGCCGTCATTGTGCCGTTGTGCTTGATGCCGTCTTTCATCTTTTTCGAGAACGTATCCATGAACTGAACGATCGGAGTCAGCTTGAATTCACCAAGTGTTGCATCGGCCGGTTCTTCGACAACTAATTTGAATCGATCCGCATAGGCTTTGTAAGGTTCAACGAGTTGGATCTCGATGATAACGTTACCTTCTTTTGAATCGGCTTTTTGAATTTCAAAGCGAGCTTGGGCTTTTAGTGGCGCTTCTTCTACTGCTCCAGCAGAGATTCCGAAAAGCACGCTAACCATCAATAACAAAAGGGATGCGCTAGATTTTATGCCCGACTTGAATGATGCAAATTCCATCTTTGACCTCACCCGAGTCTTTTCGGCATCTTAGCGCGACTTCTGAATATCGCATGTATCGTAACGATGCAATTGGGGGAAATCCTCGACCTCTTTGCGCCTCTTGGTGTACTTCACGCGTTCTTAACGAGCTCGGCCATTCGATCGCAGAGCTTCGAAAACTCATGTCTCGACCTAGATCGTTGGCTCGGCAATGGAAGAATTGAATCGAATCCTGTCTGGCCGAAGTGGTCGAGCACGAACGTTCCGCGGCACTCGCCCCACTTCTGACTTTCAGCGTGCATGAAACCGTCGCTCACGGCAGCGGTCGTTAGGCCATTCATCAGCGTGTGGACTCCCCAGAAATAAGGCGAGACGTCACGCCAGGTCGCCGAACATAGGAAGTAAAATTCAGGTGCATACGCGCCAAGTGGGTAACGCTCGTTGAATTTCTGCACTGAGGTCGAAGAATAGTGCCGGAAGGTTTCGTGGTTTCGCGTGAAAAACCACTCGGCCGCCGGCGAGCCAGCGTGCGGAGTTCCCCAAGAAATCAGCTTATCGATTTTCAATCTTCGGGGATTCAATGACGGCTCGTGCATCCATAAATGTGCGAGCGCTCGAGTGACGAGTCCCCCCATCGAATTTCCGAGAAACGATACGTGCGATCCATCTCGCAGACCGAAGCCGTTGGTTATTTGCGTGCACGCATGTCGCGCCTGCGATTCTGGCGAACTGAATCCGATCCCATCTATTGAATGAATTCGAATGCCGCGAGTCTCGAGCGCAGGTTTTAGATGGCGATCCATCCGGCCAAGGTTCACTGGACCAAGGTGCAGGAGATCATCCTTGAACGTGTTCAGTCCATGAAAGAAGAGCGCGGTCGGAATATTAGGGTCTGCTATTTCACTTCGCAACTGACGAACCTCCCAGACTGAAGTCTCAAAAAGTCTTGGTCTTATCAACACCAATCTCAAAGTAACCGAAACGGAGAATGAGGTGAGCCCATGGGAGTAGTAGGAGCATTAATTGTTATCGTCTGCGTGTTCGGAGCTTTCGCAGCTCACGGCGGACACCTGTTCGTATTATGGCAGCCCTCTGAAGTCGTCATCATCGGTGGAGCAGCGCTTGGCGGATGGATTATTGGAAATCCAATCTCAACGATTAAGACCGGTGTGAAATTAGCAATCAAGGGTTGGGTCGGCAAGGGTCCTTCGAAATCTGACTATCTCGATTTGTTGCAGTTGCTGTTTCAACTCTTCCAGATCTTTCGTAAAGACGGTCCGCAGGCAGTTGAAAGACATATCGAAGAACCAGAGAAGTCTGAAATCTTTAAAGCGTATCCTTCGTTCCTAAAGAATCATCATGCGGTCGACTTCTTGTGCGACACCATGAAGATCACTTTGTCGGCAGATCTTTCGCAGTATGACGTTGATGATCTGTTAACTGGCGACATCAAAGCCGCGCATGTCGAAGAGCACGCCGCTTCTCACGGTCTGAACGGAATCTCGGAAGCACTTCCAGGTCTCGGGATCGTCGCGGCCGTTTTGGGTATCGTTCATACGATGGGCCTTCTCGATCAGGGTACCGAAGTTATCGGTCGCTCGGTCGGTGCCGCTCTGGTCGGAACCTTCCTCGGAGTTTTGGCCTGCTACGGATTCGTAGGTCCAACAGTAACTAAGATGAACAACGACATCGAAGCTGAAGGTCGTTACCTCGAAGTTATCAAGGCTGCGTTGATCGCGCTTCAGCGCGGTTCGCCTCCTTTGGTGTGTGTAGAATTCGCACGACGTACGATTTTGCCAAACGATCGACCAACGTTCGCGGAAGTCGACAATGCGGCTAAGGGAGCGAAGAAGGCTGCTTAATCGCAGGACTTCATGAAACATGGCTGAGAAAAAAACGACGATCGTCATCAAAAAAATTACCGTTGTTAGCGGGGGCGCACATGGCGGCGCTTGGAAAGTTGCATTCGCCGACTTCATGACGGCGATGATGGCGTTCTTCTTGGTTATGTGGCTGCTCGCTACACAAACGGAACAAACTAAAAAAGCGGTTGCTGACTATTTTTCGACACCATCGGTGATCGAGTACGAGTTCAACAACTATGGCGTCGAGCTGACTCTCGAAAAACTTTTTATGGATCTTGTGAACGAGCCACTTAAAGTCTTTCAGGCGTTCGTCAACCCGATGGATCGAACTCCCAACGTCATGGCGATGGGGATGAAGAAAGTTGTTGCGGCACATTTGGCTGCGCAGCTAGGGGAAATCGCGACAAACGTCAACGTGACTCCTGACTCGATTGTTTTTGAAATTCCCGATCTCTACTTATTCAAGCCGGGAACAACGATGCCTTCGGCACAGTTCGTTGCTGTCATGGATAAAGTGAAGGGGATCACAACAGGTCTGATGGATTCCGATATTCAAATCACGTCGATCGTGTTCGATGAATCTGTCTATGGAAAAGATCCTCGCGTCGCTAAAAACGTCGCCGAAGAACGCCTGACGATGATCGAGCTTCAGATCAAAGGATCTCTCGAGAACGAGTCTGTCGGAGTTTCCGGTACCGCTGTTCAACAGCCCGACAAGCGTGGCGCTGGTGAAAACCAAGCCGGCGGCGGACTCTTCAGAATTGAAATACGTCAGCGTCCAGAGACGTCGGACGGCAAAAAGCCGCGACAGCTTGAGGACTCAAGCTTCGGCAAAGCTCGCGAACAAAAGTCGTACGGCGACTACGTTCAAAAGCTTTCTGAACGAAAATCCAAGGCCAAGCCCTCAAAAGATCGCGCCCGCGCGCAATAATCTAAGCGTCTCATCTTGAGACGCTTTTGTTCGTTCATTGAGCGTGATTTTGGCTCAAGAGAGTACGTCTCAAAACCGATATAATAGTAATGGCAAGACTTCGACTCGTATTCGTATCCACTGCGGTCGTCTTGCTTTCACTGGCTGCGTCCACTCAATCATTTGCAGCGTCTTCGAAATCAGATTTCAACTGGGATCCGAAATCCGAGCAGATGTTTGCACGCCTCATGTGTGCAAACGGCGAGTACTTCCGCGAGTGTTTTTCTTCCAGTCAAAGCGTTTGCGAGCAGGCGATGAAAGATACGTCTCGGGTGTGTGACGCCGATCTAGTTCCCGCACAAAGAAAAAAGTTAAAGAGCGAAGTCCAGTTGTTCGCTGAAATCGGCGTCTGTGTCGGAACTAAGATTGAAAAAAAATGGCGAGATCGAAAAGCGGCGACAACCAAATGTGACCGCAAGGAGAACTGGCAATGATGAAAAAGTCATTCGATTCGACTCTCATCATTTTGACCGCGCTCGTTTGTTCGCTTGGACATGAAGCGCGCGCACAGCAATGTCCGAGCGATCCAGAAAAAATCAAGTCGATGATCGGCGAACTTCGCGATACCTTCGAATGCAGCGGCTTGAATTTTCGAAGCTGCAACGAATATCGCGGGCTCGTGATTAGCGGAGCCGCAGCAGGCGGCGTCGCGGTCGGTGGGGCGTTGGCAGCAAAGACGGCTGCTGGAATTGCGTTAATGAAAAGCAAAGGCATTGTTTGTCCGTTACCAGGTACGAATGCCGGCTCACCAACAATTCGTTCGACGGCCGAGTTGTTCGCCCTGCTCGCACTCGGCGACGAAGCCCATGCAAAGATGCCGGGAGTTGGATGTTCGATAGATAAAGAGGCCGCTCTTAAAGTCTTCGATGGGCTACGCCGCGAATCTTCGGAGCAGGCGCAGAGAGTTGCCGCTGAGATGAAAGACCGTATGATCGCCGAGAAATTGTCTGCAACGGATCTCTCGAAGGTTAGCGCGACAGATCTCGACCGTCAGAAAGCTTTCACAGCTGGTCTCGATTCGCTCGAGAAGGAAATCAAAAGTGGTTCGGCGAGTACGGCTTCAAAAGAGAGAGCGCTAGAGGCCATAGCCCGAGCAAAGAGCAACGTCGCGTCTGGTGCCGAATCTGCTATGACTAGAATCGTAAATTCACACCAACAGCTGATGGGTCTTCTTTCAGAGGAAATTAAAGACAGTATTGGCGCGAAAACCCGAGAGGGTCTTAGCTGGTGGAATCATTCTGATTCAATCCGTGCTGAAAAATCGGCAAAGGTTCTTGGCGACGCTTCAGCAAAAGTGATGGCGCAGGTACAGATCGATCTCGATCGTATCCGTGGGATGGGTTCGAATTCTGCGGGCCGAGCTGAAGTCTTAAAAGGGCTCGGTTATAAACCTGAATTTATCACGAAACTTCTTTCTGTCGACGATGCGCGAAAAACTTTGAATTTCACAGCTTCAAGTTTCCAAGGACTCGCTTACGAAGTTGGAGTGGGTAACAAATTTAAAGGTGTTAAGCATGTTCCGATCGAAGACCTGCGAAATATGACCTTCCGCCGTTCGCTTCCAGGTATGGACTGGGCTTTGCGAACGTTTCGCGAACTTCCAGGAATGAACAACTCTCTCTCCGCCGTGGTTCGTCGAGTTGGTGCCGAAGCCATCGCAAAGACTGCTGCATTAGCTGAGGGCCGACTGGGTACAATGGTGAAGTACGTTGCGCCCGTTGTGACAGGCGTGGGAAAAGCGATGGCGTTGCCAGTTCAGGTTGTTTATGAAACGGCAACGTTCACGAACAGCGCACACTGCGGTGGCGAGATTGAAAGCCCGTACGCGCGAAAAACAATGGTTGAGTACGCCGAAGGAAAAGAGTCTTGTCGCTCGATCAATGAACGTACGGACAAGACGGATGAATTTCTTTATGGACTAAGTCCAGCCGAACAGCTTCAGGAAGTTAGGAACAATCCTGCCTCGTGCGATCTTCTGGCGCGCCTCTACCAGCGCTATGCACCAAGTCAGAACTGGGAAGTCACCTGCCAAGGGACAAATGCACAGCTGACGGGAAAAACGGCAAAGGGCGAAGGGCAAATGATAAGATTCGACGCCGCCTCAGGTACTCCTCAAAATATTGAATGGTATTCCGGAAGCTTTAAGAGCTGCGCAAAAGTTTCGATGAAGGATGACGTTTTTGACTCGGCGCAGGTTTTCGACACCGAAACAGGAATGAACGGCTGCGGCTCGGTCGGGACCGGAAAAACCATAGGGCAGTCTGCGATACACATGCGCCAGAATACGACTGACGAAAAACAAATGGTGAAGCAATTTTCACAATGGCAGGATTCGAATGCCTATGTGATGAGTGCCGCTACCGACTGTTGTCGAACCGGCGACAGTGGTTCGAACCCGATGTGTTCGAATGTTTCTAGAGATAGTAATTCGGGTTCAGGACGAGCAACCCGAAAATAGCACGCTATTTCAAAACAACTGCTGGAAGCGTTTGATCTTTAAAACCGCCGACGCGAAGTTCGCGTGGGTGTTTGTAGTTAACGAAGCGACCCTCATCGACCAGGAATTCGCCCTGGAACGATTTTTCTGGAATGTCATAGAGATTAGCTTCCGGACTAACGATGTTCACGACAGTGCGAGTTCCGACGGTCTTCTTGAACGGTACCGCGTTCGGAGTCGCATCAATTGTATAGCTTCCGACTTCGAGTACCGAGTCTTGAGAAACTTGACGCAGAATCTGTTTCGCCTTTTGCGCCGAGTTTGGATTCTCAATCCGTACTTCATCGTTCGTCAGAGCGAATTCAAAAGTCTCAGCCGATTGCTTTTTATAGCGAGCGAGCGATTTGTCTGCGAGCGACTCTGCTGCGTAAACCTTGATCACGCGAGTGCCGACAGGCAACAAATCCTGAAGGTAAGCGATCGCGCGATTCTCGACACGGGTGCAACCATAGCTACGCGGATCCGAGTAAAATTGCGCGAGCTGAGTTTTTGAAATTTCGATGAATGCATTTTGATCTGCACCCC
>JAYSYF010000277.1:0-3676 GCA_043716655.1 Bdellovibrionales bacterium | reverse complement strand
AAATCTGATTTTCCGAGTCAGAGCGTCGTCGACGAGTCGCGAGCAGAGCATTCTCGCCAGCGACAAATTCCGTCTGCACGAAGAGATTGCTGAATGCGCTATGTGCAGCGTCGTCTGCGGGCTTTGTTAAAGTCGTCTCCATGTAACTCGTGACGTCGAGTTCGCAGCTACTTCCCGAAAGGTTCGTCAGAGAAATGCGGCGAAGTTCCACATTGTCTTCAGGGGACACAATGATCTCGGTGTTAGTCAGTATCTCGCTATCGACACGAGAAAATTCGACTTTGTCTTCCGCAAATGTAACTTCGTATTTTTCGGGGTGAACGGCTACCGGCTGAAAACAAGACGACCAAAAAACTTCGGTCCCTCGCTTGCGCACATAAAAGAAGTGACCCCAGTGATCTCGCGTGAGGTCTTCACGCCAACGACTTACCGATAAACCTCGACATTGTGAGTACCCTGCTCCCGCCGAAGTGATCATCACCGAGTAAGTTCCATTCGAGAGTAACTGAGTTCTGGGCGTCGATAAATTGACGTCACTATAAAATCGAGGATTCGTATTTGCTACAAAGCGCTGTGTCGCTTCAGAATGAACTTCTTCGGCTCGTGGCCGCGTGATCTGCACGCGTCGCGGAATTCTCTCTTGCAGTAAAAGTTCAGTGGCTTTGACGATAGGTTCCTTATGAAAGCGCCGCTGCATAACTTGCCGATTTAGCAAATTGTTAAGTGAGACCAAGCTCATTCCCTGGTGGTGAGCCATGAAGGACTTAATGATGACGTTCGTTTTATTCTTTGGCAGACGATCGCGTGTGTAGTCGATCGATTCAAAAAATCCATATGCGGACAAGGCCCCTATGCGTTCGAGATGCCGGAGATTCTGAAGGGCCGACCACGGGTCAACAACTGCGGCGAGCATTGTCGAATACGGAGAAACCACTAAATCGTCGCTAAGACCGCGCTTCAATCCTAAACCCGGAACTCCAAACGGTCCGTACTGGTAGTTAAGTTGTAGATCGCGCGCATTGTAACCTGATTCCGAAATTCCCCAAGGAATTCCGTTTTGCCGACCATAATCTATTTGGCGGCGGACAACCGAAATGTACGTTTCGTCGAGTAAGGTTTCTTGATACCGGCGCATCACTAGCAGAGGCATCAAGTACTCGAACATTGTTGCGGTCCATGCGATGAGAACACGGCCTCCATTGACCGAGGTCATTGCTCGCCCAAGCCGAAACCAATGCTCTAGGGGAACCTCGCCTTTGGCGATCGCCACAAAACTCGCCAGTCGAGATTCAGACGCAAAAAGGTCATAATAAGAATTGTCGCGGGTGCCGTCCGCGACGCTGTAACCGATGACAAAAATCTTTCTCGACTCATCAAACAAGAATCGGAAATTCATGCCGAGCGCGAGTTCGTCACAATGCACTATGATTTGGTTTAAGCGCTTCACGAGCTGCTCAGAGTCCGTTGTCCTTTGATCGCGCAGAAATTCCTCCACTTGATGGACAGCGGCGTTGAGCCAAATCCGAGTCGGTGACACAAGAACGGATGAATTCTCTTGCTCGAGGTTTCGCAGTAAACCGTCTGCTTCGGTCAAACGGTCGATCAGGGTTTCCCAGGTTGCGGTCGCCGCGATTTCGGAAACCGATCCAATTGCGCTCTGAAATTGCGGATGTGGCGTATCCTGCGCGAGAAGAATTCGAAGCGTATCGGACACTCCGAGCCGCGCATTATTATTTCGCAACGGTCCATGGCTAATCTCGAGACAAGCCTGTTTTAGAGTCAGCAAGTGTCCTGCGAGGTTGCCGCTGTCGACCGTGGAAATATATTGCGGACGAAGCGGTTCAAGCGTTCTCGTATCGTACCAGTTAAAAAGGTGTCCATGCATCCCTTCAAGTTTTCTAACTGTGACAAATGTTTTCTCAAGCTGATCGATCAACTCATTGAGTCCGATAAAACCAAAGTCATAGGCGGAGGCCGTAGCTAAAAGTTGAAGCCCGATATTTGTCGGCGAAGTTCGGTGTGCAACCGTGGGGCTTGGATCTTGTTGAAAGTTGTCGGGCGCTAGCCAGTTGTCTTCTTGGCCGACAAACGTCTCGAAGAAATGCCATGTAAGGCGGGCGTATCGCCGAAAGGCTGCAATCTCTTGAGCACCTAAAGATTTCCGCATCGATCGAGGTTTTTTGCGCAGCCATCTTTTTAAGACGGGCGCGGCAAACCAGGACAAAATGAATGGTGAAGCGACGATCAGCGCACCAGGCTGCAGCAGGGAAATGGCAAACGAAGTTAATAATGCAAATCCAGGGCCGTGATCGATCACATCGCGGTAAGAGGCCGGTTTTTCTTTCTGATCCTGAACTTGCGCGAAGCTCAGCCACTCGAGCAAGTTTTGATTCGATATTATTTTTCTGTAAAGGACCCGAAGAATGGCGTCGACTTGCGTCCAGCTTTGAGTCGGCAGGAAAGCAATCATCAACGCTGCCTGCTCTATTTTAATACCGAGTTCGGTGACAAATGCGCGAAAGTTTAACGTTAAAAGCGGCAGATAGATTGGAAAGCCAATCATCAGCAGTAACGCCAGAGTCCATTCGAGCGACCGGCCCTGCGATGCTGTCCAGGCCAAAATCAGACAGGTCAGTGTTGTCGGAGCTACAAGACTTCGGCGAAGATTGTCGAAAATTTTCGAGCGAGAGATAATGCTGAGGTCGTTCTTCACGATTTTTCCGCGAGCGTTTCTTACGTGAAAAAGAATCCAAGGAGCAATTTGCCAGTCGCCGCGGGTCCACCGATGCGAGCGCTTCGAAAAGGAATCGTAGTCAGACGGGTATTCATCAAACAACTCGATATCCGTGACGAGAGCCGATCGCGCGAAAGAACCTTCGAAGAGATCGTGGCTCAAAATCGCGTTTTCAGGTGCTCGGTTTTCGAGTGCGCATTCAAAAGCATCGACGACGTAGAGTCCTTTTCCTGTGTAACTGCCTTCGGCAAATAAATCTTGGTAGACGTTTGAAACCGCAGTTGTGTATGGGTCGAGACCCGTATTCCCAGAAAAAACCCGCGCAAATCGAGAGCGTGCCGCACTGACTACCGAAACACTGACTCGTGGTTGCAGAATTCCGTACCCGCTTGTGACCCGCCTTTTATCGACATCGAAATGAGGCTGATTTAATGGATGAAGGATCGTACCGATAAGACGGTGCGCGCAACTGCGCGGCATTTGCGTATCTGAATCGAGGGTTATGACATATTTGATCTTCGACCTAAGATCTGAATCAAACGCGCACGGCAAGTAACTTGTATCCGTCGCTCCCCGCAAAAAGCGATTCAGCTCGAGTAGTTTGCCGCGCTTGCGTTCCCACCCCATCCACTTTTTCTCGATCGGATTCCAGAGACGACGTCGATGTAGAAGGTAAAATCGTGGAACTTTCTGCGTTCCGTAACGCGCGTTCAGCTCGTCGATGCCTTCTTGCGCGAGTCTTATAACCTTAGTATCGGTCCCGGTGATCTCGGTGGCCGCGTCGGCTAAATCTCCCAAGAGCGCAAAATAAATGAGCGGATCTTGATTTGCTAAATGTTGCACTTCGAGATGATCGATCAAACTTCGCACCACAGGTTCTGAAGTGAACAATGTCGGTATAACAACGATCGTCGTCGCGTCGCTAGGAATGCCACGATCGAC
>JAYSYF010000276.1:0-3677 GCA_043716655.1 Bdellovibrionales bacterium | reverse complement strand
CTCTTGAAGCTGCTCATCGTTGCCGATCACGAAGAGTCGATCAAATGGCATTAATACGTGATTGCGATTCGGAGCCAAGATGCGTTTTGAACCGCGTTCGACGAGCGAAACCATAATTCCGAAACGCTCTTTTATTTTCGACTCGAGAAGAGTCAGTCCTGCGACCGCCGAGTTTGGCGAAACAACGAGTTCACCAAGCGAAGCGTCCCACGGAGTTAAGAGCGGACGTCGGTCTCTGACATCGACTCTGTCTTTGTCTGCAAGATTTTCGACGAAGCGAGTTTCAAAGTGCTCGTAAACTGGCGCTGCAAATTTTGCCACGAGTATGAGGCCTGCCATCGCCATGGCAGCGACGATTCCGATAATCGCACCTGTGGGAACAAAAAGATTGATCAAGAATGTAATGAGCGTGAACGCGACCAGCGTACGAGCGACGGTCAGTCCGGGCCGCAATCTTTCGAGCCGCAGCTTTTCTTCATCCGTCATTTTCAGTGATGCGCGACCGAAGATAATCGCCCACAAAAACGGGGAAGCTAAAAGAAGAGCGAAAATCGCAAAGCCCATCGTCAACCATCCAGAATCTCCGAATTGTTCGACGAACACGGGATGTGCAAACTGATGGAACGAGAGGCCGATGGCGATCGTGAGGATTGCGCTAAACAAAGTCCGTGGCCCATGCGCTCGCCAAATAAGTTTCGGGAACGTTTGTTTCCCTTCTTGGTTCGCGGCGACCTGATAGCGGTCAATCATATTCATGACCCCGGGCGGAAGCCGAGCGCGCAACCACTTGAACGACGGATCTGCCGAGCGAATCAAATAGGGCGTGGCGAAAGTCGTCACAGCGGAAACGGCAACCGCGATCGGATACAAAAAGTCGCTCGTCACTTTAAGAGTCAGCCCAAGTGTTGCGATGATGAAAGAGAATTCCCCGATTTGAGCGAGACTAAGTCCCGCTGCCACTGAATCTTTCAAGTTTCTGCCAGAGACGAGGGCGCCAGCTGCCGAGCTCAAGATTTTTCCGACGATTGTAATGATGCTGATGAGCAGGATTTCCGGACCGTACTGAAACAGAACCTGAACGTCGATCATCATGCCGACAGAAACGAAAAATACGGCCGAAAAAAGATCGCGAACAGGTGCGACGAGGTGTTCGATTCGTTTTGCGTCTCGCGTTTCCGCTAGCAGTGAACCCATGACAAACGCACCCAGTGCCGGCGAGAAGCCGACCTTCGTTGCAATGATCACCATCAATAAGCAAAGTCCAAGCGCAACGACGAGCGCCGTCTCGTCGGACATTAGCGAACGAACCATCGTTAAGAATGGCGGCAAAATGTAGATGCCGACGAGGAACCACAGGAGCAGAAAGAATCCGAGTTTGAATGTCGATGCGAGAAGTTCGGTGCCCGAAAGCGTTTGAGTCACGGCGACGGTCGATAGCAAAACCAAAAGCAAAATCGCGACGATATCTTGAACAATGAGAACGCCGAACACGAGCGAGACGAATCGTTTTCCTTTGAGTCCAAGTTCGTCGAAGGCTCGCACGACGATCATGGTGGAAGAAATCGACAGCATGCCGCCAAGGAAAAGGCTGTCCATTGTCGACCAGCCAAGAGCGACTCCCGTTAAAAATCCGATTCCGACCATAGCCACCACTTCGAAAAGGGCGGTGATCGATGCGCTTTTACCGACGTGTGCGAGTTTTTTGAAACTGAATTCGAGTCCGAGGCTAAAGAGCAGAAATATGACGCCGATCTCGGCCCAAACTTTTACGCTCTCTTGATCACTGACGGTTGGCAGGAATGGGATGTTTGGGCCCAACAGAAAACCCGCGAGCAGATACCCAAGAACCACGGGTTGATTAAGGCGGCGAAATAACAGGGTTACCACTGCCGCAGTGATGAGGATGAAACCTAAGTCTGAGATAAGTTCTGGCAGATGTATCACTCTGGAACGTTAGCAAACGCTGGGGGGCTTTTCCAAGACGCAAATGTCGAAAAAGGCTCACGGTCTCTTTGAATCGGACGTTCATCTGTACATTGGATGTAAGAGATCGAGCGAGGAGACCTAGCGTGAAGACAAAGCAGCGTTCTTTAAAGATGAGTTTTATTTTGCTCGCGGCATTTTTCAGCCTTGGCTTTCTGAGCGGTTGCTCTGAAGTCAAAACTCACGTCATCGCGAACAAACAAGCCACTGCCGAAAAAGTGACTCGTACTTATGGTCACCTTGAAAATGAGACACGAGCCGATCATTCCCTTTGGAATCTTAGTCGTAAGGAAAAATAAAAAGCCTCAGGCTTTTGAAAGCGGCCGGCGCTAAGAAACTGTAAGTCGCCGGCGACCCCGGAAAAACGAAAGCCTCCGGAGATTAAAATGCCGGAGGCTTTGGCGTTTTGTCATAGGCCGCCCATTTGGCTTCGGCCTGATCAATCAGCTCTTGATCACTTGCCACGTAATTCCATTTCATAAGTCGCGGCTTATCAAGCTGTGCTCCGCCGAACAGAGTCATGCGTGCACCTGGCCCAAGTTCGATTTCGAGTCGACCGTCGCGGCTTTTCACCTGCTCTTCGGTTCTATCAATAACGAGCAATTGACCCGGTGACAGCGAACCGTGTTCGTCAAGTGTCACATGTCCTTCGGCGACGTACAGTCCGAGTTCTCGTTCGTTCAACTCAAGACTCAGTTTAATTCGGTGAGACGTTGACGAGTCGAGAACTAAAAATAGAACACGCGAGGGGAATTCAGCAGAAGATTTCTTGTCCGCATATTCGCCCATTAGAAGCTGCGCTTTGACGCCTTTCGCGATCTCCCAGCTTGGTATTTCCGAATCTTCATAGTGTTTAAATTTCGGTGCGCACTCTTCGTCTTCGAGTGGCAGCGCGATCCAAAACTGCAGGCCGTGAATTTCTTCGGTCAATCCTTGCTCGACGTGAGTAATCCATTCTCCTGCAGTCATCAAGTTCAATTCGTTTTCACGAATGACTTGCTCTGAGCCGATCGAATCTTTGTGTAGTATTTCGCCTTCAAACAAATATGTCGCTGTCGCAAGGCCGATGTGGGGGTGCTCTGAAACGAACATCGGCTTTTCAAGTTCCGCTGGTCCGATGTGATCCAAGAAGACAAACGATCCGACGTGACGACGAGTTTGACCCGCTTTCGAGTACGGAAGCACGCGACGCACGCTGAAGCCACCGAGATCATGCAGTCTTGCATCTATCAACATGGTCTTGATGCCTGAGTTGTTTTCAGAGGTGACATCAGTGATGTCGTCTTGTTCCATGTCGCGGGGCTCGGTCGTGTCGTCGTGATTCATAGCCCCAACATCCTTCATTCGTGGTGATTCGTCTAGCGTGGCGGGCCACTTAGAAAATTTGGAACCAATTTGGAACTAGAGTACCGCTTTGGCTAGGCATAAAATAACGCAGTTTGTATTTATGCGTATCGATGAGCGATCCTGAATTCAGATCACAGGAAAATGAATCGTTTTCGCATCGTCGAAAGGTTGTTCGTCATGTCAGAAGTTATTCGCGTCCGAGCGCTCTCTAAAAGTTTCATGCGCCCGCGAAAATCCGCAAGCCTAGTTTCGCGTTTGAATCCATTCGTTCAAGCGAACGAATCTATGACGGCACTTGGATCTCTCGATCTTTCCGTTATGCGTGGAGAATCGCTCGCTTTCATAGG
>JAYSYF010000275.1:0-3687 GCA_043716655.1 Bdellovibrionales bacterium | reverse complement strand
GCGACTTTGTATTCGGTCGACCAATACATTTTATTCGCCAACGGTTATGTCATCAACATTTCGCTTCCGGTGATCACGACGTTTGCTCTCTTCGTGGGGATTACTTCGTACAAGTATTTTACGGAAGAAAGAAACAAACGTGCACTGAAGAGCACCTTTGCGAAATACGTTTCACCGTCGGTTGTCGAAGAAATCTTGAAAGATCCGAGCAACATCGAGCTCGGCGGAAAAAAGATGGAATTGACCGTGATGTTCTCGGACGTTCGAGGATTCACCACGATTTCGGAAAAACTCGATCCGCGCGCGTTATCGAACTTGCTGAATAGCTATTTGACGCCGATGACCGATCTCGTTTTCGATACAAAAGGCACACTCGATAAATACATGGGTGATGCGATCATGGCTTTCTGGGGTGCTCCGATTCATTTTGAAGATCACGCCGAACGAGCCGCGACTTGTGCGCTTATGATGCTACAAAAACTTAAAATTCTTCAGGCCGAGTACATCGCCAAAGGTTTACCAACGATCGACATCGGCATCGGCCTTAACACTGGCGACATGAGCGTCGGAAACATGGGCTCGAACACGGTTCGAAGTTATACGGTCATGGGCGACTCGGTAAACTTGGGTTCGCGACTTGAGGGTATCAACAAAGAATACGGAACGCGCATCATCGTCAGCGAATTCACCAAGAGCCGCATCGCGAAGACTTTCGTTACGCGAGAAGTCGATTGGGTTCGGGTCAAAGGAAAAGTTCAGCCGGTAAGAATCTTCGAACTGATTGGAACGGTCGCGCCTGGAACGCTTTCTGCCCCAGCCGACATGCTTGCGGTTGTTCCAGATTTTGAAACAGGTTTCCGCCTTTATCATGAGCGAAAGTTCGATGAAGCCGTAAATGCCTTCACACGCGCCCTTAACTCGAAGCCGGATGATCAGTGTTCACAGCTCTACATCGAACGCTGCCAAGACTATCAAAAAGTGGCTCCTCCCGATGATTGGGACGGCGTTTACACGATGAAGACTAAATGATCTTCGCCCTATAAAAAAAAATGACACGTTCGAGAGTCTATCGCTAGGCTTTCGCTATGGCCTTTCGTCTCCCGCGCCCTCTCAAATTCATGCTCATTTTTTGCGCAAGCCATTTGCTCATTCACGCCTCGGCCGGCGCCGCTTCGAGCACACGAATTCTAACTAAAAACGGAACGCCTGTTCTGATCTCGGCAAGCTCGATGTTCGGCGACTCAGAGAAACAAACGGTCGAACTTGTTGGCGATGTTCAAATGACATTCGACGGACAAAGCTTACGCGCCGATCGCGCGACGATGGATAAGAAAAACGGAAAAATTATCGCCGAAGGAAACATGATCCTGGCGAGCGTCTCGGCTTACGTCGAAGGATCGCGCGCCGAAATTTCTTACGAGGACAGCACTGGAATTATCTACGACGGCTTCGTCAAATCCGGCCAAGTATTGTTTCAAGGGAAAGTCATTCGCAAAGTCGGTCCCGACAAGTACGAAGCCGATCAAGCCAACTACACAGCCTGCACGACGTGTCCTCCAGCGTGGAGTTTCTCGGGCTCGCGCATCGACGCCGAAATCGGTTCGTACGCGTACATCAAGAGCGCGTGGTTTTATCTCGCGGGTTATCCCTTCTTCTGGCTTCCTTATCTCGTCGTGCCTTTAAAAAGCGAACGACAATCAGGTGTGTTGTTTCCGTCTTTTGAAATCAACAGCTCGGGAAAACTTCTTGAGAATCCAATTTCAGCCGTCGGCCTTCCGGTTTTCTGGGCGATCTCGCGAAGCCAGGACATAACGGTCACGCCAAAGTATTACAAGCTGCGCGGTTGGAAAACGCTTCTGAACTATCGACACATTCTGAACGAAGAAAGCAGCGGCGAATCCAATGTCGGCGGACTGCTTCGCGATATGGTGTTTGAAAGTACGGAATTTGAAAACGCCTCCGGTCAAAAGGTACGTCCTGGCGAAGATCACGCAGGACGCTGGTTCCTTACTCACGATCACTTTTACACACTGCCCGGTGGTTTCGTAAATCGCGCGAAACTGAATCTCGTTTCAGATCTTCGCTACACTCGCGATTTTCCGGAAGAGATGCTTGGGGCCGGCGAACCCGCGTTGGAAAATCGATTGTCGCTCACAAAAAATAGCGAATTCATGCACTCGAGCATCGAGGTCGGTTATTACGTCAATCAGCTGAAAGCGAATCCGCTGGATGGCAACGAGGAAAGCGTTCATCGATTTCCCGAAATCAAACAATCGGGAACCGATCGAAGCCTGCTCGACTCGCGATTCTTCTTTAAGTGGGATTTCAACTATGTGAATTTCGCTCGCGACGATCTCGCCTTTGACGATGTCCGCGCCGGCACGGGCACAGAACCGAATAAAGTGGTCGACCGCTCTCGCGGACGAGCCATCGACGGAACGATTCACCCTGGCAGCGGAACATTCGAACCAGCGCTCGATGTGATTCGCGCAGGTCAGCGACTCGATCTGCGACCAGAACTTTCGGCCCCGTTCCGGCTCGGAAAATATTTCGACGTCCTTCCGACGCTCAGCTTCCGGCATACGCAATATTCATTCAACGTAGCAGCGCCCCCGACGAGCGGGTTTGAAACATTGCCGACACGTCAGTATCTTCGAACACGGCTCGCGATACGTACGCAGCTCTCGCGGGTTTACGGAGACGACACTGACACAGTCAATACTCCGGAAGAAACGCGTGCACCTGCCGCCGAAGCCGACGGAACCGTTCCAGGAATTTTTCAAGCGCTTCAAACGCCAGTTCCAGTTCAGCGTCCCGAAAGAACGAAACATGAAATCGAACCTGAAATCGCGATTTCTGGAATTCCTTGGCTACAGCAATCGAACTCGCAATTTTTCGGCAACAACGCTCTGGCTCCGATCTTCCTCGACGGACAGCCCGTTTCAAATTCCGATTTTTATTCGGCAAAGGGCCTGCAATTTGACTACGAAGATCGCATCACTTCACGAAACGTCGTCTCTGCACTGATCACAAATCGATTCACGAGCAAAACTTGGAGCGGCGACACTCCTGTCTATCGACAGTTCATCTCGATTAAGAATGGTACGAGCTACGAGTACGACAAACCCGATCGCGACACGCGCGCGAATTATTCGGACATTTTCACGATTGTTGATGCAAGGCTTGAACACTTCGACTCGAACACGTCGATTCGGTATTTCCCGTATCACGGCGTCTTCAATACTTCTTCACGCGTGCGATTTCTGGATAAGCATCAAAACTTCTTGCAGTTCAGTTTCTCGCAGAACTACCTGATCACCGAAAATGTGCAGGAAGCGAACGCGCTTCGAGATGAAAACGTCGGTCTCGCGGTTGGAATTACTCAGCGTTATGCGACTCTCACTGCAGAATTAAACTTTACGCCAATCAACTATTCGCCACTCGAACTGCATTTTGCGTGGAAGAGTTGGGGCGCCATTCTGAATATCAAACCGCCAGGCAACTGCTGGGGCTTGCGCGTGCAAGTCACGAATACGCTCGGAGATCCCGAGCCAAAAGTGACAGTCGGTTTGGATTACATCTTCGGCGGATCTTCTTAGAGTTATCTGGCGAGCGGCTTAGAAACGAACGACGTCGTAACGGAACTCGCCGCCTTCGATGGCTCCGCGATCTGAAATCACCGGCGCA
>JAYSYF010000274.1:0-3693 GCA_043716655.1 Bdellovibrionales bacterium | reverse complement strand
TGCCGGTCGCGATCAAAATCGGGTCGATCCCGTTCATGACACCTTTGTTGTTCGTGGCTGCACGATAGGGATCAAGCTGCGCGAACAGCGACGCTTCGACGATGCGTTTCGCCATGTTTTCTTCGATGTCATGCATAGTGACGGTCGCTCGCGTCAGCTTCGTGTCGCAAAGATTCGACAAAATGCACATCGTGACCGTTTCGCCAGTCAGCTTCTCGATCGGTGTTTTAAGAAATTCGCAAACCTGGTTGATGATGTTCGCGCCCATTGCGTCGCACGGATTTGCCAGGACGTGAACGACCGCCATTACGGATCCGTCGCCACGATCCACACTGCGAACTTGAATGTCTTCAATGCCGCCGCCGCGCGCGACCAAACCGTGCGCGACATTTGTGTTCGCCAAATTGATCAGATCCGATTTCGCTTCGAGAACCTTCGCTTTGAAAATTTCAAAATCTGCTACTTTCGCGATTTGAATTTGACCGATGATCAGAGTGCCCAGCGACTCGGTCTTGATCTCGCCGTTTTCACGAACCCACTTCGCGGTTTTGCTAGCAGCGGCAACGATCGACGTTTCTTCAACGGCGAGCGGAATAACGACATCTCGACCATCGATTTTGAAGTTCGTCGCGACACCTAACGGAATTTGGAAATAACCAATGACGTTTTCAATGAATTTTTCTGCGAGTGAAACGTCCTTCAGGCCGCCCGACTTCAGCGCATCAGCTTCAGCCTGTGTGAGTGCACCGACTTGCACCAATCGCTCGAACCGTTCTTCTCGTGGCAATTTTGAGAAGCCCTGCAGAAGTCCGTCAAATGCGGCGTCGTCTCGATTACCGATCAAGGTTTCCATGGGAGTTTTCACACCGCACCACCCTTTTCATCGCGAACTAAAGTTCCACGCGATTTCAATTCTGCGAAATCGCGCGCACCGACACAGAACAAGACTGTCTTCAACTCATAGTCGAAGCGATCCATCTCATGGCGAAGTGCTTCTTCACTTTCGAGAACGGCGGCCATTAACGGTTGCGCGATACCAACAGCGACGGCGCCCAGCGCGATTGCTTTTGCTCCGTCGAGGCCCGAACGAATACCACCAGAAGCCCAAAGCTCGGTGCGGCCCGTGTTCTCAGAATTATTTCGACCTGACGAATCAAGGGCGTGCGCCACTTGTTGAAGCGATTCGACTGTCGACAGTCCCCAGCTTCCGAGCGTCTCGGCGGCCTTCGCTAAAATCGCAGCGCGTGTGCTTGCTGGACCGAGCGCGGCTCGTTCACCCTCGACGCGGCCCCAGTGAGTACCACCGCGACCGGCAACATCTATTGCGGCTACGCCGACTTCAGCCAGGCGTTTCGCCGTCATTCCAGAAATTCCGCAGCCAGTTTCTTTCACAATCACTGGGCACGAGAGTTCGCGAACGAGATTCTCAATCGCCTTGAGGCCTCCGCGAAACCGAGGTGTCCCCTCGGTTTGCAATGCCTCTTGCAGTGGATTCAAGTGCACGATCATCGCTGTCGCCGTTAAAGCATCAGCCAAGCGTTGCACAGAAGAGGCGTCCGTTTCGATGAGCTGACTCAGTCCGATATTTCCATAAAACGAAACCGTCGGACAAACCGCACGAATTCGTTTCCACTCTGCCGCCGCCGTCGCATCCGACAGTTCCCGACGTTGAGAGCCGACGCCCATCGCCCAACCTTTAAGTTCTGCGGCGCGAGCGAGCTTTTCGTTGATCGAACCTGACCCCGAATGACCAGCGGTCATCGAGCTTACAAAAAATGGAGAAGAGAGATCGCGAGAGAATGCCGTACCATCAAAAACTCGAGCGGCAATTGACACGTCTTGAAAATCGATTTCTGGGAGTGCTTCGTGAATGAACGAAAGTCCATCGAATCCTGAACCGCGCGACTGAACTTTGGGATCCATCGCAACACGAATGTGATCCGCTTTTCGCGATTCAAATTGCTCGATGGTTTCAACAACAAAGTTCTTCAAAGACTCGTCCACCTAATTGCACGTGCTTCCACGCACTAGTTACGACTGTTTAAACACGTTAGCATATTCAACGCTCCCGGTCTTAACGGATCAGATCAGTTCAAAAAAAAACGAGCAGAATTTCTTCTACTCGTTCGTAGCTCTTTCACTAGAGCTTAAGCTTTCGCCCGATCTATGACCGGGCGCCTGATTTAGAAACCAGGCTAGAGAACGAGGCCGCATCTTTTACGGCGATATCAGCCAGGACCTTACGATCGAGAGTGATGCCAGCCTTCAAAAGACCATTCATAAATTTAGAATAAGTAGTGCCATTGAGGCGAGCTGCCGCATTGATACGTTGGATCCAGAGAGCGCGGAATTCACGCTTCTTAACCTTACGATCGCGGTATGCGAACACCAAACCACGATCCGTTTTTTCACGGACGTGGATGTAACAGCGACTGCCCGAAGAGTAGTAACCTTCAGCGCGTTGGAAGAACTTTTTACGACGTTTTTTAGCTGCAACACCGCGTTTTACACGAGCCATACCAATCCTCCCTTAAAAATTGAGCAGGCGTTTAACCTGGTTCATGTTTGCAGAGTGGACGTACGCCGTTGATTCGAGATGGCGCATCGTTTTCGCGGAATGCGGAGAGAGCAAATGTCTTCGACCTGCTCTTTTACGTTTTACTTTTCCCGAAGCTAGCTTCGTGAAACGTTTCTTCGCACCTGAGTGCGTTTTCGACCCTTTGGCCATTTTGTTTCTTTCTCCACTGTTAAGGCGGTCGGCAAATGCCGAACTCTTTTGAGCCCGTTCCAGACGGAAGTAAGCGTTTTAACAGGAAAAGCTCGTCTGTGGCAAGCCGCGTTTAAATCGGAGGCAGGCCTCTTCGGGCTCTATCTCAATCCTGGTTATCCTGAGGAATTTGGCTATCATTCCAGCATGACGACGCCCCAACCGGTTCAAAAGAAGCACGGAACCACCCTGCTTTTGGGGGTATCGGTCACGATTGCTGTCGCCTGCTTTTTCTTCTGCACACGCCGAAGCGACTTCGGACGCCATTCGGTCGTTCATGAAGAAGTCAGCGTGCCAGCTGTCGCTACCGATCCGGTTCAGCCTCTAGCCGCCGACCACAGGATGAAGACTCCGACAGCTTCAGGAACAAAAACCGAGACGGCAGCCACTTCGAAGCCCATCGTCGAATTGCTTCGAACCGATGATCTGTGTGGTCTCGATCGAAAGTTCAGCCGCGTCGACGGCGAAGATGAGGCGACACGAAAAAAGCGGCAAAATCAGATCGAAGAAGAGTATTTTGGTGCTTCGAGTTTCAAGGACGGTTTCAAAGACTATCGCGACTCCATGGGGGGAATGCTCACCAGTAGCGGAAGAGAGTTCAGTCGTTACCCCCGATTTTTAGCGGCGCTTCGACGAGCGGACTGGGTCGATCCCTCACCGCAGGTCGCTCCGTATTTGAATTTCGTCACGGCCACTCGCGAGCTGATTCGACTCGCCTATGAAGACCGTGGGAATGCGGCACCTGCCGCCTTCGCACTCGCCGTCTCGCAATTAATCCCAGATAAGACTGAACTCACCAATGGCGAGCGCGATGAAATCTTAGCGCTGCTTGAAAGCGCGACTCGGTTCGACAGTTACTTGGTCGGTTTCGCCCGCGACATATCGAACATCGAAGACAATCGCGCCGTGTCGCTTACGATTCGCGT
>JAYSYF010000273.1:0-3709 GCA_043716655.1 Bdellovibrionales bacterium | reverse complement strand
GTAGTTATTTTCGGTCAGCAGCCTTGCTACGTGCGAGCCGATATAGCCCGCACCACCGGTCACGAGGACGCGCTTTTTAGGCACGACCCGATTTTCCTTTTTGAAACCCTGTGACCACTCTCTTCACGTAAGTTGAATACGCACTTTGCGGCATGGCTTCGGCCGTCTTTCGCATCGTTTCGAGTGTCACGAATTTCTTGAGTAACGCGATTTCTTCGAGGCACGCGATCTTCAGTCCCTGCCGGCGCTCAATGGTTGCGACGAAGTTTGCGGAATCGAGAAGTGCGCTTTCAGTTCCCATATCGAGCCACGCCATTCCACGTCCAAAGGCTTCGACTTCAAGAGATCCACGTCGCAAGTATTCGCGATTGATATCGGTGATCTCAAGTTCGCCACGCGCACTTGGCTTGCACTGTTTCGCTATAGAGACGACGTCGCGATCATAGAAATAAAGTCCGGTGACGGCCCAGTTCGAGCGCGGCGCCGCGGGTTTCTCTTCAATCGAGAGAGCTTTGTAGGAGTCGTCGAATTCAACTACGCCGTATCGCTCGGGATCGCCGACTTGATAAGCAAACACGCGAGCGCCTGTTTTTAATGCCGCCGCATTTTCCAACATGCGAGTGAGACCCTCGCCGTAAAAGATGTTGTCGCCGAGAATTAAACAAACGGGACTGTCGCCGATGAACTTTTCACCAATAGTAAACGCGCGACCGATTCCGTCGGGTTTTGCTTGCTCGGCATATTCAAAACGGACTCCAAGCTGTTCGCCCGTTCCCATGAGCGCCTTGATCATCGGTAAATCGCGAGGTGTCGAGATGATCAAAATCTCTTTGATTCCCGCAAGCATCAGAACAGAGATCGGATAATAAATCGCAGGTTTGTCATAAACGGGAAGCAGCTGTTTCGAAACGGCCAAAGTATTTGGATAGAGCCGAGTTCCGTTTCCACCAGCTAAAACAATACCCTTCATTTTAAACCCCTGCTTTTTCGGTGACAGCTTTTACCCATGCTTGATTTTCAAGATACCATTTCACAGTAGAACCAAGGCCGGCTTCGAACGAAACGAACTCGCGTTTGAAACCAAGTTCTCGCTCCGCCTTCGTATCGTCGATCGCATAGCGCCAGTCGTGACCTTTGCGATCTTCAACAAATTTAATGAGATCGCGGTACGACGCCGCGCCCGAGCGCGGAACCGCGCGTGCGAGCTCGTCGCAGATCGCCTCAACGACCGCGAGGTTGCGCCGCTCGCTTCTTCCGCCGAAGCAGTAGCTCTCGCCAACTTTTCCCTTTTGAAGGGCCAAGAGAACTCCACGCGCGTGATCGGCAACGTGAATCCAGTCACGAACGTTTCGTCCGTCCCCGTAGACTGGCAAAGCATTGCCCGTGAGAGCGCAGTTGATCATGTGAGGGATTAATTTTTCGGGATACTGGCGTGGCCCGTAATTATTCGAACAATTGGTGACGAGCACAGGAAGTTTGTAGGTGTGATACCAGGCGCGTGCGAGGTGATCACCCGCCGCTTTCGATGCCGAGTATGGAGAACTTGGAGCGTATGGAGTTGTTTCTGTAAACGCTCCCGTCTCGCCAAGTTGACCAAAAACTTCATCCGTCGAAACTTGAACGAAACGAAATTTAGAACGTGCGCTCGCATCGAGCTTTTCGAAATAGCGCATCGATGCGTCTAATAACGAAAAGACTCCCATAATATTTGTCTCAACAAATTCGGCAGCCGATTCGATCGAACGATCGACATGACTCTCGGCCGCGAAATTAACGACGGCCGAAAACTGATGTCGTTCAAAAAGCGAGCCCAATAAAGCGCGATCACAAATATCGCCCCGCACGAATTCAAAACGTGAACGGACCTCGACGCCAGCTTTCAAGCACGCAGCATCCACCGCGTGGTCGAGCGTCTTCAAATTGCCGGCGTAGGTAAGTTTATCGAGGACGACGACCTTCGTTCCAGGCGTACCAAGCACGAGTTCGACGAACTGACTGCCGATGAATCCAGCGCCACCGGTGATAAGAATTTTCGTCATGAATTCGCCTCCAGAGATTGCTTCCCATATATAGTCCCGAACTGCGATGGGTCGCAAGCCGTTGTGCCTTGCACGTGCGCGATACCTTAACACCGATCTAATGGTGGCCTAGACGAAAGCCTCTAACCCCGGAATACAAAACCGGGGCGGTACCCATCGCGCGGTTTTTGTTGAACAATGCTTAGTAGTTATGAACCCCAAAGCACCAAGCACAGCACCCGGATCAGGACCCGTTTCTAAATTGATCGCGTCCGCCGAAATCAAGGCCGCCGTGTCTGGAAACGGAACACAAATTACGCCTGATGGATTTCTTGGGCCTACCACAGTTTTATTCGTAACCGCGCGAAGCGACGCGGGACCAGCGCCGAAACACATGATCGATCTTATGATCATGCTAAAAAAAGCCGGCATCCGCGTGATTGTCGCAAGTCCTTCAAACCCGCCGTTTGGTTTTGAGTTTAAAAAGCTCGCCGACAAGTTTATCATGATTCCGAATCGAAAATTTACGTTTGGAACTCTCTTGTATCTAAAGAAGCAGATCAAAAAGAACAAAGTAAACGTCGTTCACTCGCATGGTCGTACCGCTGGGGTATACTCGCGTTTGCTAGGAAAAATGACGGGTATTTCAATCGTTCACAGTCCGCATGGAGTTCCCGACAGCAAGGGCTTAAAAGGAAAGTTCAACGTCTTCGTCGACAAAATTTTGTCAGACTTTAAATATGATGCGGTTTTCGCCACTAAGAATGAACTCGCGAAAGCAATTGAAGTTGGCATCGTGAAGAAGAAGACCGAATCATATGTGATCGACAACGCGATCAATCTTTCGAAGTACCCGCCAAGAAAAAACGCAGCCCTCGCACTCGCGAAAGTGGAGCCATCGAAACCCGAAACTTTTTCCAAGATTCGCATCGGTGCGTTTTTGCGTACCGACAGTACGCGTGGCCACGCGGCCTACTTGAAGATCGTGAAAGATGCGGCGAACTGCGGACAGTTCACGTGCGCCGGTATGACTCGCCAGCAGCTAGCCAAATATGGAAGTATTCCACCAAATCTAGAAGTGATGGGACCCTTGTCCGATCCAACTCCATGGCTCTATTCTCTCGATATTTTTGTCAGCACATCGACCGCCGAGGGCCAGGTGGTCGGAGCCAACGAAGCCATCGCCGCAGGCGCCATCTGCCTACTTTCAAAGATTTCACCGCACGAAGCGTTTCACTCGCACCAGGCGGCGCTTCTTTTCGACGCGAAGTCCCCGCCCGATTTTGTTCAGACTTTGAACAGTCTGATTCGCGATCGTTCGATGCGCGACATGCTGCTTGGGAATTCGCGCTACATGCTCGAACGCTTTAACGATGCGGACAGTTTCAAAGTAAAATATCTTGATGTTTACCGAACGAGCGTCAAACGCGCCGCTGGTCTGATCTTATAGCCTGCGCCGTCTAGCCGGAGCATGCGTTTACACTCGGAAGTATCGCGAATCCGGGTGGTTGAAATAAAATCCTGAAACGCTGGCCGCCGGATTCATCATCAACGTTTCCGTTAACTCAATTCCGATTCGCTGCTGTGGACCGATCCCCTCACTCGGCAGACACTTGAACCGCGGTGGCTCGGAAAGTGCGACGTTGATCTTCACCGTGGCGGAGCGATAGTCGATTTTGTTGATCGCTTCC
>JAYSYF010000272.1:0-11200 GCA_043716655.1 Bdellovibrionales bacterium | reverse complement strand
CCAACGGGCTACATGGCTGCTCTGAATTGCAACATCAAGCCTGGCGATACAGTAGCGATCTGGGGTGCGGGACCCGTTGGGCAGATGGCCATTCGAAGTGCATTTTTGCTAGGTGCAGAACGAGTCATCTCGATTGATCACGTGCAATCGCGATTGGGACTTGCCGAAGCTGCCGGCGCCGAGTGCGTTAATTTCGATGAGACCGAAGACGGCATTCTCGACGAAATTGCTTTTCTGACGGGCGGCGTAGGTCCCGACTCGTGTCTTGATGCTGTAGGCCTTGAGGCTCACGGGCATACTGTTACCGCTATGATGGACCGGGCGAAAGCGGCAATTGGACTAGCGACGGATCGACCCGACGTACTTCGACAAGCGATTCAGTCATGTCGAAAAGCGGGAACGGTTTCGATTCCAGGTGTGTACGCGGCATTTCTCGACAAGATTCCTTTCGGAGCGGCATTTGCAAAAGGCTTGAAATTCAACATGGGGCAGACACACACACAGAAATACATGGCTCCGTTACTCGAATTAATTCTGGAAGGAAAAATAGATCCGTCGGTCATCATAAGCCATCGCATTCGAATCGATGATGGACCCGAAGCTTATCGAAGTTTTAATGCGAACAAGGAAGAAGTTCGAAAGGTCGTAATAAAACTGCATTGATGGCGGGACGGAACTAGATTTTCGAAATAACCCACGCAATTGGAAATAGAACGACTTGATGAAGCATGTAGAAAACAAGTGAGTGCTCGCCCAGTCGCGTAAGCGGAGCAAACTCGAGTCGGCCACTTCGTGCTCCCGTACCGATGGCACTCTTTGATTCTGCATCCCGATAGATATGCCCTATGAAAACTCCGACAAGCAGCGTGCCGAGCCATGGGAAGATCGGTGCATAGTCTTCGGTCATCGGTTTTGTCGACGACAAGCCGGTTAGCCCGAGCACGCCATCTGTAAAAACCGGGTCGCGGTAGAAAAACGGTAAGGCGATCATGAAGATGCCGGCCGCGAGACTTAACCAAGGCACTCGTACCAAGACTGGTCCAAGAAGGCTGGCGGCAAATATGAAATGCAAGACTCCGAAATAGACCCAGGAATTTGGGAACAAGAAATAAGTGTAAATCGTAATGATCAAGGCACAGATGCCTACGCGCAACTGCCGCTTGAGAAAACCTCGTGACGAATATCGAACGGCCGCAAGAGCGAGTCCGACACCGACCAGGCCGGTAAATAACGTCATGATGACGGCGCGAAACGTAAGCCAGCCGTCGTGGAAATTCATGTTTTGACTTATGACTCCGAAATGATCGAGATCGAAACAAAAGTGATAGATGGCCATCAAGATCATTGCGACTCCGCGAATGGAATCGAACAGTGGCGCACGTGCTGATGCCTGTTTCGCCGTCATTGCTATGGCGAAGCGCTTTGGTCGCGCAGTGAACTTCGATCTGGAAGTGATGACGCGATCATGGCAATGGCGAGTGACCCGCTCGCGCGTTCTTAGTAATTAGTTTTGGAATTATAATGTGCAGAGCGAAGCACACAACGCCCATGAACGTCAGTGCCGGTGCGATCGGATTGGATGTGAAATTCGTTTTCAGCAACTCAAGATCTATCTGTAAATCGCCTTTCATCCGCAGTATCAGCCCGAACATGAAAATTGAACTCATGAGAACGAATGAAACCGTTTTCGCTGTCATGACAGTTTGCTGAAGAGACTTCTCATCGGGTGGTGTCGCGATTTGCATACGAATAGAGTGGCGAACGCTGTACATAATGTCTACCGATGCAGCATAATGACCCAGTGAGACTAAAACGCGCAAAGTCCGGAAACTTAAACATGTCGCCACTACCACCGCTTCCCGAGCGACCGCACGAGGGACACAAGGGAACTTTTGGCCGCGTTTTAATTATTGGTGGAAGTTCCGGAATGATCGGGGCTCCCGTGTTCGCTGCAACTTCGGCGCTGAGAATGGGTTCCGGTCTTGTGCAGATCGCCGTACCGAAATCGGTTTTAACTGCGGCTTTATCACTGACTCCTGAATTAATCGGGATCGATTCCGGTTCGAAGCGAGAACTCCTAAACGCATGTCGCGTCGCCGATGCGGTTGTCATTGGTCCGGGCTTAGGGCGTTCGGTTACCTCTGTTAAAATGGTTCGAGATTTATTTGCGGTCGGAAAAAACTTCGTTGTCGATGCAGATGCACTCGCTGTCCTAGCTAAACTCAAAGCGTGGCCGCGAGGTACGAAGACAAACGCGGTGCTGACGCCTCACCCTGGCGAAATGGCGGCGCTCATGGAACGGGCGCGAGTTCCATCGGATTCCGTTTCAAGAAGAAAGATCGCCGCCGAATGCGCCCGAAAGTTCGGACAGATCGTTGTTCTCAAAGGATTTGAAACGGTTGTGACTGATGGTATGCGCGTGTTCGTAAACAAAACCGGTGATACCAGTTTGGCCAAAGCTGGGACCGGTGACGTGTTGAGCGGAATGATCGGGTCATTGCTTGGACAAAACATGAAGTGCTTCGAGGCGGCGTGTCTTGCGGTGCATTTGCATGGACGTGCCGGCGAGATCGCAGGCAGAAAACTTGGCCCACGGTCGGTGATGGCCCGAGATGTGATCGATTCAATATCTGAGGCGATTCAAAAGTACTAAGGACACACGCAGTTGGCAGTCGTGTCGGCGCAAGATCCCAGGCCCACCGCATCTTGGGCTCCAGTCATGCCGTTGAGGGCTTTCACTTGGTTCACTGTGAAATCTGCCGGCGCATAGATTGTGCAGAAATTGAAGCCCGTTGGTAATGAACTGCAAGTCGTCGAGATACTACTGAATGCGGCTGCACCGATGTCGGCGCCTGAGGCCGAGAGCGCTGCGATTGCGACGGTCATGCCGGTTCCGATTTCACGTGCGGTCGCATCTGGAAGTTTCGCTGTATCGCAAGTATCAAAACCAGCATCGACGATTCCGTCATGATTAAGGTCGCCATATGTGCCAAGTGCGGATCCAATTTTTGCGAGTGATAACATCGCGAGCATGACATTCTCGTCACTCGTAAGATCGGTGAATACGTTTGTCGGTGCGAGTGTTCGCAACCAACGTTCACCTTCGATGCAATCTGCGATGTCACCAGAGGCTGCGTTTCTAAAATTAGACAACAACAATGGAAATAGTCTTGAACCTGGATTGTCCGAGATCTGCTGCACCAGAGTTAAGAATGAGAGACCGCAGCGACCTGCGTAAGCCGAAGCAATCGTAGCTACGACCTCGCGCTTTGTTTTGTACGAAGCGCTGAGTGAAAGAAGTTTTGTGATGGCTGAATCGAAGTCGGACGCATCGAGATCGCGCTGGGCGGCGAAGTAAACGGCTTCGTTTGTGCTTCGTTGCGCCGATTCTTGAAAGGCGTTCGGACACCCGGTGAGGCCCGCGGAGATGAAGATCAGAAGGAAAACAGCTTTGTATGATCTCATATTGTTACGACTAGTGTATCAAGCTAGGGCATCTCTCACAATCCGCCGATGGGCTGGTCCGCTCGTGTCTTCGCCCCATCTTAGGTCAAGAATGCTACGAGAAATGTCGATAAATTATCATGTGGACACGGTCGCCCAAATCGTTGAAATCAGTGATGATAACGCTTGTAGCGTTTGTCACTGGCTGCGGTGGTGGAGCAGAAGAGGGCAACGTCGATCTCGTGGTCCCAGCCGTTCGACCAGTCACTCTTTCTGTCGCACCATTTTCAATTCGAGAAAATGCGAGCAGCACGATCTTGTTCACGCTCTCACAACCGTTAAAAACAGATCTGACTTTTACTTGGACGATCAGTGCAATCACGGTATCACCGTCGGCTGATTTTTCTGCACTCACCGGTTTCATCACATTAGCTGCTGGTGCAACCGCCGTTGCGCTCGTGAATCCCGTCGTCAACGAAACGGTTTACGAAAACGATGAAACATTTCGACTGACTCTTTCGCAGGCGACAGGTGCCACTGTCACGTTGGGAAGCGCGATCGACTTCACTGTTGTCAACGACGATTCGGTATCCGCTGTGGTGCTCGTGACATCATCGCAATCAAACGGAAGTTACGGAGCAGGAACAATTCCGATTTCGGTTCAGTTCGACAATCCAGTTACGGTCAGCGGTTCACCGACGCTCACGCTAGAAACCGGTGCGACCGATAGGACCGCAGTTTATGCAAGCGGCTCTGGAACCGCCACTTTGATATTTAATTATACAGTTCAGAGTGGCGACGCGGCTTCAGACTTAGATTACCTTTCGACATCAGCACTATCTTTGGCAGGCGGTTCGATTCTCGCGAATGGAACGACTGTGAGCGCAAGTCGTACTTTGCCATCACCGGGCGCTGCCGGATCGCTAGCATCTTACAAGGATTTCGTAATCGATACGATTGCTCCCGTTGTCGCGAGCGTTTCATCAACGGCCGCAAATGGAACTCATAAAGCACCGGCGTCGATACCGATCACCGTAACTTTTTCTGAGATCGTGTACGTGACGGGTACTCCGACCATCGCTCTTGAAACGGGGACCACTGATCGAGTCGTAAATTATTCGAGCGGATCTGGAAGCACGACACTGACGTTCACCTACGTCGTGCAAGGTGGCGACACGAGTTCGGATCTTGAAATGGTTTCGACAAGTGCGCTCGCGCTTGCCGGCGGAACCATTCGCGATGCGGCTTCGAACAATGCAGTTTTAACACTCGCGAGTGCCGGAGGCGCTGGATCTTTGAGCGCAGCGAAAGCACTCGTCATCGATACGACCGGACCTACGATCACCGGTGTGAGTTCCTCAGCGGTTGACGGAGGTTTTAAAGCGGGCGCTGTTCTTCCGATTCTAGTTACTTTCAGTGAAAGTGTGACAGTCACGGGCACACCGACGCTTACCCTCGAGACAGGAACGGTAGATCAATCGGTCAATTACGCAAGTGGGTCGACAAGTGCGGTGCTGACTTTCAATTACACAGTTCAGAGTGGAGACACAGCGAGCGATCTCGATGTGGTGTCGGCTGCCGCTCTTGCACTCGCCGGTGGGACGATCGCAGATATCGGCGGAAACGCGGCCGTACTAACGCTTCCGATCGGTGCTGGTTCGGGATCTCTGGCTTTGCAGAAAAATCTCGTGATCGATACGACTCAACCGACCGTGCTTTCAGTAAGTTCATCAGCGACGAACGGCTATTTCAAACAAGCAGGCATCATAGATATTGCGATTTCATTTAGTGAAGCCGTCTCTGTTACAGGAACACCGCAGCTAGGACTCGAGACCGGGACGGTCGATCAGGCCGCTGATTATTTCGGCGGAACGGGAACCGCGACGCTTGTATTTCGATATACTGTGCAAGCCGGCGACACATCGACGGACCTCGACTATCTTGCGACGACGGCGCTTACGTTAAACTCGGGCGCAATTCGCGATGCCGTACTGAATGACGCCGTATTAACTTTGCCTTCACCAGCTGCTGCCGGTTCACTCGGCGCGAACAAAAACTTTTTCGTCGATACAACGGCACCATCGCCGCCGACTGCGGTCGACGACCTAACCTGGAGCACCACGCTTACATCATCGACAGCCGTGACGTGGCTTGCAGGTTCGGACACAGCAGGATCGGGCATCGACTCGTATGAATTTGCAATCGGCACAACCGCAGGTGGAATCGATACATTGGGTTGGACTTCAAATGCAGCTCTGTTGACGCGCACGCAGTCTGGCCTGACTTTGACCGAGGGAACTTACTATTACGCGAGCGTTCGACTCAAAGACGTAGCCGGAAATTATTCAACTGTTGCTCAAGGTGACGGCTGGCGGGCCGACGTTACAGCGCCAGCACAACCGGCGAGCATGACAGACGGAATCACGACATCGTCGACTTCAGCGACTCCGCAGCTAGATTGGGCAGCATCAACCGATTCACTTTCAGGAATCGCACAATATCAAATCGCCATTGGAAGTTCGAGTGGTGCTAGCGATGTCTATGCGTGGACGAATGCTGGCGCTGGTTTAACGATTCAGATTTCGGGTCTGACACTAACGGAAGGTTCGGCCTATTTTGCTAGCGTCCGCGCGGTCGACACCGCCGGAAATACGGGAGTCGCTCGGGCCGCCGACGGATGGACGATCGGCTGGCTACAGCAGGCGTATTTGAAAGCCGCGAACAGTGGAACTCTCGACGCTTACGGAACTTCGGTATCTGTTTCTGGCGACACGATGGTTGTCGGCGCGCCGAGCGAAGACAGCGCGCAAACGACAATTACAAATGGTGCGACGGCACCGATAGATAACACGCTCACAGATGCTGGCGCTGCATTCATCTACAAACGTACCGGTAGCACATGGGTTCAACAGGCGTATCTAAAAGCGGTCAACGCAGGTGCAAACGATGGATTCGGAACTGCGGTCGCGGTTGATGGCGATACCATTGCCGTCGGAGTTCCGCTGGAAGATAGCAATCAAGCGACAATCGACAATGGAGCCACCGCTTCGAGCGACGATACGAATACTGATTCGGGTGCAGTTTATGTTTACGTTCGAAGCGGAAACACTTGGGCGCAGCAAGCTTACATTAAAGCTGTGAATGGGGAACTCGATGACCGCTTTGGTGCAAGCGTTGCGCTTGCGGGCGACACACTTGTCGTGGGTGCTCCGAAAGAATCGAGTAATCAAACAACCGTGACAAACGGAACTACGGCTTCGGCAAACAACACGAGAGCCTCTTCGGGCGCAGTTTACGTTTATAAACGCAGCGGTTCGACTTGGACTCAAGAGGCTTATGTGAAAGCGCAGCGGCCTGGTACAGGTGACGAGTTTGGAAGAAGCGTCGCGATTCATCTCGACACGGTTGTCGTGGGTGCGCCTTACGAGGACAGTAACGTTACCGCCGTCATCAACGGACCGAACGCGAGCCCAGATAACTCGAATCTTTCGGCGGGCGCTGCCTACGTGTTTTTTCGAACTGGTGGCGCTTGGGCTGAAGAAGCTTACCTGAAAGCCAGCAACAACGATGCAGGAGACGAATTCGGAACAAGCGTTGCGATTGACACCGATACCATTGCCGTTGGTGCTCCGCTCGAGTCGAGTGCGGGCAACGTTAATGCACTCGCTGGAGCCGTTTACGTTTACAAACGAGCAGCTGCACTTTGGGCCGAAGAGTCTTATATTAAGCCTTCAAACAATGATGCCGGCGATAAGTTCGGGCAGAGCGTTTCCCTCAACGGGGCACTTCTTTGCGTCGGAGCTCCATTCGAATCAAGTAGTCAGCGCGGAAATTCTCAGTTGGCGAGCGCAAGCGCAGATAACACGAGTGGCGCAAGTGGTGCCGCATATCTCTTCAGACAAGCGGGCGCAGTTTGGTCGCAGCTCGCTTACTTCAAGGCACCGAATGCGGACGCGAGTGATCAGTTTGGTTCAGCAGTCTCGATTTCCGGTTCGAGTATCGCAATTGGCGCCGTGAAGGAATCGAGTAATCAGGTAACTGTAACCAATGGCCCAAGTGCAAGTTCAGATAACACAAGCGCAGACTCGGGCGCTGTTTATTTAATGAACCGTTGATAGAGCCAATTAGTCCATCAAGTAAGTCATCGGAACGATCTTCTTCTTTCGTTTGAGATCGACGTCGACGCGAGACGCACCGACGAGGGCCGAATACAACATCATCGCATCAGATGGCGAAAGCACCGAGACGGTCTCGCTAGTCGTTTTTCCGCCGGTCGATTTCTTAAAAACTTTCACGTCGGAAAAACAGTCTCCGACTTCCGCCTTCAAGGTCTGCGACACGCTCTTGTCATGAATGGCTCCGATCGACATACAGATGACCTCGTCATTGTCGTTGATGATAGGCGTAATGCTCGCCATCTGCAGGCTTTGAGCTAAGTCTTTAAACTTCGAGCGATCGGCTTTTGAGATGTGCACGTCAATTCGTTTTGCCGTAAGCGGCTTTTCGCCTGCAGCATTCGACTGACCGCTGATGACAAAAAAGCTGATGATGAACGGGAAGATGTAAGCCATTCCGAAACGCTAACGCGCGATCGGAACTGTTGCAACGGCCATCCGAAGCGTTTGCACATACTCAAGAAATTCGTCCGGAGCAAACTGCTTATCCTTATTAGCTAAGCACAGATCACCCATGCGGATTTCGAAATCGAATCGACGGGGATGTTCCGCTTGTCCCATCTGCGCCAAACGCAATAGCGTCGCGCCGTCATGGGCAACGATATCGCGCCCGAGTGGATCCCTTGCGACAACTTGGTACAATGCTGGTTGACCACTCAGTCGATAAAGTCCACTGCCACGGATTTTCATTTGTGCAATCAGAGCCCAGTATATTGATGTCACGTCGCAGACAAGGCTTTTGTCTTTGAGTTTTGGAATCTCACTCATGAACGGTTGATCTTGTGCGAGCTCGATTGAATCGAATTGCACGTCAGCCAACGCGCATCTTGGAATCCAGATAAATGTGAGGATAGAAATGAAGAGGGCGAGTCTGCTAATCATTGTTGAAGTCCTATTGAATTCGTCGGGGAAAAAAGAGCCATCCATTGGCTCACGTCCGTTACTCCATGGCTCCTGAGCAATGTCCGGGCCCATCCAATGCACGTTTACTAAATTTCGATGTGCTCTCTAGCGGTGGACTCAATGACCGAGACGGTTCGAACCTTAAACGATTGTAAAAATGATTAAGTTCCGTGACACATGAGTCAAACCCACGTTCCACAAAATCTCGGCACAAGGTTCCAAAGTTTCTCACCGCGATTCATTTTTTTTTCTAATTCGTTATAGCGCGCTGCTGGCTCAGGTTTCGCCGGGTCTTACGTTTGCAACTCGGCGGGTCGCGAGTCGACGTCAAGTCGGATCGGTATACAACCCCCCCCCCTAAGGAGATCTCATGGCTCAGAATCAATCAAACAAAGGTAATCAGAGCGAACGCACTGGCAGCTCAAACCGTGGCTTCGCTGCCATGGATCCAGAAGAGCAGCGTAGTATCGCGAGCGAAGGCGGACGCGCAGCACACGCGAAAGGAACAGCGCACGAATTTACTTCTGAAGAAGCTGCCGAAGCAGGTCGCAAAGGTGGTCAGGCGCGAGCGAAGAACAGCGCAAATCGTGCAGCAGCTCAACAAAATCAATCACGAAGCGAATAAGAAGAATAGACACTTAACCACGCCTGTTTCGATCCTTCTTGGAAAACCGCCTCAGCGAGGCGGTTTTCTTTTTTGGTTGGGCATAGATTTGCTAAGAGGCGTAGCGTGAAGATAGTCGCCCCGTGTGACCGACTCTAAAGGAGTACAATATGAACGAAGTCAGAGAAATCATGAGCGAGAATCCTGCGTACTGCGTTCCCGTGAGATTCCGGTTGTGGAAACCGAACAGAGTCGTAAACCCATCGGCGTCGTCACGGATCGCGACATCGTCTGCCGAACGGTCGCGAAAGGTTTGAATCCGCTCACGCTGACTGCAGAGGATTGCATGACAATGCCGTGTTTGTTTGTTGGCGAAACTGAGTCGATCGAGCAATGCCTAGAAATTATGGAAGAGAATCAAATTCGCCGTTTGGTGATCGTAGATGAAAACGGCTCAATCTCTGGAATTGTCTCGCAGGCTGATATTGTACGCGCAGACCCAGCGTACGCTAGCGAGATGGTTCGAGAAATTTCGGAACCGTCATCGGGTGAGTCGATCACTCTTTTTCCATAGTTGATTGTGAATGTGCGTCGCCGCAATGGCGGCTTCGCCAACTGCTACTGAAACTTGAGCGAGCGAATCGGCGCAGTCGCCGATCGCATAGAGACCACGTATTGAGGTTTGTTGGTGCCGATCGGTGATGAACCGGCCTTCTGAATTGCGGTTAAGACTCACCATGTTCTTTATCGCTTCATCGGGAACATCAAAACCCAGTTGGACATACGCCGTTTGCAATTCGAACGCTTTTTGCTCTTGAAGCTTCACAATAAGATTCCGATTTTTGGGATTTACCGTAAGCGTTTCAATTTTTCCAATGTGAACTTTCGCCACAGCTCGCGCGAGCTTCTTCTCGAACTTCGCTGGCACGGGCTTGTTGCCGGTAAATATGACGTGCAGATTGCTTGAAAAATCGTAGAGAAATTTTATTTTTCCAAAGTCGGACGGCGAGTCCACGATGACCCCGATTTTTTCCTGCGAATGATCGTACCCATCACAAATTGGACAGTAGGCCAGTGCCCCGCGAGCGCATAGATCGAGATAGTTATCGATCGGCGGTTGTCGATCGCGAACTCCCGTCGCCAATACCACGCTAGGTGAATGATAAATCGAGTCGCCGACTTGAATCTCGAATATCCCCCGTCTAACTTTTGCGACCGCATTTCCTTCGATTACTTTTGCTCCGTATTTTCCGGCCTGCATTCGCAGTCGCCTAAGTAGCGTACGCCCTGCGATTCCATCGGAATAGCCGACCAGATTGCGAATAAGAGGAATTGCGCGAAGACGAGATCGATTTGTGTCGATGACGAGCGTTCTTCTTTTGAAGCGCTGAAGATATGTCGCTGCGGTGAGACCCGCGGCTCCACCGCCAATAATCACGGTGTCGAAGTTTTCAGTCTTTGCACGCATGAATCCTCAATGAAAGTGTTTCGCCAGTTGCGCTACCGTTTGAAGTAGCTCATCGGCGGCGAGTGGTTTCGTTAAGTGTCCCGCGAATCCCGCAGATTTTGTTTTTACTCGCTCTTCAGCCATTGCATGGGCTGTGAGCGCAATGACCGGCTTTGGGTAGCCACAGTCGTCCAACGCCTTCTTTGCTTGATAGCCATCCATTGTGGGCATTTGAATGTCCATTAAGATGACGTCGTGCTTTCCTTCGATGGCTTTTTCTAATGCTTCACGCCCGTCGCTTGCGGTTTCGACCACCGCACCGTTTTTCGTTAAAAGATGTGTCACCAAAAACTGATTATCGATCGAGTCGTCGACAACCAAAACCCGGATATCTTTGAGCGAGCCGGATTTCGGTGCGCCCAACGCTTTTTTCGTGCGTGCAGCCCGTGCGGATCCAGACGGAACAGTTGCTGTGAAGGACAAGGTGAATGTGCATCCTACGTTGCCGCAGTCATCGCTGATTGAAATGTGTCCACCCAGTGCCTGAGAAAGACGTTGTGAAAGTACCAAGCCAAGACCTGTCCCACCGAATTTGCGAGTCGTACTATTGTCTGCCTGCACGAAGGG